>CAMIVR010000137.1 GCA_946402065.1 uncultured Brevibacillus sp. | reverse complement strand
CCTGATTAGCCCCGGAAACAAATGAGCCTTTGCCCACCACCGAATCGATCAGGCCCGCTTTTTCCAGTTCTTCATAAGCTCGTTTGGTCGTAATCACGCTGATTTGCAAATCTTTGGCGAGCTGGCGAATCGATGGAAGCGGGTCTCCGGCACGCAATTCCCCGTTGAGGATGCTGCGCCTGACCTGGGCGACGATCTGGGCGTATATCGGTTCTGAAGAAGAATGAGAGATGAGAATGTGCATAGGCAACCACCTAATGTGTTATTTTCAAATATTGTATATATACAATATACACACTATACTCAGTTTGGTCAATACGGACCGCCTTCCATTTTTTTCAAGCAGTCTCTCCACACAGAACACGCTTAATCAAAGCAGGAATGAATTTTTTGATACCCGGCATCGGTTCGTTGACTTTTTCCCACACATCCGCTAATATGTTAGTCATCTAACATATTAGAGGGTGTTCCGCTTGGACTTGTACCGAAAAGTAAAACAAATCAACGAAGCTGAATATGCGATCAACCGTTTGATATACAAGCATTTTAAACAGTATTTGGCCAGCTCCATCACCACGCAACAAGCCGTCCTATTAGATATTGTCTACTATGCGCAGAAAATAACTGTCGGCGAAATTGCCGTAGAAATGAATATCAGCTCCAGTGCAGTAAGCCAGCTGATAGCCAAGATGGAGAAAAATCAGTTCATCCGGCGGACAATCAATCCCGATAATCGCCGTGAAATTTTTATTACTTTGGACGCAAAAGGCCAGGAGTATTTCGACAAGCAAGAACATGTGGAACGGGCTGTAGCCGACCGTCTGTTCGCCAAATTGACTGTTTCCGAGCTTAATGAATTGGAACGAATCACCAAGAAGCTGGAGGAAATCGCCTTAAAAGAATTTAGCTGATTTCCTCATGCCAAATATGTTAGATAACTAATATAATAAGGAGGCTACTATATGTTTGCGACGATTTATTCTGCACTTGAAAAAGCGCAATTTAATGGGGCCATTTATGTAGAGTCCCCTAACGCTGGCAGCATCAGCCTGACGTTGGGCTATAAAGACTTGAATCATTCCAGCACCATTACAGAAAATACGCTGTTCGACATCGCTTCTTTAAGCAAGATGTACACTGCCGTCATGGCCCTGCAATTACTCGAACAGAAAGCGATTCGCCTGGAAGATACGCTGTCGAACTGGTTTGACATGACGAATGCCTGCAAACAGGTAACGATTGAACATTTACTGACACACACATCGGGCATCCCTGAGTATATCGGCAATACTTCGTGTGAAGACATTGCAGAATTCTTGCGTGACAAACAACCGTACTTCCCTGCAGGATGCGGATGGTCCTACTCCAATACGAACTACGTATTGCTCGCGAAAATGATCGAGCACACCAGCCAGCTCTCGTATGAGGACTATTTGCAAAAGATGATTGCCGCTCCTCTTCAGCTTCAACACACAACATCGCAGCCGGCAGCCGAACATGTTGCTGTCGGAAGGCTTTTTGATTATACGAAGCGAAACTATATTGCGCTGGCAGATGATCCGATTTTTAAAGGTATCGATACCCAACACGGCTTTTACGGTGACGGCGGCATCTATTCTACGGCGAAGGATATCGCCCGGTTTGTAAAAGGATTTCTTCACGGGAAACTGGTATCTCCCGAATGGGTCAGACGGGCTGTAACGCCTACAGCTTCCCGGCCCAATTACGGATATGGCTTCGTCTTGCAAGACGGCGCTTTTGGCCACTCCGGCGGATGGCCCGGTTACTCTGCGCATTGCCTGTGTTCGCTGGACGGTGATCAGATCACGGTTCTCTTGACGAATGAGGAAGTAAGCCCCATCTATGAGCAACAGCTACTGGCATTCCTGAACGACCCGCATGACAGTGAAGAACCGCTCCCGCCCAAGCACCCTGGCATCCTGCTGCCGGACGCGAGCGATCGCATCGAAGGTACGTATCAGCTGGCCGATGAAGTTCACACGCGCTTTACGATTAAACGGGACGACGACCATTTCATTGTCTCTTTTCAAGACCAACACGATACCCACTTGTTTAAAATAGAACCCAACGTCTATTGGATACGGAATACGATGAGCTGTATCAATATGCGGGAGCGAATCTTTATGGACGAAGGTGCAGAAATCCCGTTTCATCAGCAATAACCGCGCGTCCGGTAGACCGCTGCTTGCCCTGGAATGTCAGGAGAAAGGTGGAAGGGAAATGATCATTACGAATCGGGAATTGGCAGATCTGCTTGAGGAATCGGAAATAGCGTACATGGTTGACCGGATGAACGCGATAAAAGATCGGGCGGGAAATCCCGAAGGCGTGGAAATCAGGAGGTTCGGACCGGCAACAGCGCTGTACAGCAGGACGATGCCGTGGGGCCAGTTTAATAATGTCAAAGGGTTGCTTGAGGAAACCGCCATTGATGAAATCATCGCCTTTTATCAGTCTGCCTTCCACACGTCTTTATACTGCCCTGCGCAGGAGGTCGACGTACCTGTTGGCGATATTCGTGTGCGGGCGTTAGACGAACACGAGATGGAGACGTACGCCGAAATTCATTGCTTGGGTACAGGTCTGCCGCTGGACGGGAAATCGTATGTAGCGGCGAACAACCGGGTGCTGTACGGGCGACCGGGCTGGCGGTTTTACATTGGACTCGCAGGCAGCACCCCTGCGGCTGTAGCTGTCATGTTTATGAAAGACAGCGTAGCGTCGCTTACGTTCGCGGCTACCCTGCCCGAATATCGGAACCGCGGCTTGCATAACGCCTTATTGCTGCGGCGCATTCGCGATGCGTACGAGAACGGCTGCACACTGGTAGTCAGCCAGGCTGCTTACTGCTCGCCAAGCCATCAGAATATGGAAAGGGTCGGAATGAAAATCGGTTATACCCGCTCAACCTGGTCGAAGGCGCAGCAATGCCAAACACCAGTCAAACACCTTTAGCAGTTGAAGTGTTTGACTGGTGTTTTATACGTTCTTTACAGCACTGCTTCCCCCGTAATCAATCGACCGAGGCTCAGCCAGTTTTCCTCGCTCAATCGCGCCTCATCCGCACTTGCTTTCGCCTGGCTCATGCATCAGACATTCTTATACCGGGAACTCATCTGGCTACTCTCTGCTCGCTTTCCAGTAATCATAGGCGTGCACGGCATTTCCCTGATAGGCCGGGTACTTCTCCAGCAGTTGTTCCGCCAGCTCAAGCTGCCGGTTCATTTCCCCCCTGCCTTTCTCATAAAAGCTGACGTAATGGCCTTCGTGGCTCTCTTTCATTTCGACGGCGACGATCAGTTTTTTGTCGATTTCCGAAGCGTACTCTATTTTGTTTTTGACCACAGCGACAATCCCTCCCGCCCCTTCGGCATGGTTGCGAAAGGCCATCAGCGTAGTGTGGTCGAGCTGACTGATCATCCAATGGCTGAACGGCGTAGCAGCGTCTCCCGGGGTAGGCGAATTATCCAGCCAGACTGCCAAATCGACGCTTGTTTCCAGCGAAGGATCCTTTTTCGTCTCCGTCACAAACGCTTCGATGTTGCCCATCCACTGTCTGAGCACCTCATCTTTGTTCTTTTGCCAGATCGGCATGACGTACGGCTCGATGTCCAGGTGAATCCCGCGGAATCGCTCATCAGCGGAGACACTTTCGTTGTATTGCTGCACCCACTTGACCAATCGCATGATCCGGCCGCGATTTTCGCTCAGTGCCCAGATCGGGTGGCCGCCCATGGCGTGGACCTCGATCCCCGCCGCATGTGCCTGCCTGACAAAATCCTTGTACACCGCAAACGGTTGGTCCAGGTCGAGCCGGGTGTACAGGAGATTCACTCCGTTTTGTTTGGCAAAGGCGAGAATTTCATCCGGTTCGGCGACGAGCTGCTCGGCCTGCCAGACGTACATACCGCGAACGTGCTCGCCAGCAGGCGGTACGGTGGGAGTTGCTGACATCATCCGCCAGTTGCGGTAATCGTGGACAGCCGTCCCGGCGTAGGACGGGTGATTGCCCAGGTAGGACGGCAGCAGCTTGAGCTGCCTGTCCATTTCAGCAGCACCCTCCTCGGCATAGGATTCGAGATCGAGTCCGGTCCGTTTGATATTGACCGTGATCAAGACGGGCTTGCCCAACTCGTCAGCCTGGTTCATTTCCTTTTCCACCAGTGCGACGATCCCGTTCGATCCCTCCAATGTATCGCGATAGGCCATGATGCAGATGGCGTCAAACTGCTCGATCAGCCATTTGCTCAACGGCACGTCGGGCTGATCCGGAGTGGGAATGCTATCCAGCCAGAAGGCTATGGCTGCACTTACCTGCAAGTCGCCAGCCTGCTTCGCCTCTGCTACGAACGTCCGGACATTCTTCTGCCATTCGCGCAGGACCCGGGTCTGGTCCGACTCCCACTGCGGGAGCAAATACGGCTCGACATCCAGGTGGATCCCTTTGATCTGCTCGGCCTGGCCTGCCGAATCGTTATACGCTTTGACCCATTTGACCAGCTTCAGCATATTGCCCTGGTAGCTTTGCAGTGCCCATGCCGGATGCCCGCCAACGGCATGTACTTCGATACCGTCGGCGGCTGCATCGCGGATGAACTGCCGATAGTGCTCATACGGCTGTTCCATGTCGATCCGCAAATAGATCAGCGTTACCTCGTTCTGCCGGCAAAACGCGAGGATCTCCTGCTTTTCGCTGGCGATCAGCTCCGCCTGCCATATCCAGGTCGCTTTGGTCTTTTTATCGGCTGGTGAAAATCCGAATAGAAAGCTGATAGTTAGACATAAGAGGCATACGTAGATTCGTGTCGCTTTCATTCGTCACAGCTTCTCCTCTCGTTTGCTCACATGTCGCCAGCTCTCGTAGTCGTGAATTGCGCTGCCGGCGAATGCGTTGTACTTGGAGAGTTCATCCTGCAAAATCGTCAGTTGGTTCTTCATTTCGGCAGTGCCTTCCTTGTGAAAGCTGACATTTTTGCCTTCTGACGATTTCATAATGTTTACACCGACGATGATCGACGCCCTCTCTTGCTCATTGGCATCGTTCATGATGCCCTGCACGATGTCGACGATCCCGTTGTGGCCATGTGCGTAATTGCGATAGGCCATCAATGTAATGCTGTCCAGGTGGCGGATCATCCAGCTGCTGACTTTTTCCGACTCACCTGGCACGGTCAACGTGTTCACCCAAAAAGGCAAATCAGCGCTGACAGCGAGCTTTGCATCTTTCTTCGTTTCATGGACTGCGTACCCAATATTTTCCATCCACTGCCGCAGCACGGATTCCCGGTCCGTTTTCCAGCGCGGGAGCAAATACGGCTCGATGTCGACGTGGATGCCGTGAAACTGTTCGTCTTCCGCGGCTGTCTTGTTGTACTCTTTTACCCAGGCAATCAGATTGCCGATGCTTGCCTGATTGGCCGCCAGCGCCCAGTAGGGGTCGCCGCCCAGGGCATCTACCTTGATCCCTGCCAGGCTTGCCGCTTTGATAAAGGAACGGTACTGCTGTACCGCAATGTCCTTTTGTTCAACGTGCAGGTAGATCATGTTAATCCCGTTCGCTTTGGCGAAGGCGATGATGTCCTCTTGCTGCTCAGTGATCAGCTTGGCGTTCCAAATCCAGGTAGCTTGCGTGTAGGAAGATTTGGCGGGGTTGAGGAATAACGTGACAGCGGATATGAGGATCATCATTGATACCACGATAAACTTCCCTCGATTTCCCATTTGCCGTATGGACAAATTGGTCATTTTACCTGCTTGAGATTCGTCTTTGACCGCTGCGCCTTGCCCGCCTTGTCCGAAACAGCGGCTGACGCTTGCAGCGTGAGATGGCAACCGCTGAACGAGTCACTCCCGCTTCCTACCTGAACGTAGCTGTCTACCTGGCAATCCAGCAGATGCGCGTGCGGGCCGATCTGGCACGCTTCGCCAATGCGTGTCCGCCCGCGCAGCAAGCTCCCCGGATAAATCACCGTATCGCGCTCAATGACGACATCTGCATCGATATACGTCGCGGCCGGGTCCATGATGGTGACGCCGTTTCGCATATGGCGCTCGTTGATGCGCTTGCGCAGCACTTGCTCCACATAGGCGAGCTGCACGCGGTCATTGACGCCCATCCCCTCGTCGGCATCGTCGGTGACACAGGCCGACACGAGGCAGTCCTGGTCTTTTAAAATGTGCAGTACATCCGGCAAGTAGTATTCGCCCTGGGCATTGTCGTTTTCGACGTGCTGCAGTGCGGCAAACAGCTTGCGGTTGTCAAAGCAGAAGATGCCGGTGCTGATCTCGCGGACGTTTTTCTGCCCGAGTGTCGCGTCCTTCTCTTCGACGATGCGGCGCACGTCGCCGTTTTCGTCGCGGATGATCCGTCCGTAGCCGGTCGGATCAGGCAAAAACGTCGTAAGCACAGTCGCTGACGCTTGCTTGCTCTGGTGGTGATCCAGGAGCTTTTGCAGCGTCGCTTCCGTCACCAGCGGCGTATCGCCGTTAAGGACAAGCGTCACACCATCCTGGTCGCCGAGCAACGTCCGGCTCATCATGACAGCGTGGGCGGTGCCCAATTGCTCGGCCTGATAGGCGTACTGCACGCGCTCGCCCAATTGTTCACGCACGGCCTCGGCGCCATGTCCAACGACGACGACAACCTCTTGCAAAGAGAGCTTTTCCAGAAGGTCGACGATATGCTCAATCATCGGCTTTCCGCAAACGGGATGCATTACCTTGTACAGCTTTGATTTCATCCGTGTTCCCCTACCTGCCGCTAACACAATCGCATTTGTCTTCATCCTGCTACCTCCTTGCTATCTGGTTGCTTCTTCTTCGGGCGCGAGCGATGCAGATCGTCCTGCTCGAGATACGGCTTCAGCTCGCCGGCCATCTGCTCGACCATCGCCCGCAAATCCATGTCAGACTGATTGCCTGTTTTATAGGCTCTCAGCATAATGCGCAGTAAAACCTGCTGATTCATCTTTCGATCAGGGGTTCCCATGCAAAGCATCCTCCCTCGAAACAGTTTCATCCCGGTGACGCGTCCCTGTGCTACTCAACCGTTACACTTTTGGCGAGATTGCGCGGGCGATCCACATCGTTGCCCAGGGCCAAAGACGTGTAGTAGGAAATCAACTGCAGCGGAATTACGCTGAGGATCGGCGTAAACAGCGGCTCCGTCGCCGGAATCAGGCACACCTCGTCAACGGAGCGGTGCAGCTCGATATTCTCTTCCAGGGTGATGCCGAGAACATGGGCCCCTCTGGCTTTCACTTCCGTGATGTTGCTGATCATTTTTTCAAACAGTTCGGCTTGCGTGACCAGCGCGATGACCTGCGTTCCTTCTTCAATCAAGGCGAGTGTGCCGTGCTTGAGCTCACCGGCGGCATACGCTTCGGAATGGATGTAGGAAATTTCCTTGAGCTTGAGCGACCCTTCCAGCGCTACCGCGTAATCAAGACCTCGCCCGATGAAGAACAGGTTCTTTTCATGCCGGATCGATTCTGCAAACGAGCGAATGTGATCGGCATTGTCCAGGATATTCTCTACCTGCTCGGGCAACTGCTTCAAGGCCTGGATCAACTGCTTGCGCTCCTGCTCGCTCAGCGCCAGCTTTTCCTGCGCGAGATAGACGGCAAACAGATAGAAGGCGAGCAGCTGTGACGTATATGCCTTTGTCGATGCGACGGCGATCTCCGGCCCTGCGATGGTGGCAACGACATCGTCGGCTTCGCGGGCGATCGAGCTGCCGACGACATTGGTGATCGCCAGCACTGTGGAGCCGCGCCGCTTCGCTTCCCGCAGTGCAGCGAGCGTGTCCGCCGTCTCGCCGGATTGGCTGACGACGATGGTCAGGCTGTTTTTGCCGACGAGCGGTCGACGATAGCGAAACTCTGAAGCCACATCGACTTCGACGGGAATTTGCGTCAGGCTCTCGATCACGTACTTGCCGACCAGCCCGGCATGATACGCCGTTCCGCACGCGACGATGAAGATTTTATCGATGCCCGTGATCGCCTGCGGTGTCAGGTTCAGGCCGGGGAACGCCACTTTCTGCGTCCGTTCGTCGACGCGACCGACCAGCGTGTTGCGGAGCGCTCGCGGCTGCTCGTATATCTCCTTGAGCATGTAGTGCTCGTAGCCATCCTTCTCCGCCTGTTCCTTGTCCCACTCGATGCGGACAAGCTCGCGCACGACCGGTTCATCCGTCTCCATGCTGTGCAGGCTGACGCGGTCTTTGGTCAAAATCGCCATGTCGCCATCGTCGAGGACAAACACGTCGCGGGTGTGCTCCAGAATGGCGGGAATATCGGAAGCGATAAAGTTCTCTCCCTGGCCTACGCCGATAATCAACGGACTGGCGTAACGAACAGCGACCAGCTTGTCCGGCTCGTGCTCGCACATGACAGCCAGTGCAAAAGCGCCGCGCAGCTGCTTGACGACTGTGCGCACGGCGGTGACGAGGTCTCCCTCGTAGGCGCGGGCGAGCAGATGGACAATGACTTCCGTATCGGTCTCCGACGTAAAGGAAACACCCTGCTCAAGCAAATCCTGCTTGAGCTCCAGGTAGTTCTCAATGATGCCGTTGTGTACGATGGAGAAGATTCCCTCTTGATCAAAATGAGGATGGGAATTTTCATCTGACGGCCGACCATGGGTGGCCCAACGAGTATGCCCAATCCCGAGCTGACCCTGAACAGATGACTGTTCCAGCTGTTGTTCCAGCACATCGATCCGGCCTTTTGCCTTGCGCACGGCGATGCTTGTCCCGTCACTTACAGCAATTCCGGCGGAGTCGTACCCGCGGTACTCCAGCTTTCTCAGGCCGTTCGTCAAAATCGACTGTGCCTGTCTGTTGCCTATATACCCGATAATTCCACACATGTTATGCCTTCCTCCCTCTCATGCAGATCAGTTGCTTGTTCAGGATTTTGCAAAATTCGATTCCCTCGCTCCCTGGTGCAAGGCTGATTGAAAGTCGCTCTTTGGATTTTTGCAAAATCCTCTGTTGTCAGGACGTTATGCAAGCAGGCTGTATACTTCCGTTTGCTGCTGGCTGGAAATAGGTGTTCCGATCTTGTAAATATTCGGGCTGGAAATCCCGTCAAAGGCGTTGCGCGTGTCGATAATGCCGACTCCCAGTTCCGCCAGCTCAGCGTAGCGGAAGCAGCGGTGATTGGTGACGAGCACCATGCAGTCGTACGACTTCATCGTATCCAAATCGTATGAGATCGAATGAACGACATGCCCTTGCTTGTTGACGAAGCTTTGCGCATATGGATCGTAATAATCGACCTTGGCGCCGCTGTGCCTGAACAGCTCGTACAGCTCCAGTCCTGGCGACTCGCGCAAATCGTCAATATCTGGCTTGTAGGCCATCCCGAGAATCAGGATCCGCGAATTTTTGATCGATTTGGCGTACAGATTGAGCACCTGTGCCGTTTTGTTCAGCACGTACTCCGGCATGTTGTCGTTGATCGATTGGGCCGTCTCGATGAACTGGCTGTGGAAGCGGTAGCCTTTGGCCTTCCAGGACAAGTACATCGGATCGAGCGGAATGCAATGCCCGCCGATCCCCGGTCCGGGATAAAACGGCATGAATCCGAACGGCTTCGTGGAGGCCGCTTTGATCACTTCCCAGATGTCGATGCCCATCTTGTCGCACATCAGTGCCATTTCATTCATAAACGCGATATTGACGCTGCGGAACGTATTTTCCAGCAGCTTGGACATTTCCGCCACTTTTGGCGTGGACACCGGGATTACGGTTTTGACGAGATTGCCGTACAACAGGGAGCCCAGTTCGATGCATTTTTCCGTCGTCCCGCCGATAATCTTCGGCGTGTTGTAGGTCGAATAGGAGTGATTGCCCGGGTCGACCCGCTCCGGCGAGTAGCACAGGAAGAAATCGACGCCCACCTGATAGCCCAGCTTTTCGAATTCCCATTGAATCAGCTCTTCGGTCGTCCCCGGGTACGTCGTGCTCTCCAGCGTGATCAGCAGTCCTCTTTTCATGTACTTCTTGATCTGGCTGACGACACCCGTGATATAGGACGTATCCGGGTCCTGATTTTGACTGAGCGGCGTCGGCACGCAGATGCTGAGCGCATCCAGCTCTTCGATCACGCGGTAATCGGTAGTCGGGGCAAATCGGCCTGTCGCGTTGCACTCCTTAACGACCAGATCCGGCACATCCTGTACGTATGAGCTGCCTGCTTTCAGCTTTTGCACCTTGTCGTGGTCAAGGTCGATACCTGTCACCGGATAACCGCTTTTGACAATTTCCATAGCGAGTGGCAATCCGACATACCCCAGTCCGATCACACCGATTTTTGCTGTTTTTAATTGAATCGCCTGTTTCAGTTCCAGAAATCGCTCCATGTTGATCGCTCTCCTCTACTTAAGAAATTAATCGCTTTACTCTTGCTTCCAGCTCTATGGGTGAAAACGGCTTGCTGATGTAGTCCGACGCGCCCAGTGCAAACGATTTGCTGACGTCTTCCTCCAGTCGCCGGTCCGTCAGCACGACAATTTTGCTCGGATGCTCACTGTCGGCCGTCTCTTTGATTCGCTCAATCAATTGATAGCCATTGATGATCGGCAAATTCAGATCAGTGATGACCAGATCGGGCGTGACCTCCTGAAACTTGTTTACTCCATCCATTCCGTCGCTGGCGACGAACACGTGGTAGCCTTTTCGCTGCAGGAAAATGCGCAGAAATTCCGTTACGGTCTCATCGTGGTTGACGAGCAAAATGCGCGCCGCCTCGTCCGCTCTGCCTTCAAAGTGGCGATCGTAAATCATGATCTCGCCAAAGCCCCCCGGCTCCTTCATTTCCTGAATCATCCGCATCAGCATCTGTCCAGCCGATTCGGCGCTCTCGGGAAAGCTGGCGACCATCAAGCTGCCGGCCAAGAGACTGCGTTTGAGCAAATGCTCTTTCACCAGCAGGCAGTAAAAGTGCGTGTCCCCCAGCTTTTGTTCATCGAGGATGACACCTAAAATATTTTTGCTTTGGTCGTACACAAACTGTGCTGCGACATTCGGTCTGTCTTTTTCCAGGTCTTGCTTCACGTTTTCCAGCAGTTCCTTGGTAAGATTCTTGCACTTGGCCAGTATGACCCCACACGATAACTGACTTGCCTCGTAATAGGTAAGAAACTGATAAAATGATTGTGCGAGATTGCTCATTCCTTTACCCTCCTAACCGGAAATCGTTTTTTTCCCTTCGACCTTCCAGCTTGTTCGCGTCATCGTGCCCCAGGTATTGTTATTGCGCAAAAACTCAATATGACCGAGGAACCTCCAAACGACGCCAATTTGCCGGTAGCCGAAGAACATCAGAATTGTATAGAAAAGCATCTTGACGCTATCCCGGATCCGCGGATAACGCCGAAATGCGATTTCTTCCAAGAGCAGGGAACCAACGCCGAGCAATAAGCCGTAGAGAATGTTGATCAGCCCGTAAATCAGCAGCACATGGCTATTGGTCATGTCCATCAAGGTGTAGCCGACGAGGGCCAGCAGACCCGTGATGCGAAAGTACGGATTCAGCGTTTCAAACAGGATGTTGAACGGCAGTGTGAGCATGCCGAAAACCTTGTATTTTGGCTGAAGTACCATGTTTTTGCCGTACTCGATCATGTTCTTCAGATTGCCTCGGCCCCACCGCCGGCGCTGACTGGCGAGAATTTTCAGCGTGTCCGGGGCTTGTGTCCAGCAGACGGCGTCCGGACAAAAGGCGACCCGATACGGCAGTTTGTTTTCCAGCATGTATTTATGCAGCTTGATGATGATGTTCATGTCTTCACCGGGGTAGCCCTCGCGATAGCCGCCGACTTTGACCACGTAATCCTTGCGAAACACCCCGAAAGCCCCGGAGACGATAATCAACCCATTGATCGCGCTCCAGCCGATCCGCCCGCCGAGAAACGCTTTGAGATACTCGACGCACTGCAGCATCGGCAAAAATTTGTCCGGCAATCGGATTTCGCTGACGACGCCATTTTCGATCTTGCAGCCGTTGGCGATGCGGATGTCGCCGCCGATGGCTACCGTTTCTTCGGGGTTTTCCATATACACTTTGGCGATGCGGATCAGCGCGTCTTTTTCCAGCAGTGAGTCGGCGTCAATCGAGGCGATCAACGGGTAATGCGAGAGGTTGATGCCGGCGTTGAGCGAGTCTGCTTTCCCGCCGTTCTCTTTATCGATGAGATACAGGTTCGGGTAAGCCGGATTGTGATAGATGCCGCGTATTTTGGAAGTGGTCAGGACGCGATTCGTCGACAGCTGCGCGGTCGCAGCGAGCTGAAACTCTTCCATCAGCACCTGCAGGGTCCCGTCCTTGGAACCGTCGTTCACGACAATAACTTCATAGCGCGGGTAGTTCAGGGATAACAGGGAACGGACGTTTTCTATGATCGTCAGCTCTTCGTTGTACGCCGGCACCAGAATGGAGATCGGCGGCACATACTCTGAGCCGGATAACGTCTGGAACCTGGAATAGATGGAGTTTTTCAGAATCGACATGATGTTCTTGAAGGAGAACATCATGATGATGAAGTACAACGAGTTAATGGCAACCACGTAGTAGATTGCAAAAATCCCGTAGTAGAGCAGGAACTCTCTCATGGTCGTCTCCTTTCCGCTGCAAAGCTAGTTCTCTGAAAATTCGCTGTCGGTTTTCATAAAACGGGATGCGAACGTTTGCGCTCGATCATCCGGTCGCGCACGTTTCGCCGGTTCAGTTTTTGGTATGCGAGCAGCTTTTCGTTGTGATGCAGCTGCTGGACGATGTCCGCTTGTGACTTCGCGCCTTTTTCCAGGTCTTCTGCAATCACCTGGGCAGCAATCTCCCGCTTAACACCTTGCCCCTCTGTCTCGACGATTTCACACAAGACCTGGAACCCTTCCACGCCAAGCCGGGCCAGACTGCGGGCGCTATTGCTGCTCACCCACCAGTTCGCGTCCCCGATGGCATCTTTCAGCAGCAGCAGATAGGAGTACAGCCCAAGCTCGCCAATCGCTTTTGCCATGATCGCGCGAATTTCCCAATCGGGATGGCTCATCAGACGGCTGACAATCTCCGGCGTCATGTATCTGCTGTCCCTGCAGATCAGCTTGACTGCCTTGATCCGCACTTCCTTGTCCGTTGATTCGACGAGCGCGTACAGCGTCTTGTCCTGCTTCGGCAGAGTGTGTACGGAGAGGCCGATCAAGCCGATTTTGATCAGTTCGTTATTCTCTTCCTGCAAAAAAGAAGTGTGCAGCAAGACGGGATCGATTTGCGACTCGCTCAGGATGTCGGCAATGAGCTGGTGCACGTTTTTCTTGTATCTGCACAGGAGCAGCGCCATTTCGCGCAGCTCGTCCACCTCCTGCGAGCATTTGGCAATCGCGCGGGCAATGATAAAAACACTAGGATCGTACCCGCTTTGTCGCAGCAAACTGAGCAAATCAGGCACGGCCTCCCTCGAACGCATCGTTCCCAGATTGTACGCAGCGTCCACTCTCGTCCACTTCCACCAGCCGTGCAGCCGCTGCATGTCCAGCTTCACCAGCCCCAGATCCTCACAGAGCAGCAGGAGCTTTTCCCGGTGAGTCCCGGTAAACCGCTCGATCAACTCAGCCAGCTTTTTTTGGATGACCTTCCGTTCCGCCAGCGTGATGCTGCCCGGTGGAGTCTTCAACCGCTCCTCATCCTCGATGTGCGACTGCAAGTAGATGAAGTAGTCGTGGAACTTTTCCAGGCATCGCTTTGTCCTGTGGTCAGCCAAAATATTTCGCGTCTTCATGGCGAACAGCACCAGCAAGCTGAACCCGATGACTCCTACGAGCACGTAGATGATTGTTATCGCCATAACCAGTTGTGTTTGCACGTGAAATTCTCCCTCCTATCCTCGCTTGTGTTCTATTGCTTTGTCTCATTTTGCTTGATTTGCTGAAATGCCTTTTGCATGATGCCATAGCTTTGTTTGGGCCGCTCGTTGTAACCGACTTGTTCCCACGGCTTCCATTCGTAGCGAGGCAGTTTGGATACTGGATACACTGAATGTGCTGCACCAAGACCCGTGACCGTCTGACTGCGTCGCTCCACAATCCACGGAACGAGGCGAATCCCTTTGCTCGTTTCGGTTTGGAACGCTTTCCCGGCATCCTTGTAGCTCATCACTTGCAGCGAACTTGGATCAGTAAAGCCTAGCAGCATCCACGGAATGCGCAGCTCCAGCGTATCTCCTTTTACCTGCCAGGAGGCGAGTGAGTTATAGGCAGGGTCGTTCGCGTTCGTCGTTCCCCTGACGAGCTTGCCGACCACGACTTCCTCCATCGGATGGTACTCCCTGCTGTCCGGCGGCTCCATTTCCAGTCCGACGGCCAGCTTCCACGGCTTGAACACACCTGAATCGTCCTGCATCTCCTGCGGATTGACTGGCAGCATGCCGTAGCGTTTGCCATACAGACGAGTGTGGAAGTCGTAATTGGAAGCGATGCGGATCGAGCTCTCCTCGTCTGTCCCCAACACAACCACTGTTTCCAGACCTTCATCGAGAGTATGATCGCCAAGCTCAGGGGCATGCCGATTCCCGCCGGGGAGCGTATCGAAACCGAGGTACAACTGTTCTTTATCAGGCTGAAACGGTTTATCCAGCTTGGCCATCAGGTACACATAGCCCTCGTCATGCGTCATCCAGATCTCTTTATAGCCGGGGGCATTTGCATCCAAGCGCTGTTTTTCTTCCGGCTTGAGCTTGTCCCAATCAGATGAATCGCCATCGATCGCGATTACCCCATCCTTGCTCGGAAACATCCCCAGCACGCCGAACAGCGACTCATTGGTCAGCACGTTCAGCCAGAACGAGCGCCGATCCTCGGGCAGCTCGAAGCGCATCGTATTCCACGTCTTCTTGAACCACTCATCCTGCCAGACGAACAATATGCCGCCCGCATAGCCCTCATCGTATATTTCATGCAGCAGCTCAGCATCGATTTGTCCTTGCTGCTGCTCCGTATGACCGCCCTGATCACGTCCCAGATTGCCGATGTGAGCAATCCCTGGCGAAGCCGGTACGCCGAACTCCGTCACCATGATCGGCATGTCTTTGTGATGTGCCTTCAGCTTTTGCAGGTACGATTTGTATGTATCGATTTGGCCGGAGCTGTTTTTGACATCCTGTAATGTTTTATCATATCTGAAAAAATCCGGGTAATAGGGATATACGTGATACGCTGCGAAGTAACCCGCATCCCATTTGCCTGCTTGAATATGTGTCGGATCGACACTGACCAAATCTTCCTGAAAGATCGGTTCGCCCGGATGCTCCAGAGGGTCTGTCGTCACCCAGTTGGTAAACGTCATCGGATGCTCCCAGCCGTATTTGCTTTCCTCTTGCGCCACACTGTCAATCATCTCGGCAATCCAGCTTTCAAACGCCGTCGCATGCGGCTTGGCTTGAAAGTATACACCTTGATAGGGTGCTGTCGCCTCGTGCAGTTGATTCGTTTGCTTGACCATGACCGGATTCCATTCGGTTCCGGTGTGCCAGCCGATCAAATACTGCCCTGCATTGGCACGATACTTGCCGCTTGCTTTCCCCGACTTTTCCGGGATCGTGATCTTTCCATATACTGCCCCGACAGCATCAGCGATTTCCTGTCGAAACTCTTCGCGGATCTCCGGCAGATACGCATCCTTTTTCTCGCTCAGCTTCTCTTCCGGACTCCAGATTCCTTGCATCAGATAGAGCGGCTCCCCGTCTTTGTGCCGATTGTATTCGACAAGGGCCTCGTAAAACACGGGCGCATGAATCGTGTAGACGCGGATGACGTTGGCGCCCATCGCGTCTATCTGGGCAAACCAGCGCAGATAATCTTCTTTTGATATGGGCAGCTCGCCGGGGTAATGACCCGGTAAGGAGGCGCCAAGGTTGACACCCTTCACGAAGAATGGCTGCCAGGCCTGGTTCCGATATATCTCGATCTTGTCGCCATGCGTGCGGAACTTCATCTGCACTCCGCTCGACGTCTGCATGCTTTCCACGTAGGTCGGCTGCCAGAACCATCCGAAATAGCCAGCACCAACGATGATCAGCAAAGTCAGACTGAACCACTTCCAGCGACCTTTCCGCTTCTGAGTCAAATTCCGTCTACCTCCTATAAGTATCCAGAGTAGCAACTCCACCAAGGAATCATCTCTGTCAAGCGTGATGTCTGCATGGCAAGGTTTACCGATAAGTTGATGTTAAAATTTGTAAACTCGTGTTGCATTTTTTGTCATTATATAATTTGCTGTCCAATCGTTCCCATAGCCTTAATTCACTATTGTGCCCCAATTGGAATTTTAATGGAAATTTAATATTTTCATCCAATAACATAAATAGTCCTAGATATTTCCGTTTGGAGTCCTGCAACCCAATCATACTTTTTTCCTGTTTACCTAAACTGAAATGTTTTTTGTAGGAATAAAGATTGACTCCTTCGCTTTCCAGTCGGAGTGAAAATTGGTAGGTTGCAACCATTCTCTAAAATTTGATAATGGTGATTATTCACAAAAGCGTGACAGTGGTCATTTTTTTTCTACGACTGACCAATTAACATACAATACTTATTTTCTGTTTCCTTGA
>CAMIVR010000136.1 GCA_946402065.1 uncultured Brevibacillus sp. | reverse complement strand
CGGGCGCTGTCACTTGCGGAGTGTTCTCTTGTGAAAAACGTCTCGACGTTTTTCATGAAACTTAATTTGACCGCTCGCGGTCAGCCCAAAACGGGTTTCCCGTTTTGGGCGATTCCCCTCCCCTCCACTGCACCTACGTTTTTACGATGACTACAGAACACGAAAAAGCCGACTCCTGCTTGAAACAGAAGCCGGCCTGACGCTCATTATTTTTTCAATGCTAGAAAGCGCGATGGCCTCGCCTACGAAATAGACGAAGCCATCTGTACACTAACGATTCACATCAATTATATCAAACGAAGCTCCTTAAGCGCTGAGCTAATGCCGCCGGCGTCGTTGTTTTTTGTGACCATTTTGGCGTATGACTTCACGCCTTCATGCGCATTGCCCATCGCTACGCCCATTCCGACAAAGGAGAGCATCTCTCTGTCGTTCAATCCGTCACCGAAGGCAACGGCGTCTGCAGGGGTTAAACCGACATGTTGCAAGTAGGCCGCAATGCCATCTGCCTTGGAGCCTCGGGCCGGGATTACATCCATGGAATACGGGTGCCAGCGCAGGAGGCGGTAGTGCTCATTGTCTAGCGAGTAATGAGGTTCCTCATGCTGTTGGCAGTACAGCAGCGCTTGGTAAATTTCCTGGTCGCGCCAGTAGCCCGCACGATATTCAGGTGCAGGCTCCCGCAAGGAATGAAACGAATCGATTACGTGCGGATGCTGCTCTCTGTTTGCAAAGCAAGCGTCGCTCCCCATAAAGACGAGAGGATGATCTTTTTGCTCCGCCAAGGCCTCCAGCTCTTGCATGGCATTGCTGTCCAGCGGCTTTTTGTGTATGGCTTTTCCCTGATTGACTACGTACGAGCCGTTAAAGCAAATGAAAGAATTGACACCGAGCTCCTGCAGCACCTGGCGAGCGTGATACGGTGCCCGCCCGGTGGCGATTACGACTTCCATTCCACTTTCTTTTACTTGCAATACCGCCTCTTTCGTATCCTGCGGGATTTTCTTTTCGTCATCTACCAGTGTTCCGTCAATATCAAAGAAAATAATCTTGTACGGCATGGTTTTCTCCTTTATCTGTCTGTTTTTGACTTGTTGCGACTTGTCCACTCCCATTTTGCCGGTTTTGTGAAAAAACTGCCAGTGTTTTCACAAAACGAAGTGCAAATACACGCGTTGTTCGTTTTGCTTGAAAACTCGGCTACGCCAAGCTTTTGGCGGAGCCTTCTAAGGTATTTTAATAAATTCCTAAATGGTATACCCCCCATCGATAACGTACACTCCGCCAGTGGCAAACGAAGATGCTTCTGATGCCAAATAGACGGCGATGCAGCGGAGTTAGCTCCATCCAGCTGTCCGTCATAACACGATTGCCTCCAAAAAAACGGACGGGTCAGCCCTGTTTTCATAAAACCGGGAGCAATCGTGTTTACTCTTATATTATACTGAGCCCACTCATATGCAAGACTTTTTGTCAGCATAGTGACTCCTGCCTTGGAAGCATTATATGCACAATTCGCGATAGCACATTTCCTCTGTCTTTACATGTTGGCATATTTCAGCGTTGTTAAACAAGACCTCAATTTTACCATATGCTTGCATCACGGTTTGAACCATCCGGTGACAATCGTTACCTGATTATTCAGACGAAATTTATCCAAAACGCTCATGACATCCTCCTTGAAGACTAGCATTCTCTCCCTCGTTAACTCGCAGAACGACCGAGTCGTATTTCCTGTTCAGCGTGTGGGAAAAGGGTGTGCAGCACATTCTACACACCCCCTGTTTTTTTGCGATTATTTGCTGCTGTACAAATCTGGTGATTTGTAGGCCGGAACGCCTTCAGCAGGCAAGTTGAATTCCGTGATCAACGGCGTGTCGACATAGACTGTCGTAGCTGTAATCACTTCATTTTTCGCTTTGCCATTGCCAATGATATCATTGATGTACTTCCCGATTGTCTCACCCATGACTTCAAAGCCTTGGGCAACGGTAGCGACCATTGGCGAGCCTTTTTTCATTTCTTCGATTGCAGGCGCATGTCCGTCGATTCCTACGACGAACATGTCGTTTTTGCTGTAGCCAGCAGCCTGAATGGCAGCGGCGGCAGCCATGGCCGGCTCGTCCCAACCCGCCCAGACAGCTTTGATGTCTTTGCCGTAACGTTGCAGATAGTCTTCCATCGTTTGCAGCGTGTCTTGATAGAAGTTGGTGTAATCGATATTGTGCGATTCGATGATCTGGATGCCCGGATTTTCTTTGGCGATTACATCGAGAACTTCGCCTCTTTTGCGCACGCCATGGTGCTCGGCCATTTTAAACGCGATGATTTTGCCTTGTCCGCCCAGTCTGTCTACGAGATAGCTGGAAACCTTGGAAGACATCGCGTAGTTGTTGCTGGTAATGTCTACTTCAATGCCCGGCGTCCAGCCAGAGTCAATCGAATAGACAGGAATCCCTGCTTTATTGGCGTTTTCCAGCGCCGCTTTCCCTGCGCGCAAATCGGCCATGGAGACGATGATCGCATCCACTTTCCGCTGTACGGCATCCTCAACGTTGGAAGCAAATGTCTGTCCCGATCCTTTGCTGTCGAACAAGCTTACGTCCCAGCTCAAGCCTTGTGCTTTCACGTATTCGTCAAAGCCCTGCTTGGCGCGTTGCTCTGAATTCGCCCCGGCATTCATATGAATCCAGGCAATTTTCAGATCCTTCTTGCCGCCAGCAGCTGCCCCGGTTTGTTCCGTACCGGAGTTCGTATTGTTCGATTGAGCCTCTGTAGAATTTGTGTTAGAATTAGAAGAAACTGTATTTTCTGTCGATTGATTTCCTTGTGTCTCTTGTGTTGAGCACCCGGCAGTGAGCATGATGAGAGCGCTTACGAATAGACACAGCCATTTTTTTAGCATAGAGCGTACCCCCTCTTTCTGATCTCTTTTCCTGTTGATGTGTTCGTGTTACGTGTTCGATTTTTTCATACCTCTCGACAACGTGCGGACAACCGCTGACAGTCGTATTTTTCAGCATTGTCGGCCGGAGGCAATCTGCGACAACGAGTGGGTTCTCCAATCTGGGCAATGGAGAAAAATGTGTTTACACATACGAATCGGTTATGGACAACCTTCAAAGCAAGCCGCGATCATATCGGCGCCTGCACGGATGAAACAGTCGACGGTCAAGCTCAGCTGGATCGGTTTCACGTGCACATCATCGGGCAAATGATGTGCCCAAGCCAAGCTCCCCGACTATTTTTGGGCCAGCCGTCAGGCATTTGAAAGCAATCTGTTTCCAGTCAATGACGAATCCGATTCGCACAGCACGTACCGCTCCCTTTCGTCCCCTGCTAATCTGGCAAGCTCCATGGGCAAATGGGGAACTGAACCGCTGGTCAACCAATTCACCTCCTTTCAGTGGGTGTGCTGCGTCTTGCTTGATTCTTGACTGGCAGGTCCGTTTCATGTCAACCTGTGTAAATGAAAAAGCGATATGGTGGGTGCAGCCCTTGCGTCTATGCAAGCGCTCGCTGCCAGCGACCGTTTTCTTATCGAAGGGCTTGTACAGACCTATTTGTTTTTCTCGAAATCTTGGCAAAATTGCGGACGAATGAGTCGGCGTTTGGTTGTAACATGCAGAACGCCTGCCCCATCCCGTACAGATCCCTCTGCGCTTCATTCCGAAATCGTATATGGCCATTCGCTCTGATGGGAACAGAACGTCCCCAATCCAGTTCATATGTATGGGGGGGCGGATATGACGCGAACGCTTCCCGAGTCCGCGTCTATCTCCCATCGACCGTTCGCTGCAAAATCCGCCTGGATATCAGTACAGATCAATCAGGTATTTGGCCACGCTCTCATCCGTTATCAAGGCGTCGACGAGCTTCCCTCGCAAGGCAGCCGCAATGACATCCCGCTTGAAATCGGTTCCCGCGATCAAAACGACTTTTGAGTTCCGCCGAATCTCGCGAAAGTCAGGTCCGACGACGCGCTTGTGGATTTCCAGATCGAGCAGCTCCCCGCTAGCGTTGAAAAACCACGAGGCAATATCGCCGACGACGCCATTTTGCTGCAGCTGTGCCGCCTCTTGCTCCGAGATGCTGCCGATCTCCACGAACGTAGATGCCGCGACATGCCCCACGCTGACTACGGTAATATCGGCGTGAATCGCTTTGTCGAAGACTTGCTGGATCATCGGGTCGTGGATAATCGCTTCCTTTATTTCCGGATTGGATACGATGGCCGGCGCATATAACGGAAACGCTGTTCCCCCGACGCCTTCCGCCACCCGACGGCAGATGTCATTGGCGTGCACTTCAGGGCTGACCTGCCCCAAGCCGCCGGTAATCGGGACGATACTGCAGCTGACCTGCTCCCTGGAGCTGACTGCGTTGGCTACCTCGCTCAGTGTCCGGCCCATGGAAAACCCGACAATCATGCCGTCCTTCAAATACTGGGACAAGTAATCCGCGCCGTATTTTCCCAAAGATTTGACGATGCTTTCTTCTTTTGTCGAGAAGACAGGCGCGACAATCGCCTCACTCACGCCGTACTTGTCCTTCAACAGGCGCTCCAGTTCATAGCAGCGCGTATTGGCCGGGTGAATCCTGATTTCCACAATCCCCCGATCCTTCGCCTCCTGGATCATCCGCGAAACTTTTGCCCTGGACATATCCAAAGCGGTAGCGATTTCCTGCTGGGACAGGTTGTCAATGTAATACATATACGAAATTTTTGTCAGCAAGCCATCTTTATCTTGCAATTATGTTCACCTCGTACGTTCCTTAGCTGGGCATTTGCTCAAGGTAACGATCAATTGTTCAATTCTTATCGCCATTATAGCTGTTCGGCCAATTTATTGTCCAGACTTTTTTGCGCCCTGATTACCGCCTTCACCGTGCCATGAATAGCGATAAACCAATGTTTTTGCCAAAATGTCGACGTTCGATGCGCTACCTTGAGCCGTTGAAGCTAGCGTGGTCTTCGGGAAAACCCGCCCCAATATCCGTTCACGCAAATCAGTGAATACCTTTTCCCAGCCAGCTTGCTGCCGCTTCCAGCATCGTTTCCGAGACGGTTGGGTGAGGAAAGATCATGTTGGCCATCTCTTCGATCGTCCCCTCCAGATACATAAAGGCTGAAGGGGTCGTGATCATTTCCGTAGCATGTGCCCCGACGAGCACGGCGCCAAGGATTTCGCCGTAGACTTCATCGGCAATGACCTTGACGAAGCCTTCCTTGTGGTCGATCGCCATCGCCTTGCCGTTGGCCGCGTGCTGATAGACGAACGTTTTGACGCGGTAGCCTTTTTGCTTCGCCTCTTCCTCTGTCATGCCGACGCTGGCAATCTCGGGTTGGGTATAAACACAGCGGGGGACGACCCGATAATCGACCGCCTGGCGGTGTCCGGCCGCATTCAGAGCGGCGATACTTCCTTCAGCACTGGCCACATGGGCCAATTGCCAGCCGCCAATCAAATCGCCTACCGCGTAAATACCCGCCTCGCTCGTCTCGAGAAACTCATTGACGGCGACAAAGGGGCCGTTCATCTGCAGCGACAGGTCGGCGATCGCGGACAGATTGGGGCGGCGCCCGACGGCGATGACGATGTCGCTGCAGGACAGTTCACTCGCAGCCCCAGTCTGGTCCGTGATATGTACGAGCTTTCCATTCGCACCGGCGGCGAGCTTCGTCACCTGTGTTCGGGTGAGAATGGTGATCCCGCGTTTTTGCAATGCCTTTTTCAGCGCCGCTGACGCATCCGGGTCCTCTGCCGGAACGAGCCGGTCAGCCATCTCGACGATCGTCACTTTTGTCCCCAAGCTCTCGAAGATGCAAGCAAATTCCACGCCGATTACACCGCCACCGATGATGACGAGCGATGCGGGAATGGCGGAGAGGGAAAAAATCGTGTCGCTCGTATGATAGTCGACCTGTTCCGCTCCCGGTATCGGCGGAACAAACGGCACAGAGCCGGTCGCCAAAATGATTGCCTCGGCTTTGATCGTCTGTTCCTCGCTGCCGGAGATGCGAATCGTCTTGTCACGTTGTACGGTGCCTGTTCCCTTGTACACTTCGACCTTGCCGGCTTTCAGCAGCGAGCTGATGCCTGTGCGCAAGCGGTTGATCACTTCGTCTTTGCGGGCCAGCATTTTTTCCAGCGAAAGCGTGAGCGGCCCGGTTTCGATCCCCCACTGGCGGGCTGCCCTGATATCGTGAATTACCTCTGCGTGCCGCAGCAGCGTCTTGGAGGGGATACAGCCGCGGTTCAAGCATGTGCCGCCGACATGGTCCGCTTCGATCAAGGCGACGCTCTTCCCTTCCTTGGCTGCGCGGATTGCCGCTACATAGCCACCGGGACCGCCACCGACGACTGCGATTTGGTAGGATTTCATGCCGCTTGCCTCCTAGACAATCAATTGATAAGGATTTTCCATCACCGTCTTCACTGCCTGCAAGAACTCGGCTGCAGGTGCGCCGTCGATGATGCGGTGATCAAAGGACAGGCTGAGCGTCATCATTGGACGCAGCTCGATCTGTCCCTGTACGCCCACGGGCTTTTCATTGATCCGGCCGACGCCCAGAATCGCGCTCTCCGGCTGGTTGATGATCGGCGTAAAGGCGTCGATCGCGTACATCCCGAGGTTGCTGATGGTAAACGTCCCTCCGCGCATGTGGTCTGGCAAAAGCTTGCCGTCGCGGGCGAGTCCGGCCAATCGCTTGCAATCGTCGGCCAGCTCGGCCAGGCCTTTCTGATCCGCTGCTTCGACGACGGGAACGACCAAACCGTTCGGGACGGCAACAGCCAGTCCGACATTGGCGGTCGGATGGTAGACGATATAGTCGTCCTCAAGCGAAGCATTGACCTGCGGATGCTGCATCAGCGCATGGGCCACGGCTTTCATGATGATTTCCGTGTACGAGAGGCGCAGGCCTGTCTTTTTCTCGATCACAGGCAGCAACGATGCTCTCAACTCGATCGCTGCACTCATGTCCACTTCCGTCACAATCGTCACGTGCGGTGCAGTAAAGGCGCTTTGCGCCATGCGCTGGGCGATGACCTTGCGCATGCCGTCCAGCTTGACTCGCGTGACGTCGGCTTGAGCTGCTGCTTGGCTGTACCTTTGCGCTTTGAGCGCGTTCAGCACGTCTGCCCGCCGGATTTTTCCCTGCACACCCGTGCCGACGACTGCATCGAGCGGTATACCTTCGCCTTCAGCGGTCTTTCTGGCCAGCGGCGTGGCTTTTACTGAGTCTGGTTCAGCCGCCACATGGGCCAGAACGTCCTGCTTGTGAATCCGCCCATTCGGTCCGGTTCCTTTAATCGCGTGCAGGGAAAGTCCTTGTTCTTTCGCCGCCATGCGGGCAGCAGGCGTCGCCCGAACCTTGTCCGTCCCGTTTTCCGTTTCATCTGCAGACTGTGTGTCAGTTTCCGCTGTTGCGGTAACAGACACGGCTTGGTCTGATTGACTGATTGTCCCCTCCAGCCCTGGCGGCTCGTCCGGCACGACTTCATCAGCAGCGCCGATGTAGCCGATGATTTGATTCACCGGCACGACCTCGTCTGCTGTATTGTAGATTTTCAACAGCTTGCCGGTCGCATAGGCTTCTACTTCAATATTGATCTTGTCGGTCAGGACCTCCAACAGGAGGTCCCCCTCCTTCACGTCGTCGCCAACTTGTTTAAACCACTGGATGATGGTGCCCGTCTCCATCGTCATGCTCAGTTTGGGCATGAATATGCCGGTTGCCATTGCCTATCCCTCCTACTTTCGGTTGACCAGCTCTTTCACAGCGGCAATAATGTCATGCTCCTGCGGGATCGCTGCTTTTTCCAGAACCGGGTTGTAGGGAATCGGTACGGCCAAGCCGCCCAGGCGCTTGATCGGCGCATCCAGATAGTCAAACGCTTCGCTCTCGGCGATCATGCTGGCGATTTCTCCGCCAATCCCGCCGCGTTTGACCGCTTCGTGGACGACCAGCAGCTTTCCGGTCTTTTTCACGGATTGGATAATCGTTTCTTCATCTAACGGCACGATTGTCCGCGGGTCGACGATCTCCACGCTGATGCCATCCTTCTCCAGCTCGACGGCAGCTTGCAGCGCTTTATGCACCATGATTGCCGTCGCGACAATGGTCACGTCACTGCCTTCGCGTTTGATGTCGGCCTTGCCGATCGGAAGCGAGTACGCGCCTTCCGGTACATGGCCTTTCGTGCGGTAGCAAAGCTTGTGTTCGTAGAAAATCACCGGGTTGTCGTCATCCATCGCCGCTTTCAGCAGGCCTTTGGCATCGTATGCCGTCGACGGTTGAATGACTTTCAAGCCGGGGATATGGGCCATCCACGCTTCCAGACTTTGCGAGTGCTGGGCGGCTGCGCCCGTTCCCGAGCCTGCCGGCGTGCGCAGAACGAGCGGAACTTTGCCTTTGCCGCCGAACATATAGCGGTTTTTCGCCGCCTGGTTGACGATCTGATCGGTCGCGATGGTAATAAAGTCGGAAAACTGCAATTCAATGATCGGGCGAAGTCCCGTCATCGCTGCGCCAACTGCCGCGCCGGCAATTGCGGACTCGGAAATCGGCGTATTTCGCACCCGTTCCGGGCCGAATTCCTCAATCATGCCGCGGGTAACACCGAAGGCGCCACCGTACACGCCGATGTCTTCTCCCATGATAAATACGTCAGGGTTCGCTCTCATCTCTTCCTGCATCGCTTCTCGGACTGCTTCCAGATAGGTAATCTCTCTCATCGTCTCTGATTTCTCCCCTCTCCGACTGGTGTGTCAGGCAAATACGTCCTCCAGCAGCGTATCGATCGACGGCATCGGGCTTTTCTCGGCGAATTCAACTGCCTGTTCAATTTCCGTGCGCGCTTGCTGCTCAATCGCATCTGCTTGTTCTTCCGTAAAAACGCCTTCCGCGACGAGCGCGTTCTTCATCCGGACGATGGCGTCGCGTTCGTTGCGCCACTCCATCTCCTCTTCGCGGGTGCGGTATTTTTTCGCATCGCTTTTGGAATGTCCCTTGTAGCGGTAGGTTTTGGCTTCGATCAGCGTCGGACCTTCGCCGTTTCTCGCCCGTTTCACCGCTTCATCTGTCGCCTGCATGACGGCAAAAATGTCGTTTCCGTCCACGACTACACCCGGAATGCCGTAAGCAGCTGCACGCTCGGCAATATTTTCAATGTTGATCATCTCTTTGACAGAGCCGGACATGCCGTACTGATTGTTTTCGCAAAAGAAAACGACCGGCAGCTTCCAGATGGAGGCCATATTGATCGCTTCATGGAAACTGCCTTCATTGGTAGCGCCGTCTCCAAAGAACGAAATCGTTACATAATCGAGTTGCTTCATTTTCGAAGTGAGCGCAGCGCCGACAGCGATCGGAATGCCGCCACCGACGATGCCATTGGCGCCGAGGTTGCCTTTGTCCAGATCGGCGATGTGCATGGAACCGCCCTTGCCCTTGCAGTAGCCTGTCTCGCGGCCGAACAGCTCCGCCATCATCCGGTTAACTTCCGCTCCTTTGGCGATGCAGTGACCGTGACCGCGATGCGTACTGGTGATTTTATCCCTCTCTTCCAGCACAGCACACGCTCCGGCTGCCGTCGCCTCCTGGCCGACACACAGATGCGTCGTCCCGTGGATCAAGCCTTTGGCAAAAAACTCATCGACTTTTTCGTCAAACAGGCGAATCAGCCACATTTGATGATACAATTTTTCCCATTTCTCCTTGGATGTGGTCGTCAGTACTTGCTCTTGTGTCAACATGGACGATACCCTCCTTGTCGCGATGTAATCTTAGAAAAACTTCAATTCGTTTTTACGAGCGGCGAACGCAATCGCGCCGACCATGATGATCCCTTTGGCAATGTCCTGAATGTAGAAAGGCAAGCCCATCAAGTTGAGTCCATTGTTAATGACCCCGATCAGGATGACACCGACAATCGTGCCGACGACGTTCGGCTGTCCGACTTTGATCGTCGTCATCCCGAGGAACACCGCTGCCATCGAATCCAGCAGGAACGATGCGCCTGCGGTCGGCTGTCCGCTGCCCAGCCGCGCCGCCAGCACGACACCGGCAATCGCTGCACCTGTGCCGCTGAAAATCAGCCCCAGCGTCCGGTACTTCAACGTGTTGATCCCCGACAGCTTGGCTGCGACGGCATTGCCCCCGACGGCGTATATATAGCGGCCGGCAGTCGTCTTGTTGAGCAGCAGATAGACAGCCAGACCGATGATCAGCATGATGATGATCGGAGTCGGAATTCCCGCGACATTGCCACGGCCAAGAACCGTAAAGGAGTCGGGCAATCCACCGTAGATGGCGCGTCCTTCCGTGTACATAAAGATGATTCCGGTCGCGACCGAGGAGCTTCCCAGCGTCACGATAATAGAAGGAATTCCGATGCGGGTGGACACCACCCCGTTCAACAAGCCAAATGCAATCCCTGCCACTATGGCAGCGAGCAGCGCAAGAAACAGCGACGTGCCATTTGCCAGCAAGCCGGTGACTATGACCCCCGCCAAACCAGCGACACTGCCTACCGATAGGTCAAAATCACCTGCGGCCATCGCAATGGTCAACCCAAAAGCAACAATCGCCAGTGTCGAGACTTGGCGCACCACATTGATCAAGTTGCTCGCATCCAAAAACCGTTCGGCGATGACCGAAAAGATGATAAACACCAGCAGCAGTGCGCCAATCGTCGCATACTGCGACAGCAACTGCCCATATTCAGTCCGTTTGTTTTCAAGTTTTGGCTGTGCCGTGAGATTCGCCATGTTGCTCTACCTCCTCTTCCCCTACATCCCAAGCGACGATTGAATCAGCCGCTCGTGAGAATGCTCGTCCTTTTGCACTTCGTCAACAATTTGCCCGCCTCGCATCACGTAAATGCGGTCCGACAAGCCCAGCACCTCTGAAAGATCAGAGGAGATTAACAGGATACCCGCTCCTTCCGAAAGCAAGCTCACCATGATGCTGTACATTTCTGCACGGGCGCCGATGTCGACTCCCTCCGTCGGTTCGTCAAAAATATAGATCAACGGTTTGTTTTTGTCAGACAAGGTGCGCTTGCCGAAAGCGACCTTCTGCTTGTTCCCTCCGCTTAGCGAGCTCACCTTGGTTGTGAGCTGCGGTGTCTTGATGTTTAGCCGGTTCACCGCCGCTTGCGCTTTTGCGCCCTCCTTCCGCGGGAAAACCCAGCTGAACAGGGACATTTCCTTGAGGAACGACAGCGTCAGATTCGTCTGCACCGATTCGTTGACAATCAACCCTTTGCGCAGGCGATCGTCGGGAATGAGTGCCAAGCCGTGCTTCATCGCACTGGCGATGCTGTTGCCTTTTATCACCTGTCCCTTGATCCGCACCTGACCGCTCTTGCGTTTCGCCGCGCCAAAGATCAGCTCGGCCAGCTCCGTGCGGCCAGCCCCCACCGTTCCGAAAATGCCGACAACCTCACCCGCCCGAATGGTTACATTCGCCGAGAAGACACTGTGCCCGTCAGACAAATTTTCCACTTCCAGCAGGACATCGCCGATCGGATGCTGTTTGACGGGATACTCCTCGTGGTGATCCTTGTCAATCATCAGCTTGACGATCTCATCCTGCGTCGTCTGCTCCTTGTTCCTCGTGCCGACATGCATTCCATTGCGGAAGACCGTGATGCGGTCCGACAGGAGAAACACTTCATCCAAATAGTGGGTAATAAAAATGATGCCAATGCCGCTTGCCTTCAGCTTGTTCATGACCGCGAACAGCAGTTTGCGCTCTTTATCGGACAGCGCTGCCGTCGGTTCGTCCAGAATGAGTACTTTGGGAGAAAGCGAGAGCACTTTCATAATTTCGATCAGTTTGCGCTGGGCCGGGTTCAGGTCCTTGACCTGTTTGTGCAAATCAAGCGTAATCCCCATCATTCCCATCAATTCGACGGCTTTTTGCTGGAGGACCTTGGTCTGGATCAGTCCAAATCGCTTGGCTTCATTCCCGAGAAAAATGTTTTCGATTGTATTAAAATTGGGGATCAGGCTCCCCTCTTGCGTCACAATGCCTATGCCATGAGAAATCGCATCCCGTGTATTGCGCAAGGTCAGCGGACTACCTTCTAGCATGATCTGCCCTTTTTCCGGTATGTAGGTACCCGTAACCACTTTGACAAATGTCGATTTGCCCGCTCCGTTGTGGCCTACAAGTGCGTGTATTTCTCCCCGTTCGAGCTGAAAGTGGGCATTCTGCAGGGCTTTTACGCCGGGGAAGCTTTTCTCCACTTCGCGAACCTCCAAAAGAGATCCCATGTCCAGTCCCCCTTTACCGATTCATTCACCGTTCTGTTGATTGAGAAAATACCGACTTTATTGTAAAATAGTTACTGTCTGTGCCGATTAAGATTCGCTGCAACCCAATCGTTTCCACCATAAAACAGCCATTTCTCTTTGCATGAGATGAGAAACGAACCGTCTATGCCAGTCTTTTCAGAAGAAAGACTTCGCTTTTTTGATGTTTTCGTTGATCATGCCGTCGTTGAACAGCATGGTGCCAATGACCAGATTGGTTGCTCCATGCAGGAGAGTGTCTGGAATGGTTTGCTCATTGACGCCGCCATCGACCGTGATGATGGCAGACAGCTTTTCGCTGTCGATGTACTCCCGGATCTTTTTCATTTTGGGCAAAACCTCTCTGCGCAACGGTTGACCGCCGAACCCTGGTTCTACGGTCATCAGATTGACGTGATCGACGTCGCGAATGAGAGCGTAAATTTGATCGAGACCGGTAGTCGGAGCGAAGGCCATGGAAACCTGACATCCTTGTTTCTTTACGTGTTCAATCGCACGAATCGGGTGTGGACAGCTTTCAAACTGGATGGTTATCATGTCGGCGCCTGCACGGATGAAATGATCGATGACCTGTTCCTGTCTGTACATTTCCAGGTGAACATCAATGGGCAATGATGTCACCTTGCGAAGGTCTTCGACTGTTTTTGGGCCAAACGTCAGGTTATTGACATAATGACCATCCATAATATCAATGTGAATCCAATCTGCACCGCTTTTTTCCAATTCCTCTACATCTCTGGCCAAATACGCATGATTGGCTGCCAGAATTGATGCCGAAATGGTGGTCAACTGGTTCCTCTCCTTCCACATATATGCAGTAGACATTTTTGCATTTTCGGGCTGAATCAGGCTGCTGCCTGTCTCTCCCAGACTTGTACACTGTGAAAACATCCCGCCATTTTCCACAAGCGTTCATGTGACCACGCGCGTGCAACAAAATCTCGTCACACGCGTTCGGCTGGGCTGGCCGCTTTCTCTTCCGTGATCGCTGAAGTCTCCTTCATCCACTCTTGAAACAACGGATAAGCTTTGCGGTACTGTTCCGCGAGTTGCCTGTACGTCTCGTGGTTGCGCTGGTTCGGTTCGATTCGATCCTTGTAGCGAACCATGTGGTCGACGCCGTCGTGGATCGTCTTGTAAGCGTTTGCTGCCATACTCGCCAAAATGGCCGAACCGAGGCTTGGAGCCTGTGACACTGTCGGAATGTTGATCACGGCATTGCTCACATCTGCATGGATTTGCATGTACAATCGACTGTTGGCAGCGCCTCCTGCCAGATACAGCTCATTGGTCTGAAAGCCGTTGGCACGGAACGTCTGGATGATGTGGTCGGTGCCGTATGCAATCCCCTCCATGATCGCCCGGAACAGATGCTCCCGGCTGTGTTTGAGCGAGAAGCCGTAGACCATGCCGCGGACGGCTGAATCTACATGCGGGGTGCGGTTGCCCTGCCAGTAATCAAGCACAAGCAGTCCGTCAGACCCGGGTGGAATGTCTGCCGCCCTCAGGTTGAGCAGATCGTAGACGCTGGCCCCTGTCGCCTTGGCAGCATCTTCCAAATCTTTGCAAAATTGCGAGCGGAACCACTTGATGATGGAGCCTGTCGAAATCTGGCCACCCTCAACCATTTTCAAACCTGGGACAACAGCATCCGGAAACGAGCCAAACAGCCCTCGCGCATGCATGCTGTGCTCAGTCAAACCGAGCACGAGATGCGACGAACCCGTGATCAGCGCGAGTCTTCCCGGCTTGACCACACCCAAGCCGATCAGTCCGACAAAAGCGTCTGCTCCGCCTTGGGCCACCGGCGTGTTTTCCAATAGCCCCAGCTCTTCAGCCGCTTGCTTGGTCAAACCGCCAACGGCTTCGCCCAAATCGCAAATGTGTTGGGGGAACTTGTTCAGCAGATCGCCCAATCCAATCCGTTCGTAAAACTGGACAGGCCATCCGCCTTCTTCCCGGTTGTAATACCATCGCGTCGTCGTATTGCAGATGCTCGCCGTCCATGTTCCCGTCAGCTTGTATGTATACCAGTCGACAAATTCAGCAATCTTCTCGGCTTTATGGTAATTTTCCGGCTCGTGCTTTTTCAGCCACAGCGCTTTGCCCGGCATCCACTCCGGCGAAACCTTGCCGTAGCCGTTGTACTTCAGCGCATCATCGGCAGTCGCAGCGATCATTGCCGCTTCCTCTCCAGCCCGGACATCCATCCAGATGAGCGAGCGACGCAGCGGCTCGCCGTCATTCATGCAGGCGACAACACTGCAAGCGGTTGTATCCAGGCCGATGCCGATGATTTGTTCTTTGGTTGCCTGGGCTTCACTCATCGCTTTGTGCGTGCTGGCCACCAGACAGTCCCACCAATCTCGCGGATCCTGTTCAGCCCAGCCGGGCTTCGGATGGTGCGTCCTGTATTCTGTCGCGCCGAAGGCAATCTCGTTGCCCTGCAGATCAAACAGCCCGACGCGAACGCTTTCCGTCCCTGCATCGATCCCCATCACCAATTCTTTTTTCACAACTCCCTCTCCCTTCTGTTCAAACTCCCTACCGCTTCGCCAGCGCCTTGTGTTACAAGCACATCCCGTCTGAAACCGGTTTCATCATGCGAATCACCTGGCGGGCATTTCATCACGTCCGAACGGTTCGTCGCAACGAATAGCCAGCGCTAAAATAAAATGGAAAACCGCACGTGCAATCCACCCCGAATTGCAACATTGCTCATTTTTATTCGTCACATGTTGAGAATTTGATCACTACACTGATCATATGATCAATTCCACATTGCAATTATATAGGTGCCCACAAGATTTTGTCTACTCTTTTTTCGATTTTTTCGTTACTATGTGAAAATTCAGCAGAGAACCAATCGTTTGTCTAGTCCGACAGTTATCGTGCTTGACAAGCAAAATAGCCGGGGTTCATAATAGCCGTAATGCAGGAGAACCGCTCTTGCTTTCCTTAACCCACCCCGTCTGTTCATTGCTCACCATGTTCTTATTCCAAGCATGCAATTGTCTACTGGCGATTGATTGACCAAAAAAGGTGGGAAGCATATGCGGACATGCATTATTACAGGGGCTGGCACGGGGATTGGCCGGGAGACGGCCATACGGTTAAGCCAACGCGATGACATTGCCAATATCGCACTTTTTTCCTTGGGCGCGGAAGAACTGCAGGAAACGAAAGATCTCATGTGCAGCGACAAAACGATCCTGCTGTACGATTTGGATATTACCCGGTATGACGCGGTAGAAGCCGCGATCGCTGACGTGTATGCAACATGCAAAAGCATCGATCTGTTGCTCAATATCGCGGGGTATGCGAAAGCTGCTACGCTCGAAGAATGCGAGCTGGCGACGTGGCAAAAAACGTTTGATGTCAATGTAACGGCCATGTTTTGGCTATGCAAAACATCCGTTCGGTATATGAAGGAACAAGGCGGGATTATTCTCAATGTGTCGTCTACCTCGGGGATCACTTCCCGTCCGGGCTGGCTGGCATACGCCTCTTCCAAATCAGCGGTCGTCGGCTTTTCCCGCACGTTAAGCGATGAGCTCAAGCCTTACAAGATTCGGGTGTACTCTTTGCTCCCGGGACGCTGTGCGACAAACATGCGCAAAGAGCTCGTCCCTGATGAAGACGCTTCGCTCATCATGCAGCCGCAGGATGTAGCCAACGTGATCGACATGCTCGTTTCATCACGGGACAACTGTCTGGACGGGCAGGATATCATCGTCAGAAAGCAAACGTGGTAACATCGATGGAAAAAGTCCTCTGACCATTCAGAGGGCTTTTGCATGTTGTGCAAGGATGTATGGATATTAGCGAATGTCTTTTGGCGCATTGGCCAGACGCCAGCCTTTCTCCTTGCTGTAGGCAAAGCTGACTGTTTTGGTCTCGAAACCATTTTCTCCTACCGGCACTTTCAGTGTAGAGGTGACGCTGGTTTGCTATTTTTAAAAGAATAGCGAAGACTGAGGAGGGAGTCATGTGCGATTAAACAGCTCATTCGTAATGGAAACGGACGCACCCTACACGTTAAATTACTTGGTTTATTTACAAAACGCTTATTTAAACAGAAACACCGCATCTTCCGATTGGGTGAAATTTCCTCATGCCGATCTGGCATCATGGAATTTGGCTGAAGAGGAGCTGTTTTGCCATCATTTTCGCCGGATCTGGAATGCTGCTGCCCATAACCTCGCGACGAATCGACACTACGACCATAGCGGTACCTTGCACAAAGAAGAGGAGCTGTTTCTCCCACTTTTTCAACAAGGAGAACTCGGATTGACCGGCTTTTATCAAA
>CAMIVR010000135.1 GCA_946402065.1 uncultured Brevibacillus sp. | reverse complement strand
ACGTTCGTTCTGTCCGTGATCACTTTATCCTTCAACAGCACCTTTGCTGCGGCGTGTGCCGGTTTCGCTGCAATCTCGACCTGCCCGGCTTCCGTTCGGGTTGAGTAACTTGTCGTTCCGGCAGCAAAGGATGGGCTTAGCTCCAACTTCGTGTCCTTTGCCCAGAGCTGCAAGTCTTCCAGATCGGCGTTGCTCGATAACACGCTGCCCCCTCCGGAACCACCGCGGCCTGATCCGCCTCCCCCGCCAGAAGATCGGGCGGTCGTTGCTTGCTTGCTTAACGGCGCGCTTTCGTTCCCCGCCGCATCATAAGCCGTCACTTTGAACGCGTACATCGTATCGGCCTTCAGACCGTCGACGGTGGTTGCGGATACGTTTCCGCTTACCGTTTTGCGCTCCTTTTCATCGATGTAGATCCGGTAGCCCTCCACTCCGACGTTATCCGTCGCGCTCGGTCACGACAGCCTCACGCTCGTCTGCGTGATGTCTGACACTGTCAGCATGCCCCCATCCGGCCAGCTCGGCGCTTCGGTGTCCGGGTCGGGCGGCTGCGGTAATGTTTTGGCCGATGCGGCCAGTGCCGCGCTTTCGTTCCCCGCCGCATCATAAGCTGTGACTGTGAACGTGTAATGCGTATTGGCCGTTAAGCCATTGATGGTGGTTGCGTATACGTTCCCGCTTACCGTCATACGTTCCTTGCCATCGACGCAGATCCGGTAACCGGTCACACCGACATTATCCGTCGCGCTCGGCCACGACAGCTTCACGCTCGTCTGCGTGATATCCGAAACGGTCAGCTCGCTGCCATCCGGCCATTGCGGCGCTTCGGTATCCGGGTCGCGCGGCTGTGCTAATGTCTTGGCCGAAGCAGCCAATGCCGCGCTTTCGTTCCCCACTGCATCGAACGCCGTGACTGTGAACGTGTAATTCGTATCGGCGGTTAAGCCATTGATGGTGGTTGCGTATACGTTCCCGCTTACCGTCGTACGCTCCTTGCCATCGACGCAGATCCGGTAACCGGTTACACCGACATTATCCGTCGCGCTCGGCCACGACAGCTTCACGCTCGTCAGCGTGATATCCGAAACGGTCAGCTCGCTGCCATCCGGCCATTGCGGCGCTTCGGTGTCCGGTACCGACGGCCGCGGCAATGTCCTGGCCGATGCGGTCAGTCCTGTGCTTTCATTCCCCGCCGTATCGAACGCCGTGACTTTGAACGTGTAATGCGTATTGGCCGTTAAGCCATTGATGGTGGTTGTGGATACGCTGTCGCTTACCGTCGTACGCTCCTTGCCATCGACATAGATCCGGTAGCCTGCCACACCGACATTATCCATTGCGCTCGGCCACGACAGCTTCACGCTCGTCTGCGTGATATTCGAAACGGTCAGCTCGCTGCCATCCGGCCAGCTCGGCGCTTCGGCGTCCGGTTTGCGCTCCACGTTGATCATATACGTCATCTGTTCCTTTTGATCTTCTGCTGTGACCAGGATTTCAATCGGATTCTTCCCGACCGTAAGCGATTGAACATTGCCGCCAACCACTTCATAGGAGGCCGCTGCATCATAAGTCGCCGCCGTAACCGTCACTCGCTCTGTTTCATAAGGAACCTCCATCTTATAGGTAAAGATGTCGGGATGAAACCCTTGCAGCAGATCCCCATTTAGGTAAATGCCGCTTAATCGCGCATTCGTATTCGCGAGCACGATGACGAACTGCTCCACTTGCAAGGACTGCGGGTTATGAACATAATCCGGTAATTGCAATTGGCCGGTCACCTTGTACGTGCCCGCTTGATCCGGATCATAGTCGGTATTTTGCAAATCCCAATCCACATTTACATCCAGGGAAGGCAAGTTCCTTACATGAACTTGGACTTTCTCCGGCAAACGATTTTTCAGTTCATCCAGAGCGATGCCTTTGCCAACATTGATGTCCTCGGGAGATACAACCCCCGTTACGGTCGTATAGGGCACCGCAGAAGCAAGCTCCGAAAAGGCGCTTTCTTTCCCTTTGCTTACCGCAGTTACCGCAAACCAATATCGTGTACCTGCGGTCAAATTGTCAACGAGATAGGCTGGTTCTATTAGATCATGCTCATTGACAAGGGCCCATTTGCCTGGATCGGTCGGTGCATCCGCGCCTTCATACTTGTATACCTTGTAGGATTCGGCGCTATCCGTCGCTTCCCATGTCAATTTAACTTTCCCTTCCTCCGCAGTTGCCCGTAAACCGGTAGGAATTGCCGCTTCCTTGACGACGAGTTGAAGCGTTGCCGTGGCGCTCGCGAAGCCGACATCCGTCGCCTTAATCTCGATATCGAATGCGCCGGATTGCCCGGGTGTGCCGTGAAGCATGCCGTCGCTGTCAAGGCTCATTCCTGCCGGAAGCCCGGTAGCCTGCCACGTCAACCCGCCCGATGCGCCGTCGAATGCCGCGAGAGATGTTCTGTAGGGGACGTTTTTATCCGCGTTTGGCAAAGCAGTCGTTACTATCGCCGGCCGGAAATACGGATAGCCGTCGTTTACGCTCGGATGCATCGCCCAAGTATGCTCGAAGTCCCAACCCGAATAGGTCGATTGCTGCTTCATCTCGGCTGTCTTCTTGCCAAACGCTTCGTTCGTTTCATTAGAGGTCGCGCTACTCGATTGTTTTGTTGTGTCGGTATCAAAATAGGATTTCAATATGTTGGCGCCCGCAAATAAAGAGCCGGCTATGCCGCCCTGTCTCGGGTTTTGTCCGGAGGCATTCGGCAAGCTTACTTCCCCGGTTGCGTATCCGTTCTCAATCGTTCCATATACCATAAAGCTGACTATTCCGCCTACCTTCATATACCGATCGCCCGCAGTCGGATTAGAGACCGCCCCTCTGACATACACATTGCGAATGATGCCTGCTCCTTGCCCGCCGATCAGCCCGCCGCTTAACATATTCGGGCCGTCTCCGCTGGTGACGGTTGCGGTGGAGTAGGAATTCGTAATCGAAGAATTTCCCGCTTGCCCTACCAACCCCCCCGAAGAGCTGGCAATGGCGCCAACTCCAGTCGTCGCCTTGACGCCGATCACGTTTCCTTTTACGTAGCAACGGTCGATGCTGCCTCCATCGAGCTCACCAATCAGTCCGCCAGTAAAGGTACTGCCTTCGCTGTTGAATGTGCCGCCTTGAATATCGACAACTACCCCCAAGTTTTTGACGATGCCCGAGGACTCACCGATAAAGCCGACATATTGCCTGGAACCCGGCGGAATCTGAATGCCCGAGACCTGATATCCTCTTCCGTCAAAGACGCCGCTAAAGCGGACATTCTCGTTTCCGCCGAAAGGAATCCATGGATAACCGGACATATCGATGTCGTTCATCAATTGAATGTTTCGGGACAAATACAACGATTGATTCTCGTCGATGTAGGCCAACTGTTCCGCGGTAGACACCTGAACCCAGCCGTCTGCTTCAGGTGGAGCCGAGCCGGCCCCGGAATGCGCCACTACCTGTGTTACGGTAAACGTCACGTTTGTCATGTTCGTTGCCGATACCGTAACCGTTGCCGTATACGTTCCTGCTGCCAGACCGTCCGCTGCTTTCACGGTAAAGGTCGTTGACGGCGTATCGCGGTTCAGTGTCGCCACCAGCGGCTGCGTGATCACGAATTTGTCGGCATCCTTTCCACTTAAAGCTGCGTCCAGTTTCGTCAAATCGCCTGTACCTGTTCGCGTAACGGTGATCGTCTTTGACATCTGCGTGCCGGTTGCGTAACCTTCCGTTAGCGGCGCGAGCGTCTGTTCACCGCCCGGGTCAAGCGCCACGGTATAGGTCGGAAGCCATTCGGCGTACAGCGTGACGTCGCGCATGGGCATGACAAACGTGTCCCCGACTTCGTAGTGCTGGCCGCTGCCGTTCGCCGACGTGTTCCACCCGGCGAAGTTGTATCCCGTCCGAATCAAGCTGCCAGGGTTGCCATTAACCGCGACGGTCACGCCTGATTTATAGACGGCGTTGCCAGGCAAGGTCCCGCTTGAGGCGTCGTTGCCGTTATAAGCGAAGTTAAAATGAACATCAATTTTGCGGATACGATTATTGCCACTGTCAGCAATCAGAAGATCGCCCGAGGCGTTCACGGCTGGGCTCCCGTCGCCGGAATCGCGAGCATTTCCGTTTCCGGCAATCGTAACGATGACATCTCCAGCCGCCGCATGCGCCTTGTTCCCCGAATCGCCGCCGGGGAATACCGGTGCGAGACAAGCGACCACCAGCAGCGCCGCCAGCCACTTTCCGATCTTTCTCATACTCATACTCATTCCTTTCGCTTCGCTCAGTGCATCAAACTTCCGCTCAAAATCCTCGAAGCACCTACGCCGCCCTGCGCCATTCGCTCGCAGTAGCAAGCTTTGCTGACTCTGGGCATGAGTAGACAAAGGGAGCGCGGGTGTGGGAGTAACTTAAAATAGACCGCAACGAAAGAAATCCCCCATTCAGGGGTTGGCTAACGATTACGGAACATGGCTAATCCGGAAAACCAAGCTCCCTGGCTCGCTCGATCGCCTTCAATCGGCTGGATACTCCTAATTTTCCGTATATGCGCGAGCAATGCGTCTTTACCGTTTCATAACCGATTTGCAACCGTTCGGCAATTTGCCTCGCGCTCAGGTCTTCCCGCATGCAGCGAAGAACGTCCATCTCTCTTGGCGTGAGCATTGCGGCCAGCGGTGTCGCCATTTCCTCGGGGATTCCTTCCATGCCGAACCCGGACAGTACTTTTCGCGCAAAGGTAAGCGAATTGGGCCATCGTCCGCGATACTGCCCCTGCTGTCTTGCGGCAATCAGTTCCAGGAGAAGCTCGGCCATCTCCGGGCCTTCATCGATGAAAACACGCACCAGCGAATTGGTCTCCGCCTTGGAAAGCGCCTCGTCCAGCTTTAGCAACGCCGATTCGATTCGTCCTTGACGCTTGAGCAGAAGCGAATGAATCGCCAGCACCTCCGCCTCGTCGATCGGACGCAGTTCCACCTCCGCCAATCCCTGCAGCCGTTCCAGCAGTTTTCCCGCTTCGTCAAGCCGATCATGGGCGATCAACACCCGAGCGAGAACTTCGTATTCATAGAGTTGGTAGACCGAGATCATATCCGAGGAAGAAAATGAGTAGCGTTCAAGCCAGGCCGATGCCGAAGTCGCGTCGCCCTCCATCAGGGCAAGTCTTGCCAGCTCCGTTTCCAGCAACAGAATGCCCCGCTGGGCGTTCATCCGCTTCATCCATTCCACGCCGCTATGCAGGATATTTTGGGCTGCCTCACTCTGCCCTTTAGCCGCCATAAGCCGCGCTCGCAAAATATAGCTCGGAATCCGTTCGAATTCCGAGCGCGTTGGCAGTTGTTCGATCCATTTCAGCGCTTTTGCCGCATAGTACTCGGATTGCTGCAAATCGTTCCAAAAATAGCTCAACTCACCGTGATGAGAAAAAAGTCTGCCTAAAAACAGCGGGTTCACCTTTTGAAAAAGGTCGGTCATCTGCATCGCGATGGGAATCGCAACCTCCGGAGACCAATGTCCGCTCTTGACCGCGTACGACCTTGCATCCAGCGCTTGAAGCGGTGCGTCCTCTTTGCCGTAAATCAGAACAACACCATCAGGAGCGTACTGCCCGGAGAGCCGAAAATGCTCCATGGCTCCTTTAAAGTCGTGATGGAAAAACACCATCGTATAACCTCTTACGTAATGCAACCAACCGAGATAGCTGCTCTGTTCCGGCTCGTTCCAATGAGCAGATTCTTCCTCATACCAGCGTTCCGCTTCCTGCAGCTTGCGTTCGGCCAGGTATCCTTGCCCGCTGGTGCTGAGGGAAAGCGCATAGGAGAAGTACAGGAGCGGATGCTGCAGCAGGATCGTGTTGGGTATGGAGGAGAGCCACTCGCGCAGGACGGACCAGCCCCGGTTCACGGCGCCGGCAGCCAGCTCCTTGAGCAGTTCGATCGCCTGATTGTAGTGCCGTCCAAGCAAATAATAGTCAATCGCTTCTTCTGCAAGCTGCCGATCTCTGTACCAGTTTCCGGCTCGCAAATAAAGGTCCGGGGTGGAATCAGGATGATGCTTCTTCAATTGTTTGCGCAAAAATTCAGCGAATAGATGGTGAAACCGGTACCAGTCTCCCTTTGCATCGAGCGGTACGACGAACAGTTGTCCTTGCTCCAGCGATTCAATATAAGGGCTGCTTTCACAACCGGTTACCGCCTGACAAAGCGAGGCATTCCATCGGTTGAGGACCGAGCATTTCATCAGAAATAGCTGCATCGACGCGTCCAGCCGCCGGAATACCTCCTGCAGCAAATAATTTTCGACCTGCCGCAAATCTCCGGAAAATTCCCGCAACGGGTCTTTGGCTTCATGCCCCTTTGAACGCGAAGAGAGAGCGGCCAGCTTCAGCCCGGCAATCCACCCTTCTGTCTTGCGCACCAGTTGAGCAGTCACCGCTTCGTCCCATTCCAGCTGCATACAGTTTCGGTAAAACATTCTTCCTTCCCATTCATTGAACCGAAGTTCATCTAACAGAACGGAGACCACTCTCCCGTTGGTTTCCAGACGAGATAAATCAAATTCGGGATAGGTACGGCTGATGAGGCAAAGATGGATGGTTTCCGGCAAATGGTTCACCAAAAACGATAGTCCTCGCAGGATTCCTTTATCGCGGATCACATGAAAGTCATCAAGAACAAGCGTTATCGGTTTCGGCAACCGTTGCAGATTACTAACAAACAGGCGGATTGCCTGTTCGCCATCCAGGGAAGCCAGCTGTGTCAACGCCTGAAGTACATTTTCAGCAACCCCTTGATCGACAGAATCAAAGGCTGCGGCCATATACCTCCAGAAGCGGATCGGTTGATTATCTCCCTCATCCAGCGAAATCCACGTTGCTTGTACATCCGAACTGCGAATCCAATCGCTCACCAAAGTCGTCTTCCCGAATCCCGCCGGAGCGCAGATTAGCGTCAGCCTGCTCTTGCGTCCCTCGTCCAGCCTCTCGAACAGACGAGAGCGAAGCACAGTCGGCTGTCCGCTTGTGGGAATGTGCAATTTCGTATCAAAAAGATTTTCTGTAATCAAGAGTTCTTGCAGCAACGTAGCCATTTTCTCCCCCCTCGTAGGAAATCGAACGTCACGTTGGTGTTAAGCCATTGTAGAAATTCTCAAATTTCCTCTTATTTAATAGTAAGCAATCCTGATTAGCAGCAAACTTCGACAACCGGCTGCTCATTATAAATGGAGTATAAATGATTCTGTGAGGACTGAAATCTACCCCTGGTTATAGAGCCGGTTATACAACAAAGACCCACCACATCGGCGGGTCGTACCTGCATATAACTTCATAAGCCTTGCATTTCTTTTCCCAGTATGATCGCTTCTACCCGGTTGGTCACTTGAAGCTTGCTATAGATATGATTGACATGCGTTTTCACTGTCCCAATCCCGATCCCAAGCGCTTCAGCGATCGCGATATTATCCAGCCCTTCTTCCATGCAGCGATATATCTCCAGCTCCCGCTTGGTCAGAAGCGTCTCTAATGGAACCTTTGCCGGGAGCGGCGAGGCAGACCCGCCGCCATAGCAGGACAAGATCCGGCGCACATAAGAGAGCGAGGGCGTGCGCTTGTCCCGGATATTTCCTTTCTGACGCAGATGAACGTACTCCGTCAACAACTCCGCAACCGGCTTTCCTTTGTCTACGAATACGCGGATATAATCATCTGGTTCCGCGTACTGAAGCGCCTCTTCCAGCTTCAGCACCGCTTGCTCCGGCTTGTTCATGCGCCGCAGAATGATTGCTTGCAGGATCTGAATATCCAGAGCGTCCATCGGGCGATGATCTTTGATCGCGATGGCGAGCAGCTTCTCGGATAAAACCCATGCCTCCTGATACATTCCGCGCTCCGCGAGTGTTCTCAGAAGAAAAACGTAGATGAACAATTGATGCACCGACACGGGATCATCGGGCGATACCCGATATTTGGCCAACCATTCGCTGGCCCCGGACGAGTCACCCCTGTCCAGGCGCAATGCGGCCCATTCGGCGTCGATGAGAATGAATGCGGCTTCGGCCTGATCGTCCCGGGCATATTGGATTGCCTTCCCCAGCCATTTCTCCGCCTGTGCATAATCCTGCCCGGCTTTGCTTATTCGCGACAGGAACAGGCAAGCCGGAACGTAAACCTTCTCCGGCTGATAAGCGATCCGAAGATGCTCGGGGAGTCCTGACTGCAAATATTTTTCCGCTTTGTCCAGTTCGTTGCGCTCATACAGCAATTCACCGTAGCATACCATAACGGCTTCCTCTAACCCCATCGTGGCCATAAACTCGATCATGTTCAGAAAAAACGATTCCGCCAGATCTCTGGGCAGATGCCTGCCGCGCTTGCCGTTATAGGAGCGGTAAATGGACGGTATCAGCGGCATTTGCGGAGCAGCAAAAATCAGGTCGGTGCCGGATGGGTTGTGCTGCAGCGAAAGATGGATATATTCCAGCCCTTTCACCACATCCAGATCGTACTGGGTCGCCTTGAAATTCCTCACATAATACAGGTTGCCCAGATAACGCTTCTTGTCTTCCGGCTCCCAGTCAGCCGAAGACGAGGCATAATACTGTTCCGCAAGCTGCAAGTGTTTTTCGGCAAGATCGGGTTCATGGTTCCACAGCAACGAGTAGATGTAGGAAAAGTACAGGTAGTGATGCTCTTGCAGCAGCGGCTCGGGGATCGCCGACAGCCATACCCGCAGCGTGGAAAATTCCCTGCGAATCATCAGGTTCCTCATCTGTTCGAGCAAGCGCAGCGCTTCTGTATAATGCTCTCCGGCCAGGTAATAATCGATCGCGTCTTCGCCAAAACCTTGCGTCTCGTACCACGAGGCTGCGGTATGATACAGCTCCTTCGTTCGGCTCGGATCGTAGCGCTTCTGCTGCTTTTTCAAAAAATCGGCAAACAACGGGTGGAACCGATACCAATCCCCCTGTTCATCCAGGGGAACAAGAAAGAGATTGGCGCTCGAAAGCTCCGCCAGTTTCCCTGCGCTGTCCGTCTCCCCCGACAGCACTTCGCAAAGCGGGCCGTTTATTTTTGTAAGAATCGAGACATTCATCAGAAGTTTTTTGGTGGCGTCGTCCAGAGCCGAAAAAACCTCTTCCAGTAAATATTGTTCAATCTTGCCTCGGTCTCCTGACAGCTTGCTGCCGAAATCCGGTACCGTCTCGCGATACCGCATGGACAGGGCAGCAAGCCTTAATCCCGTTACCCACCCTTCCGTACGGTCCCAAATTCGTTCCACCTGTTCCGTCGGCATGTCGCGATCTGAGCATATGCGAAAAAAATCCATCGTCTCCCGAAGATCGAAACGCAAGTGGTCGATATGGAATTCGTTCGTCCAGTCGCGGCTGGTCCATCTCGCTTTGGCCCATGTGGGACCTGTACGACTTACAAAGCAAATATGGACAAGCGGCGGCAAATACTCCAGAAAAAAAGAGACGGACGAGAGAATATGCTTGTCCAAAATCTCATGCCAATCGTCAAACACCAACACGAGCTGCTTGTTTAGACCATTCAATTCATTAATCAAAGCGGCGAGAAATGTCTCGTAGTGCCCAGGACTCAGGGTCGCGGCTGCGGACCGGCTTGCAGCGGATAAGCCGCCAAGCGCCTGCTCGATGGCTGTGCTGGCATAATGCCAAAATCGAACCGCATCGTTATCAGTCGCGTCGAGCGACAGCCACGCTACCGGTACGGGTAGCAGCTTTGACCAAGCACCGACCAGCGTTGTTTTGCCATAGCCGGCAGGCGCCGTGATAAATGTCGCCCTCCGCTGCAAGCCCGCGTTCATTTGGGCAATCAAGCGGGGACGTGGCACGATTTGCGATACAGGCAACGGGATATTCAATTTGGATAAAATAATGTCATTGTTTTCACGATACATACGATTCATCCTTCGCAAAGAACGCTTCTTTTTCCCTTCTGAACAAGGGCAAATAACGCTTCAACCAGGTAATGTCGTTACCTCAATTCGACAAAAAGCTGCGAAATGCCTGCTCCCATGCGTAACGATGTTTCTTGAAACAATCCAAAATACAGGCTTTGCAAACTGGAAAAACGCGAAGAACCCCTTTCAGGACCCTTCGCGTTTTTCGATGCATTATTTTAGGATTTCAAGCATCCGGAGCACAATTGTCGCTGCTTCCGCTCTCGTCGCAGTAACGTTCGGCACGAACTTGTTGCCTTCTTTGCCGCTGGCGATGCCAAGCCCACGAATTGCTTCCACCGAGCTTTTTGCCCACTGGGGAATCGCTTGATCATCGGCAAAGCCTGTCACCGTATTTGCCTTGAGCGGCAGTTTGAGCACTCGGGCGATCATGACCGCCATTTCCGCGCGGGTGATCTGCGCCGTGCCATTCGGACCAGCACATGCAGCCACTTTTTATTTTGTCACCGTGACACGAATCGTCAGTGCTTTGCCCTGGTATCTGACCGTTACCGTTGTGGTTCCTGCGCCGACAGCCGTAATCGTCCCGGCCTTCGCCACCGCAACGGATTCGTCCTCACTGCTCCAGTCTGCCTTTTCGGTAACGACTGACTTGCTGCCATCCTTGTAGTACGCCGTCAAGCTGACGCTTCGGGTTTTGTCTGCTATCAGCGTCATGCTGCGCTTGCTCGCGGAAATCCGCTTCACTTCTTTCGGCTCCGTCACCTGAACGGAAAGCTCCGCGCTCTCGCCCGCATAATATACAGTTACCGTGGCTTTACCAGCGGCATGAGCCGTCAGCTTGCCGTTTTTCACCGTAAGCAGTTCGGGAGTGTCCGATACCCAGACTGCTTTATTCGTCACATCCCGCTCAGTACCGTCCGAGAACGTGACCATGGCTTGCAGCTGCATGCCCTCTCCTGTTTCCAGTTGCGCCTGTTCCGCAGAAAGGCGGAGTTCTTTTACACTCTCTTTGGAAACGGTCACGGGAATCTGTAACAGCTGGTCTTCATAGCGCACCGTAATCAGGGCATCTCCCTCTTTTTTTCCGGCCTTGATGATGCCGGATTTGACGGTGGCCATGGATAGAGAGCTGCTTTTGTAGCTTGTCTTTTGATTCGATGTAATATTTTTCACAGTATCGTCCGAATACACAGCATACACCCGGAACGATGTCTGTTTGCCAGGCTTTAGCAGTACACTGTCCTTCGATGCTTTCAGTCCCACAAGGGTGATGTCAGGTTCCACCTTGACCAGCGAGTGCGCCGTGAAGTTGCCGTCCTGTGTTGTGACGGTGATTATGGCTTCCCCTGCCTTGTGCGGCGTTACCATACCGTTCTGGTCGACGGAGGCTACCTCGGGATTGTCCGAACTCCATGAAACGCTTGGATTGGTAGCATAGGACGGGGTGACCGTTGCGTGCAAGACCGCTGTTTCTCCTCCTGCTGTTACTGTAAGCTCCGTTGGTTCCAGGGTCACGCCTGTCACCGGGTAGTAGGAGGGGATATAGGGCTGTCTGGTCACTTGAATCGTATAGTGCTGTGTTGAGCCATCCTGTGCCGTTACTGTGACGGTGATTGTGTTGTTCCCTACATTCAGCTTGATTGGACTACTGGCTTGACCGCTGATTACACGCTTATCGTCTACCTCCACAGTTGCCTTGGGGTCCGCAGCCGTTGGCGTCACCGTTATGGTTGTCACGTTGTACCCGACTTTTGCCGTGTAGGTGGTCACTCCTGCATCAAATGCGGGACTGAGTGTCCCCGATGAAAGGCGTAATCCGCTCAGGTCGGCGTTGCTGCTATCTGCATCCGGCCTGACGATCACCTTCACGTGCGCGGTCACGTTCTGCGGATTGTCCACTTCCGGCGACAGCGTCCCACTGAATGTATACGCTCTGGCTGTATTGCCGTCGTATGCCGGAGTTCCGTTGTCCCACGTGACGCCGTGGCTTCGCGTGCTATGATCGCTTAGCGTGACCTGCACGGTTGGCGGTAATCGCAGAGCTGAACGCTCCGTGCCATAGGCAACCGTGATGTCATCCAGCGGATCTGCACTGATCACCGTTAGTCGCTCCGCCGAATTCGGTACCACACGGTTCGATGGTGTAGACGGTTCTGAATTTCCTATTGCATTCGTCGCTACTACCGTGAACTCATAGACCATATTGTTCATCAAGCGATCGACGATGATCGGGCTCGTCGTCCCGCTCCATGTGATGTCCGAAGGGTCACTGTTCGTCCATGCGGTAACGGTGTAGCTCAAGATCGCGCTGCCGCCGTCGTTTGCGGGCGCTTTGAAGCTGACAGTCGCTTTGCCGTCGCCCGCCTGCGCCGTTACATCAGTCGGGGGATCCGGTACGGAAGGAGGATGGGTATTTTGATACTCATACGCTCCCAAATCGACAGCCGCTCCGACTATACGCGGGTTGCCATCCCGATCCGTCTCAATCCCCTTAACGAACTCGTCGTTTCCTTTATCAATCGCTGGCGATCCTGGCTTGAGCCGATAATCCCCTGCTTCCGTCGGCGCTTCGCTGAAATCTTTTGGGGAAACGAATAGTGTTGCCGGAGAGACCTTTGCCAAATCAATGCCGTCAGGGCCTTGGGGATTGGGTTTGCCAACCAGGCTGGATTCTATGATTGACTGTGATTCCATAGCATCGTCATAATCGTACTCATCCCCATTTCCCCATATGATGCTGTTCCGAATGGTAGGATTGCTAAAGTTATTTAACATCCCCCCGGTATTATCGCCCCGGTTTCCGCTGATGGTTACATTCGTCAACACTGGGTTACTCCCTTGGTTAAACATTCCTCCCGCGTATTTTGCCCAATTTCCACTGATCAGCACATTCGTCAAGGCAGGATTGCTCTCACTGTTAAATACTCCCCCGCCAAGGCCCAGGGCCTCGCTGTTGTGAATCGTCACATTGATCAGCTTCGGATTGCTTTCATTGTTAAATACTCCCCCGCCATAGCTTTGGGCCTTGTTTCCGCTGATTGTCACATTCCTTAGAACAGGACTGTTGTTATCATTATACATCCCGCCGCCAAATGGGGATTTGTCTCTTGCATCCCCGCCTTCTATCGTGACACCGTCCAGTATGGCGGAATCATCCAATCCCAGACCGGCAGGATGATAAAACACATGGTATACATGATCTGAGCCAACATTCCCGCTCAAGATCGTCTTGTTCGCCTCCCAATCACGGGAGTCCATCCCGATGTCGCCGTTGGCATCAGCAGGAAACCCGCCATAGATGGCCACGCCGTTTTTCATCTGAAACGTTTTATACCAATCTTCTGTTCCTCCGACCGTTTTTGTCGGAGAATACGTTCCCGCTGCCATCCAGATTTCATATGTTCTGCCAAGGGCAGTATCGGCTACGTCCAGTGCCTTCTGCAATGTCGCAAACGCCTGCTTCCAGCTGCGACCGTCATTGGCATCGCTGCCGCCGGTTGCCTTTACATAAAGCCGCTCTGGGTCTGCTTCCCCGCTCCCTGCGGATAACGCCTTGTAGGCATTAATCCTGCCGCCGGTTAACACTTTTCCAGTCAGGCTTGGCACCGGATCGACGTTGCTCATAATTCTCTTCTTGATCGCTTGATAACCCTCATCAGGGTATTTCGCTTTGATCAATCCGGCCAGCCCGGCTACGTGAGGCGTTGCCATTGACGTGCCGTTCATTGTTTCATAGGAGTATGAATCAGCTTGCTGGCTTAACGTATACACAATGACCTCTACATCGTCGATATAAACGCCGCCCGTAGTCTCCTTTTGAGGGAGCAGTAAAGCAAATCCGAAGCTAACACCGTCTTGTTTGGCAAAATGATCGAGATCGACTGTGATCGATTCAAAATCATCCCCTTCTGTAGACCCCGTCCACATATCGACCAGAGTCATTTCCCTGTCATCACTCATCGCAATCAAGCCAAGGATTTCCCCGTCATTCAATTGCCGATGTTGCTTAAACGCCAGTTGGATATACCCGCCAATACTTTTCAGGTTCAAGGCATATTTAAATTGTAGACCGGCAAGATAATAATCATCTAACTGTAGTAATCCCGCTCTATTGGCAAAAGCGCTGCTCGGTGCCGAGCTATATTTTTCAGTAGAAATGACCCATTCATTCTCCAAATAATCCCAATTTTTCAAGTCATCCATCGGATCTTTTAATCCACCATATACATCCGCTCCCCAGTCATGGGGATACGTGCTCAGGATGCCGACACCGGGGGCGGCCACGTCCACCGTCGTTGCGCCATAATTGGAGAAGGGAGCCAACTTGTCGTCGCGATCTGTCGCCGCTACGGCGATAATATTCGGCAGGTCATAGCTAGCAGGATAGGATGGACTTATGTCATTGTTATTACTCTCGTTTCCGGCTGCTGCTATAACGAGGACATTGTTCTGTTCCCCCGCTTTTTCAATCGCTTCTCGCAGAATTTCCGAGTTTCCAGGCCCGCCCAATGACATATTAATAATCTGCGCCCCATTGTTCGCGGCATATGCAACTGCCTCGGCGATGTCCGACAAGTAACCTTGGCCATTCCGATCCAGTGCCCGCACAGCCATAATCCGAGCATTCCACATCACTCCGGCGATTCCTTCGCCGTTGTTTCCCGCAGCGGCGATCGTACCGGCTACGTGGGTGCCGTGGCCGTTCAAATCTTGCGGGTCGTCGTCGAGTTCGACAAAATCGTAGCCGTATTCGCCATTCCCATTCTTGCGCCACATATTTGCCCGCAAATCTGGGTGATTGTAGTCTACCCCCGAATCTACAACGGCAATGATCACATCCTCCGAACCCGTGGTGATGTCCCACGCCGCCGGAGCCTGGATTTTTTCCAATCCCCACAATTCCCCATATTCAGGATCATTTGGCGTCGTCGCGCTGGCATGATAAATATAATTCGGTTCCGCATACAGAACGTCCGGATTTTGTTTATACTGCTTGATTCCGTCTTCTACCGACATTCCGTCCGGTAAAAGAACGACCTGAAGCCCCTGCACTACCTCGCTCGTCCGCTTCACGGTTGCGCCGATCTTGCTATGCACATTTGCTTGCGCAAGCAGCCTTCTGTTTTCCCCGAACTGGACGACGAGTTCCCCAGGCGCATATTCTTTGTTTGAAGCCGTTTCAAACGTCTGCTGCTGGAGCAGTTGCCTCAGCTTGTCTTTGTCAATATCAGGCGCTTTGCGGCTAATGGAGGAAAGGTCTTCCTGAATATTCAGGCGGCTGTCATCCGCCTGCCCGGCGGACGCGATTCCCGATGGAAGGAAAAGCGCAAAAGCGACAAACAGCAGCAACAGTCGTTTCATAGCAAAATGAAACCCGGTTCTTTTCATCTCATCTACCTCTATTCCAGTTTAGTCCTGATTCAGCCGCCGATCGCCGGTTTCATGATCATCAAGACAAACAGTATCATTCCAAGAATTGTTGTGGATTGAATCGATGCTCCAATTCTTTTGAGCACATGCCGCTGCTCTTCGGGAAGCGCTCTCGCCTTTTCGTTCGCCGGATGGAATAACCATGCCGCCAGCTTCTTCATATGCGGAACGGTGTACCCAATCACGATGATTTCAATCACGACAAACAGGATGAGTGAGCCCAAAATCCACAACTGTGTGAACTTCCCGTATTGGCCGATCCAGAAAAGCAACAGACCGCTGACGACGGCCAGAATACCGCCTACTTTCGGAAACCATGCCAGCAAGCTTGCGAGTTTGAGCGCATTTCTCAATTCTTCAACCGATTGGCCGCGCCGGAGTAACACCTGCTCAAAAAATGTTGGACCAATTCCGATAATTGCTGACAGCACATGGATCAAAACGAGCCATTTCATTATCGCGCAGTGGAGACACACGCCCCCACTGCTCCCTCCTTTTCCAAGCTCTTTCTATACAGCGCTTGCTCTTTGAACGCTCAATTGATAGCTACAGATACAGGAATCAGACAGTGACGTTGCAGACATATCCTGCAACGTCACTGTAAGGAAGCGGTCCTGTGCTGCCTGTAATGCCGAGTTGTTACAGGCTCTCAACTGCAGTCGTGAGCAATTGGACTGTCCTCCTTCGATTCCATCCATTCATGACTCGTTTTGATGTTCCAGCATCCGCAGCAGCATCACGGCTGCTTCGGCACGAGTAGCTGTTTCGTTCGGCGCGAACTGATTGCCTTCGCGGCCATTGATGATGCCAAGCGTACGAATCGCTTCCACAGCGCCTTTCGCCCACTGGGGAATCGCCGCATCATCGACAAAACCGGTTACGGTATTGGCCTTGAGCGGCAGTTTGCGCGCCCGAGCGATCATAGCTGCCATTTCCGCCCGGGTGATCTGCGAGTTCGGACGGAATCTGCCGTCTTCATAGCCGCCGACAATTCCCGCTTGCAGCGCCCGGGCGATCGCTTGCTGCGCCCATGCGCCGATTTGATTATGATCGGTGAACGTTAAGGGGGTGCCTCCGTCCTCCAACTGCAAGGCATCCGCCAGCATCACCGTAAACTCCGCGCGGGTGACGGAATGATTCGGTTTGAACGATCCGTCCGGATAACCGCTGACGCTGCCTTTCGCCGCTGCACGCTTGATGTCGTTCTCTGCCCAGTGGCCGGCGATGTCGGTGAAATGGATGGCCGGTTCCGTTTGTGCTGGCGTTTCGCGCCG
>CAMIVR010000134.1 GCA_946402065.1 uncultured Brevibacillus sp. | reverse complement strand
CTATTTTTAACTGTGGACTAATTTGTCAAGCACCGATTTCGGTTTTGAGCCCCAAATTCAGAATTAAATTTGTTTCGTTTAAGGAAAACAAAGACTTAATTTACGATGAAAGGTTCCCCAATCAACAAACTTTTGAAAAAGGAGTTTGGTACGAAGGCTACACCGACATCTCGATGTCTACGAATGTGGGAGGCAACTGGGGACCCACGCTAAAAGTAAGTCCGAGTGCAAGTTTATTCTACAACCATACGATGAAAAGGATGGAGTAGAGATATGAACAAATTGCATAAACGATTCTTGAGCATGCTGCTGGCATGCTTATTTTTGTTTTTCTCCATTCCAACCTCTGTTTTCGCGGGACCTCCCGATGTCAGAACTGAAAATGGCACCATCAAATTTAAGATCACCAGTACGGCTGCAACATCGTCCATTAAATACAGAACCGTGGGTTGGACGGTGCGCCGTGACCAATTATGTACGAATTCGACGCCCAAGCAGTGCGGCGATCCGAGAAGCGGCCAACACGCTTCTTTTTTGGACCAGCAAGTACGGCAAGTCGGCCAAGAACCGAATCCGCCCATCCCCGGCCAGCCTGTCACGACCTATTACGAAGTCAGCGAGGCGCTTGTCACGGAAGGCATGTGGAACGCGGGCATGGGCGACATCAAAGACAACGACGACTTATATTTGTATGCCATCATGGTGTCCATCGACGGAAACGGCAACGTGCGCAAAGGGCCATTTTATACGCTGGATGAGATCAAGAGGGCCGAACCTTGGGCGCATCCGGACGACTTGGACGATTATTTCGGCATTCATGTGCCCTATCGAAGCGCGGAATTTCCCGTCGATGTCATTGCGAAAACCGTAGGTGGAAAAGTCATTGAGCAACCGCAAGTTACGTTTCAAAAGGGCAAGTTCAAAGTCGGGGAAACGATCAATCATGAATTTCCCGAAACGATCGAGGATAACGGGAAAACGTATAAAATCGTTCGTTCCTATTTGTCGCCCAAGCAGGACCCGACGCGGAAAGACTGGCTGCAAGAAGACCCGGACACCAATCCGAAGGTGCGAACGCGAAGCTTTACGGTGCATCTGGGCGGAACGGACGCGGTTGCCGAATATGCGGAGAACAATCCGGTGAAAGCCATATATCAGAAGGAAGACGGCACCAAGCTCAAGGAAATGGACAAAGGCGTTTTCGCTACCGGGGATGAGGCGAATCATACGTTCGAAGAGCAAGTCACATATGGCGGTCAAACGTACGAGATCATCCGATCTTACATTACGAACAATAACAAACCCGACGAGAAGCTGTTCATTCAGGAAAAAGGCGACCCCAAACTCAAAGAGCGTTCCATTCTGGTGGGATCGGGCGGCTCCAACTTTATCGGCATTTACAAAATTCCCTCCTCGGTAACGGTCACGTCCCGGATTGAAGCGCCGGAAACGGTCGACCAAAACGTGACCGAAGTGGACGGGAATTTTGTTTTTGAAGTCAAGTCGTTAAAAAATTTGCAGTCATACGAAATCACGGATATTCGAAATGCCAGGCTCGTTCAAACGGGCGACAAAACCGGAAACCTCTCCGGCACGTCAACGAGTAAAACGATTCCGATCAAAATCCCGTTCACGTCCGGCGACAAAGTGAGCGTGCAAATCACCATCGTCGTGAAGGATGTGGACGGCAATACGGGGGATTCGACATCGGACCATACGGTGCGTAAAGGCGACGGGGGCGGAGAACCTCAACCGGGCGATTCCCAGCAGGACGAAGCGATGGAGCCAAACGTTTCTGCCGTCATTCAGGCGGATGCGCGCGGCGCAGAAAAATTTGATGTGCTGCAAGGCATACCGACTTCAGAGAGCCTGTATGTGAACGCTTTGGCCAAATCGTACTTGTATCGCAACACGTTCACGGAAACGACCGGCACAAAGCAGTACACGATTCAGGTGAGTAAAACATATACCCTTACCTGGACGGAGACGCAATCCGGCCCGCCCGATGCAGATGGGAATCCGACGACCATTACCGTTCCGCGTTCAGATACACAGATGGTCACCAAAAACTATTCGATTGAACGCAAGTACAGCTTCTGGACGATTCAAAATCTCGAAGTGTACGGCATTCAGAAGGCGATTGTCTCCAATTATGCGCTTCCGTCGGGAACGGTGACGCTGGAGCCGAATGGCTATGCGCCGCCAACCGTTTCCGCCGCGCATGATGCGTCGCTCAACGCGCATATCATCGATCCGGTCTATTCGAATGTGACGCTTCCCGGACAAACGATTTCCGGCGGTTCCAGCCGGCCTTCCGTACCGAACGAGGACTGGAGGTCAACTGCAGAAAGCGCCATCGGCAAGATCAAGGTGAAAAACGACTCGTTCATTTTTAACGGAAATACAATCATGGACAACCGAATCGTTGAGGAAAAAGCACCGACGCCGGGAGCGATTCCGGCTCCCCCGATGATCGGTCAGGATGTGCTGTACGGCTCTGGCTATGTCATTGATGCCGGAAAAACGAATAAAGCGAATCAACCGAGCACTGGAACCATCTTTTATACACTGGTTAAGGGCATTGGCGGCGGAGAAAACAAGAGCTATCCGATCGGCGGCATTAATCCGGTGACGGTGCATACGCCGGTGGTGAACTACGCCTCGGTGTCGGACGATCAGGCCCACAACCAGAAAACGCAGCCGACTGCCGGGCGATCAGCGCTCATTCTGGACCGGCCCTTTACCGTGATGATTCCGACAAGCGGCCCGCACAAGGACATCAAGGGCTATGGCAATCGGGATTATGCCAAGTATGTGAGGGACAAGCAGGTACGCTTTCCGTTCGATGTGTACAAAGCGGATCGCACGACGTTCGTCCCCAAGGAAACGTGGGTGTCCATCCCGGTCGGCCAGTTGCAGACGACCTTCTACTTGCCCGTTTGGGTGGAGGAGGGGAATTACGACGTGTTATTCCGAACGTTTGCCGAGAACAGCCCGGCATCCTTTACGTCCCAGATGAATGCCAACCTGGACTTGTCCAACCATGTGGCTGCGCAGGTGGTTCCAGTGGAAGTGATCGGCCGTCTCTATGATTTCCGCATCACCGACATTGCCGATTTTGCCTGGGAATCGGTGTTCCGCACCCAAAAGGGCAGCGCGACGCCGACAGGAAACGCCTATTGGGTCGGCACGAAAGGCATTGACGGCGCACCGCGCGGCAATACCCCTCCTTACGTGCTGCCGGTACGGCAAGGCAGTCACCCGGAGAGCGGCAAGAAAAATGTTGCGGTCAAAACGGGTTACCATGTCAAATTCGAAGTCATGACGAAAGGCAACATGTTCGGCTCGGGCGACGGGATTAAAGTCACGCCAACCTTTTACTTCGTGGACAGCAAAGGCCGTAATCGGCAGGAAGTCGATCTTTACTATCATTCAGGCAGTCAGCGGTTTATTCGCATCGGCTCCAGCGACGATGTGGAGAAACGGTATGTGACGCTCGACGCTCGCCTGCGCAATGTGCCGAGGCAGGAGTTGACCGACACCGCCGCAACCCTTTGGTCGTTAAACGGTTCGCCCGGAGACAGGCAGACGTTTATCAATCAGTATATGAAGGATGCGCAGAAGCCGACGTATGTCGGCGGCTATGACATCATGCTGCTGCCGCCTCAGTTTCGGACGTTTGTTGGAAGCACGCAGGTGCCCTCCGGCATTGATGCGGCCCGCGCCAACGCTTCGGTTCAGCGGTGGCGGGGGGACTACAGCTTGCCCGCCGCGCCGTACGTGGTGCCGAAAGGCTTCAATCTGGCCGAGTACGGCCGCACGCACCGGCTGGACGACAATGCGCCCGTATTTCTGAAGGATGGGTACATCATCGTTAATTTCAACATCGAAACGATCCGCAATCAAGACTTGAACCACCCGCATCTGCAATACAAAAACGCGCCGCTGGACAATCAGTGGCGGATGGAAGGGTTTCAGCGCAACTTCGTCGATCCATACGGGGCAACGTTCTCCCTGCTGGACGGCGACGTCGTCTTTTATCATGCCAATTTGTCCAGCTACGACGATTATGGCACAGGGGGAACCCATTAGAGGACACTTCTATACCAGCCGGGAGGAAAAAACATGTTGGAAAGACTGCAAACGGCCGCTTCGGAGGACGCGGCCTATTTTTATTCCGCTTCGATAGAGAAGGATACGAAACGGGGTTGCATCGGGCACCTGCGCGGTTATTTTGGCAGCAGCGGCGAGACGTTCTGGTCAACCTGGTTCGATCATGCTCCAGCGCTTAAAACGCCGGCTTTCCGGGCGGAACTGGATGCGGTTGTGCGGGCATTGACCGAGCAGGGATGGCTTCAAAGCCGCAGCCGAATGCATCAACTTTGCCTGTCGCATCCGGAGGCCCGATTATCGGGGGCGTGGTATTCCGGCGTATACGGCTTTTGTTTTCAAACCGCACGCCATCGGTACTACCTGCGTTGTTTCCCGCATGCGGGAGACTACAATTTCTATCTGTACTGCTACGTCCGGCCGGAGCGTTTGTCGGAACGATCGCCGGAGCGATAACGTCTGCCGAGGAGGAAGTTTATGAATGATCTTACCCGGTATCAACTGCTGGCCAAAGCGAAGGTCCCTCCTGCAGCAAAACTATTGTACAGCTACCTGATGGACCACGCGGGCGGCCGGCATGGCTGCGTCTTGTTGTCCGGCAAAAAGCTGGCTTTGGAGGTGGGTCTCTCTCCGTCCGCTGTCCGCCGAAATCTGCATCGCCTGTAACTTATTGGACTCATTCGGATTACGGCTCGTTATTCCGAGGAAGGCGTTCGCCTGACCAATCAAATAACGTTTCTGTAAGGGAGGTGCTCTCATGACAGCCAAGTTGCAACGCATCGTCGAACTGGCTGCCAGCACGGCTCACACGGTGACGAATCAACCTGAGCGGTGGGCGGATTTTTTGCGGACGGCGGCCTGGAACTATAAATATCCGTTCCAGGATCAACTGTTGATCTACGCACAACGTCCTGACGCGACGGCCTGCGCGCCGATTGACGTCTGGAACAAGCGGCTGGATCGCTGGGTGAAGCGCGGCGCAAAAGGGATTGCCCTGATCGAAGACCGAGGCAACCACCTGGGTCTGCGCCATGTGTTTGACGTATCGGATACCCAGAGCAGACGCCAGCCGCAAGTGTCGCTTTGGCGGTTGCAGGACAGCGATACGGCTCATGTGATCGAAACGCTGGAAAATGCGTTCGGCGCGCCGGATGAGATTGAACCACGTGCGGATCTGCCTGCTGCGTTGCTCGCTGCTGCGCGGAATGCGGTGGATGACAACAGCGCCGATTATGTGGCGGAGTTGATGAAAGAGCGGGAGCACAGTTTGCTGGAAGACCTGGACATACCACATGTGGAATTACTGTTCAAGCAAATGGCCGAAACGGCCGTCGCTTACATGGCGATGACCCGTTGCGGACTCGATCCCGCACATTACATCAGCATCGAGGATTTGTCCGGCATCGGGTATTTCAACACGCTTCCTGTGCTGTCCCACTTGGGCGCAGCGATCAGCGATGTGTCCGAGATGGTGCTGCGGGAAATTGAATCGACCGTCCGGGCGCTGCGCCGGGATGCACAACGTGCAAATGAGGGGCAATCGTTTCATACCCTTGCAAGACCCGATTCCTTGCCGCACAATGAAGCTACCCTGCAAGAAAGGAAGGATGAACATGGAACTGACGTACACGCCGCAAGGGGATTATCTGCTGCCCAACCTGACGCTGAGCGAAGCGGAGACGACCATCGGGAAGTACGGGATGATGCGCAAGACGTTTCTGAAAACCGAGCGGAAGGGCATGTACGCCCATCTGATGTTGTCGGAGCAGTTGAACCGGCATCTGGCGGACATCGACTGGACAGCGCGGGAGCAGATCGACCGGACGATACAGGAGATGCTCGCGTCTCACCCGGCGCCGGACAAGGCGAGCGATCCGCTGGGCTGGACGGGACACATGAACAACCTGAAGCAGCAGGCGGAGGAACTGATTCTCGCGGAACTGATTTATCATTAAAATGGTACGACCGGGAAACGGAGGACCGAAGTCTTCCGTTTTTTCATGACCATGCCATCATCAATGACATGCTCCGAGCCGCGCCGCTGCGGGAGAACAAGTCGGACATCGCAGCATTTTTCCATACTCATGAGGATGAGCGCGAGCGTGTGTTATATGTGCGCGGTTTGTTTCCGGCAGGCATCACCGAACTGACGCTTGATGAAGGCGTACGAGCAGGATTTGAACCGTATCGCAACGTTTTGCACCTGTGGGCGGGGACGGCGGAGGAACGCACGGCGCAAAGCTTTTACGATTGGGGCGTCATCGTCGGGCATATCGCCAGCATGATACTGTTAAACGAATTTGACTTGTCAAAAAGGACAGAACCATCCATCCGGCAACAGACGCTGTGGATGGAACAAGCGGAGGACGCAAAAGCCTCCGCTTTTTTCATGCCGCAAGCGGTCATTGACGCCATTTTGCAAAACGGCAGCGGTTTTGAGAACGGCAAGTATCGCATTGCGCTGCATTTCCAGCAGTCGCTGTCCGCACAGGAGAACGCCGAATTCCTGAAACGGGAATATGGGACCGGCGGGCGTCTTCCCGCGCTGATCGGCACGGATATTCACATGAATTATGACAGCAAAGGCATCACGCTGACCCGCGGATCCATCATGAACCCGGATACTCAAGTCATGCTGCCGTGGATGAAGGTGCAGAAACGTATCGGCGAACTGCTGGCAGCGGGTCGTTACTTGAACCGGCAGGAAGCCGAGCGATTGCCTGCCTTTGCGGAAGAACAGGAGGAAAAGCTGCGGCTGCAAGCGGCGGAATTGGCCAGGCCCGATGCGCCGCAGCCGGATGCATCTTCGGGGCTTTCCCGACCAGACGCACAAGCGGAATCGGAACACACGCCGGTGAATCGGGAACGGGCACGATACGGTTATGACGCGGGCAGCACGGTCTGGATCGGCGCGGACAAATATGAAGTTGTGCAGCTGGAGCAACGAACAGTGACGCTGCAAGACCGTCAGTTCCCGCTCTTCATCAAAGAGGTGAATCGCCGGGATTTTGAGCGAATGCTGCGCGAAAACCCGCTGAACGATCATCTGATTACCGGGGAGCAGGAGCCGGAATGGACTGACGAAACGGCATGGGAAACGGCGGAAGATGCGGTTTTACCGGAAGAGCCGGTGACGGAGGGGCCAGAGACCGTATCGCAGCCAGACACTTCCCTTTCCTCTGATGGTGCGGCCGGCCGCGCCGCGCCAGCCCGTCCGTCTATCCCGGCTGTCAACTACCGGATTACGGATGATGAACTGGGGCATGGCGGCGCAAAAACGAAGTTCAAATGGAACATGGAAGCGATTTGGCTGCTGAACAAGCTGGAGCAGGAGCAGCGGCAAGCGACAGCGGACGAGCAGGCGGTGCTGGCTCGCTATGTCGGATGGGGCGGCATTCCGCAGGCGTTTGACGAAGCGAACACGCAGTGGGCAGCCGAATATGCGGAACTGAAAAATGTGCTGGAGCCGGATGAATATGCATCCGCTCGCGCGTCAACGCTGAATGCCCATTATACGTCTGTGACCGTCATCAAGGCGATGTACGACTGTCTGGAATCGATGGGCTTTCGCAGCGGCAATATTTTGGAGCCGTCCTGCGGCATCGGCAATTTCTTTGGACTGGTGCCGGAGTCGTTCCAAGGCTCGCGGCTGTTTGGCGTGGAACTGGACAGCATTACCGGCCGTATTGCCAGGCAGCTATACCCGCAGGCGTTGATTGCGGTCAGCGGCTACGAACAGACGAATTTGCCGGACAGCTTCTTCGATCTGGCCATCGGGAACGTGCCGTTCGGCGGTTATGGCGTGGCGGATAAACGTTACGACAAGCACAAGTTTCTCATCCACGATTACTTTTTTGCGAAAACACTGGACAAAGTGCGTCCGGGCGGCATTATCGCCTTTATTACGTCCAAAGGAACGATGGACAAGCAGAACCCGGCGGTTCGCAAATATATTGCGGAACGCGCCGAATTGCTCGGAGCGGTGCGTCTGCCGAGCAATGCGTTTCTGGCCAATGCCGGAACCGAAGTAACCGCCGACATAATCTTTTTACAGAAACGGGATCGCATGGTCGCCGTCAGCGAGCAAACCGAAGCATGGCTATCCCTATCCGAGACAGCGGATGGTGTGCCGGTGAATCGCTATTTCGCGGAACATCCCGATATGGTGCTGGGCACCATGGTTTTTGACGACCGGATGTACGGCAACCGGCAGGAAACGTCCTGCAAGCCATTCCCGGACGCCAATCTGGATGAGTTGCTGCACGAAGCGTTGTCCAACATCCATGCCGAATGGGCGGAGCTGGAGCGGGAAGACCAGTCGGAGGAAGAAGAGCCTTCTCTCCCTGCCGATCCGACTGTGCGCAATTTCAGCTTTGCGTTGGTGGATGGACAAATCTACTATCGGGAGAACAGCCGGATGCGGCGCGTGGACACATCCGCTACGGCGGCAGGCCGCATCAAGGGAATGATTCAGCTGCGGGACACCGTGCGCGAGCTGATCGAGTACCAAACCGAAGACTACAGCGATGAGATGATTCAACAGCAACAGCGCAAGCTGAATGCGCAGTATGACCGGTTTACGGCGCAATACGGCCTGATCAACAGCCGCGCCAACAGCCTTGCTTTTTCAGATGACAGTTCTTACTTTCTTCTTTGCTCGCTGGAAATCATCGACGAGGAAGGACGGTTGCTGCGCAAGGCGGATATGTTCACCAAACGCACCATCCGGCAGCGCATCCGCGTGGAACAGGTGGATACCGCTTCGGAGGCGCTTGCCGTTTCCATCGGCGCAAAAGCCCGTGTCGATCTGCCGTATATGGCGCAGCTAACCGGCTGGACGGAAGAACAACTGATAAAGGAGCTGCGCGGCGTCATCTTTCCCAATCCCGAAAATCTGGACGAGGAAGGAAAGCCGATCTACGAAACGGCGGATGCATACTTGTCCGGCAATGTGCGGGAGAAGCTGCGTGTGGCCAGACAGTTTGCCGCATACGATGCCGAACGTTACGGTGAAAACGTCCAAGCGCTTGAAGCGGTGCAGCCGAAAGACCTGGATGCCTCCGAAATTGATGTCCGCTTGGGCGCAACCTGGCTGCCGCCGGAAGACATTCGGCAATTTTTGTTTGAGCTGGTGGACACGCCGCCGATGTATCAGACCTACATCAATGTCATGTATTCCGAATATACGGCTGCCTGGAACGTCAAAGGCAAAAGCGATGACCGCAGCAACAATATCAAGGCGAACGTCACGTACGGCACAAACCGCGTCAATGCGTACAAAATTCTCGAAGATACGCTGAATTTGCGGGACGTGCGCGTATTTGACACCGTGTATGAGGATGGCGTGGAAAAGCGTGTGCTGAACAAGCAGGAAACGGCCATCGCCCAGCAAAAGCAGGAGATGATGAAAGAAGCGTTCCGCGACTGGATATGGCGAGATCCGCAGCGGCGCGAACGGCTGACAAGGCTGTACAATGATCGGTTCAATGCCATCCGCCCACGCGAATACGACGGCAGTCATATCCGATTCACCGGGATGAACCCGGAAATCCGGCTGCGCCAGCATCAGGTCAATGCGGTTGCCCGATCGCTGTATGGCGGCAACTCCCTTTTCGCGCATTGTGTTGGCGCAGGTAAAACCTTCGCGATGACCGCCGCGGCGATGGAGAGCAAACATTTGGGACTGTGCAACAAGAGCATGCTGGTCGTTCCGAACCATTTGACCGAACAGTGGGCGGCGGAGTTTTTGCAGCTATATCCGTCGGCGAATATTCTGGTGGCGACCAAAAAGGACTTTGAAACGAAAAACCGCAAAACGTTTTGTGCGCGGATTGCCACCGGCGAATATGATGCGATCATCATCGGCCATTCGCAGTTTGAAAAAATTCCGATTTCGACGGAGCGGCAACGGCAGCAACTGTACGAGCAGATTTCGGAAATTACAAGCGGCATCCGGGAACTCAAGGAAGCCAGAGGCGAACGCTATGCGATCAAGCAGCTTGAAAAAACGAAAAAGACGCTGCAAACCAAGCTGGAGAAGCTGAACGATACCAGCCGGAAGGATGATGTCGTCACCTTCGAGGAACTGGGCGTAGACCGGCTATTCGTGGACGAAGCCGATTCGTACAAAAACCTGTTTCTTTATACGAAAATGCGCAATGTGGCCGGACTGTCGCAAACCGAAGCGCAAAAGTCGTCGGACATGTTTGCCAAATGCCGCTATCTGGACGAACTGACAGGAGGCCGGGGCATCATCTTTGCGACGGGTACGCCGATCTCCAACTCCATCACCGAGATGTACACGATGCAGCGCTACTTGCAATACGAGCGACTCAAACGGCAAGGCTTGCAGCATTTCGATGCGTGGGCATCCACGTTCGGCGAAACCGTCACAGCGATAGAGCTTGCACCGGAAGGAACGGGCTATCGGGCGAAAACCCGGTTTGCCCGTTTTTACAATTTGCCGGAACTGATGAATATGTTCAAGGAAGTGGCCGACATCCAGACGGCGGACATGCTCCAGCTTCCGGTGCCAAAGGCGCATTATCATAATGTTGCTGTGCCGCCAAGCGACTTTCAGCGGGAAATGGTCGCGGATCTCGCCCGCCGCGCCGAGCGGGTGCGGGCGAAAGAGGTGGAGCCGCACGAGGACAATATGCTGACGATCACCAATGACGGACGCAAACTCGCGCTCGATCAGCGGCTGGCTAGTCCCCTGCTCCCCGACGACGAAGGCAGCAAAGTCAGCGCCTGCGCGGACAATGTCTACCGGTATTGGGAGGAACATCAGGAGCAGCGGTTGACCCAGTTGGTGTTCTGCGATCTATCCATCCCTAAACAGGATGGCTCCTTCAATGTCTACGACGAGCTGCGGCGCAAGCTGATGGAAAAAGGCGTTCCGGCCGAGGAAATCGCCTATATTCACGATGCCAATACCGAGGTCAAGAAAAAGGAGTTGTTTGCCAAAGTACGCAGCGGACAGGTTCGGATACTGCTCGGATCGACGTTCAAGATGGGCGCAGGCACGAACGTGCAAACGAAGCTGATTGCCCTTCACGACCTCGACTGCCCTTGGCGTCCGCGCGACTTGGAGCAGCGCGGCGGGCGCATTATCCGGCAAGGCAATCAGAACAGCGAAGTGCATATTTTTCGCTATGTGACGGAGAACACGTTCGACGCGTACCTTTATCAAACGCTGGAAAACAAGCAGCGCTTCATTTCGCAGATCATGACCAGTAAGTCTCCGGTTCGTTACGCCGAGGATATTGACGAGACGGCGCTCTCCTATGCCGAGGTGAAGGCGCTGGCGACCGGCAACCCGTACATCAAGGAGAAAATGGACTTGGACATCCAGGTATCCAAACTGAAGCTGCTCAAAGCCAATCACTTGAGCCAGCGCTATGCGCTGGAGGACCGGTTGCTCAAAATGCTGCCGCAGCAAATCAAGTCCACGGAGGAACGAATTGCCGGCTATGAACAGGACGTTGCTTTGTATACACATTCTCTGGCATCCGAGGCGGATGGGGCAGATAAATTCCCCGGCATGACGGTCAAAGATTACACCTACTCGGAGAGGGCGGCAGCGGGCGCGGCTTTGCTGGACGCTTGCAAAGGAATGACATCGCCCGATCCGCAGGAATTCGGCAGCTACCGGGGATTTTCCTTGTGGCTGTCCTTTGACAGCTTCCATAAGGAGTACAAGGTCACGCTTCGCGGCGCACTGGGTCATACGGTGACGCTCGGAGCGGATGCAGGCGGCAACATAAGCCGCATCAACAACGCCTTATCCGACTTGCCTGCGAAGCTGGAGCATGCCCGCGAGCAGCTTGCTACTTTGCGTCAGCAAATGGAAACGGCGAAAGAACAAATCGCGGCTCCTTTCGAGAAGGAGCAGGAGCTTCAAACGAAAGCGGCGCGTCTTGCGGAATTGAATGCGCTGCTCAACATGGACAAACGGGAAAACGAAGCCGTGGACAGCGTGCCGGACGAAGAACCGGAAGCGCCGGAACGGCGGGTGGTGGGCCGTGAGCGATAACGGTCTGACACCGCCGTTCCTACCCCTGAAAGGGAACTTCATGCTGACCATTACGGAAAAGAACATGGTATCGGTGCGAGCATTTCACAGGTCGAAGATAGCTCACTTGTTAAAGTTATAAATCACATGATGAATTGGACTCCGGTTTTGGGGTCCTTTTCTCATTTCCGGAGGAATGAACATGTTGTATGCCATCCCAACCGGCGGATGCTTTTGTCCGATTCTGCCGCCTTTTTGTTATGGAACCGGCTTGATCGAGGAGGGAGAAACCGTGCCATCATTGGAGTTGATATCCAAAGAGAAGAACGGATTTGGCGACACGTATTATTACATCCGCGACTCAAACGGGGTGACCAATCAAGTTTATGAAGGCGATTTAGACGCATTCATGAAAAAGAATGGCGTTACGAAGTTGAAGGAAGGCAGAGCTTATCTGTACCCCAAAAAGCGGGGTAAGGCACGATGAACAATATACCCATCGGACGCTGCTTGGATTTCCAAAAGGAGCTACGGCAATGAGCTACGTAAACAAGGAACAGATCGAACGTGCCAAAAGACTGGATCTGCTCACATATTTGCAAATGTACGAGCCTGCGGAACTGGTACGTTGCTCCCGCAATGTCTACACCACCCGGACACATGACAGCTTGAAAATTTCCAACGGAAAATGGTACTGGTGGTCAAGGGGGATCGGCGGACGTTCGGCGCTGGACTATTTGATCAAAGTGCGGGGCATGTCTTTTCCCAATGCGGTGCTGCAAATTGAAGGCGTTCATCCGGGCAGCGCACCTGCATTTTCGCAATTTTTGCAACAACGCTCTTCTCCAGCGCGGTTTGAGCTTCCCGAACCGAATCGTACATCGCATCGCGTCATGGCCTATCTCAGCAAACGTGGTATCCATCGCACGTTGATCGACTACTGTCTGGAAACGGGAAGGTTGTATGAAAGCCGCCGTTACCACAACGCGGTATTCGTCGGTTTTGACCAAGATGGGACGCCGCGCTATGCGGCGATACGCGGTACGACAAGCACCCGCTATATGGGGGAAGCTGCTGGCAGCGACAAGCGGTATTCGTTTTCTATTCCGGCCTCGGAAAACAGTACGGAATTGCATCTGTTTGAGAGCGCTATTGATCTTTTGTCTTATTGTACGCTGGAACATCTCGTTGGCCGGAATTGGCGGCAGGCGCATAAGCTTTCATTAGCCGGAATATGTAGGCCCAAAACAAATGGGGAGGACTCTACTCCTCCGGCTGCTTTAACGCATTACTTGCAGTGCTTTCCCCAGGTGAATCGACTTGTCCTGCACCTGGACAATGATGAACCGGGGCGATTGGCGGCAGCCACGATAAAGAGGCTCTTCTCCCCCACTCTTCTTATATTTGATGAGCCGCCTAAGTTCGGAAAGGATGTAAACAACGAATTGATGGAATTCCGGCGAAGACGCGGTGAACCATCCCGATAGCGGTAGACGCTGAACGGTCAATGTCTTTTTGGGGTTGCGAAATTTTTCACAGCATGTGGATAAAATGTGAATAGGTTGAGGATAAGCGCAACCGCATTGATTGTATAGCATGTAATAGGTATAATAAAATCAATATACAGCTATGCAAGGAGTGACCAAGATGATTATCAAACCTTCCGCCAGTATCCGGCAAAACTATAATGAAATCGCCGATCTATGCAAATCTTCCGGGGAACCGGTTTATCTGACCAAGAACGGTGAAGGCGATCTCGTCGTGATGGACATTGAGACGTTCTCCCGTCGCGAGAAGATGTTAAAGCTGCGCGAAGAACTGCTCGCTGTGCAAGAGGATCGTTTGGCTGGCCGTGCTGGTGTGACGCCGGATGAACTGGACGCTTACCTGGAGGGCATTATTGACGAGGTCCAACATGGAAAAGATGCCCCGTTATAAGATCGTCGTTTCCGATCGCGCCCGCCAAATGCTGGCGGTTCATGTGCGATTTCTTGCGGAGAAAAGTCCGGATGCGGCGCGGAAAACGAAAAACGAATTGCTGCAAGGGATACGTTCCTTGGCGCAAATGCCGGAACGTTATCCTTTTCTCGAAGCGGAATTTATCCCGTCAAACAAGTATCACAAAATGTTCGTAGATAAATGGTATCTGGTGTTGTATCAGATTCAGGATGAAATCGTGTATGTCGATTTCATTGTAGACTGCCGCCAGGATTACCGCTGGTTGGTGCGATAACAAAAAAGTTCTGAGGGAGACGTCGAGCGGATCGGCGTCTTTTTTGTGTTTTTGGGGTTCTCTCTTGTTCCCGGCAGGTGCTTTGAAGGCGACGCGAGACGAATGTCTCGTGTTGCAGCAAGCACTGAATTTGGCTAGCCAAATTCGCTTGTTAGGGGCAGCGCCCCTAAGACCCCTCCGTTTGGACGCAAAAGTTTCATGACGAGATGGTAGGCAAGACGTATTGTTTATTACGAACAGGATCGCTTTACGAAGCCGGTTTCCGGATGGAGGTCATGCGATGAGGAAACGCAACATTCCTGTTTTGGTTCGTCTTAATGAAAAGGAGCAGCAGCATCTCGCGAGCCAGGTGAAAAAGTCGGGGCTTTCTCAGGAAGCCTTTATTCGTTTCTTAATCAATGGGTATGTCCCGAAGGCGCTGCCGCCGCTGGATTATTACGCGATGATGCGCGAGCTTCACGCCATTGGCAACAATCTCAATCAATTGGCGGCGAGGGCGCACGCGACCGGGCATCTGGATCGGGCTGCTTTTCAACAGGAGGCCGATCAATTGCGCCGCGCTGTTCAGCAGATTCAACAGGCGGTGACTGAACCGGAGCGAAGAACCGAGCAAGCGACTCCAAATGTACATCCGCCGTAAAGGGGGCGTCACGTATGGCAACGACGGCAATATGGGATGTCACCGACCGATTGAAGCGCGTGCTTGATTACGCCACCAATCCCGACAAAACAGCGCAAGATCGCGCCGTGAAGAATGAAGGCTTGCGGCAGGTGCTGGGATATGCAAAAGCGGATGCCAAAACGAAAGAACAGCTTTATGTGAGCGGAATCAATTGCGATCCGCTTACCGCTTACGAGCAAATGCAGCGTACCAAGCGTCAATTTCAAAAGATGGATGGCATAGTCGCGTTTCACGGCTACCAAGCGTTTGCGCCGGGCGAAGCTACGCCGGAGACCGCGCATGCCATCGGCGTCAAACTGGCGCAGGAACTGTGGGGAGACCGTTTTGAAGTCATTGTAGCGACCCATCTGGACAAGGAGCATTTGCACAATCACTTTGTGCTGAACTCCGTCTCCTTTATGGACGGAAAACGGTACTACGACAACAAAGCCTCCTACGCCCTTCTGCGGAGAACATCCGACCGGTTATGCCGGGAACATGCATTGTCAGTAATCGAGCAACCCGAGCCGGGCAAGGCCAAACATTACGGAGAATGGAAAGCGGATCGGGAAGGCAAGCCGACTTGGCGAGGATTGATTCGGACCGATATAGATCAGGCGATTGCGGCATCGATGACATGGACCCAGTTTATCGCCGCGTTGCAGAAGCAAGGCTATGAAGTGAAAACGACCGTGAAGCATATGGCAGTGCGTCCACCGGGCAAGGAACGTTTCGTTCGTTTGCGCAGCTTGGGAGACGACTATACGGAAGAGGCCCTGAAACAGCGGATTTTGCGAAACCGTCTCCCCCGGCGGCAACCGTCTTTACCCATGCCGCGACGCAGGCGCGCCGTTTGCAAAGGAACGCTTCGATCCGGCAGGAAGTTCAGCGGCTTGCAAGCATTGTACCTGCGCTATTTATATGAGATGGGCATATGGCCTCATTTTCGCGCGTCCGTGAGAAGGACGCCTTTTTTATTACGGGAAGACTTGCGGCATTTGGCGGTTATTACCGCGCAGACCAGACTGCTTTGCCAGCACCGTATCTCCAGCAAAGAGCAGCTTTTGGACTATGTATCCGTCGCCCGGCAAGAGATGCGCCTAGTCTCCGGCGAGCGCAGAATGCTATACAACCGCCTCCGCCGCTGCAAGGAGGAAAGCCGGATCGTCGCTTACAAAGAGCAAATAGACGTACTATCCAAGCGGCTTGCCACGCTCCGAAAGGAGGTGAAGCTGTGTGCGGGCATCCTTGCCCGATCCGGTGAAATGATGACTAAACTACATGGCGACAAGCAAAATCAACCATTACGAAGGGAGGATTCCATCCATGAGCAGTGGAGCCGAGGCGGCCGATCAGGTCGTCAACATGAGTCTGCGGGGTATCGAGGTAATGGCCAAGATTTCCGGTGAAGGCGCTAAGCATCTGGCCGTCTATTTGTTTGCCGCCCTGCAAGGGCAGAAGCGGACGAAGGGCAGCATCCGTCTGGAAAGCTTGCTTCGCAGCGGCAAGGAATTGAAAGTGTTTGCCGTCAAAAACGAAGACCTGCCCACGTTCTGCAAGGAGGCCAAACGTTACGGCGTCCTGTACTGTGCCCTGCGGGACAAAAAGAATGTCGATGGATTATGCGACGTGATGGTACGGGCCGAGGACGCGTCCAAAATCAATCGCATTGTCGAACGCTTCAAACTGGCGACCGTGGATACGGCCAGCATTAAAAGCGAAATTGAGAAATCCCGCGCCGGGAATCAGCACGACCAATCAACATCCGGGCAACACCGGCAACAAGCACCGGACCAAACCCGTCAGCAGATGGAGGAACAAAGAGCGGCGGTCAAGGGAACTTCTGCGGAGAAGAGCACCAACGATGTTTTGGACGAACTTATGCAGATGCCCGAATCGGCGCAGCCAACTTCCCCGGCGAACGGCAACCCAAACCCCGCGATGGCGACGACGGAGCCGCCCCATCCGTCCGAGCCTACCTTAGGGCGCAGCGAAGCATCCGCAAGGGGTATGATTGAACCGAAAGCCGAGAAAGTGCAGCAGCGGCCATCGATCCGCGAACTGCTGCGCGAGATCCGGGAAGAAAATCGGAAGGCGGAGAAAGAACGGCGTCAGATGGTCAAGGAATCGTCTCTGCCCAAGCGAAGCGAGCGAAATAATGGAAAAGTGAAGACGGGCAAAACCAAACCAATCGGAACCCGAAAGCGAGGGAAAGCGAAATGA
>CAMIVR010000133.1 GCA_946402065.1 uncultured Brevibacillus sp. | reverse complement strand
GAAAAAACGAGAATAAGGGAGCCTGACTCAATAATTGAGGGGTTAAACCGCATTTCGGAAAATTCCCGGTACATCTTGTGGAGGAAGGATATTGGTGGGGACTACTTGATAGGCATCCGTTTTGAATTTTTCTGCTCCAACGTGCGTCACCTGTTCGATCCGGTATCCCGTCAAGTTCCATTTTTCTAATAATGACACTATCTTATCCGAAATTACTATTTTTTTGTCAACATAAACAAGATCATATTTTTTTACGATTGCTGTATTGATTGCGAGTGGTTCAATTTGTTCATCCACTTTTTTTTTGCAAGTCGGACAAAACAATCTCTGTTTATATTTCCCTTTATTTTCAAGATAACGAGACTGTTCGTAACCAAAAGATTGCAATTTGAAGAGTGGCGATGAGTTGAATTCCTCATCACTAAATATAGGCTCGAAATGAAAATCTGGTTGTATATAGACAGATATTTTTTTTAGGCTTATAAATAGCCTTTCCATAAAATCCGGATTATAAGTAACTGAAAAAGAATAATCCATAATGAAACCTTCTTCTGGTTCATCTCTTGAGGGATCAGAAGGAATATCTAAGATGCCAAACTTTTGAAGTACTGCATCTGCTTCTTTTTTCAATTTTCGACTATTAACAAGGAAAGACACTACTGCTTGCATCTTCAACCCAATCACTTCTTTCCAAAGAATATTCCAGCGCCCCCATTCGGCACGTCATAAATACAGTCAATTAATCGAAAATCATCATCGGAAGCAAGGATTTGGAACATTACACAAGGCGATGTTGTCGAATCATGCTGTTCACAAAAAGTTCAAAATCCCAATGTTCATTTCCAAATTAAACCTCTTTTTATAATAGACGGAAATAAACTGTACAGTGTTTCAAAAAAACAATACATTTACGACGAAATACAACACAGAATTGCTGTGCATCAACTCACACTGATACAAATCCAAAATTCCGTCCCAACACAAAAACCCCTTTATCGAGGGGTCTTTGAGCGCTGAAGGCTTTGTTTTTTAGGCTTCGGGCAAGTATGCAAGCACTGACGCTTTTAATTGAACCAGTTGCTTGACGCTATCTTCCGATGAGGTCCCTTTGACGCCAAAATAAAGCTTCAGCTTCGGCTCCGTTCCCGAAGGGCGGATGCCAAACCACGCGCCGGACTCAAGGGTGAATTTCAACATGTTCGATTTGGGCAAAGGGATCGTCGTGAGCATCCCGGACGGAAAATCCGTGCGAACGCCTGTCAAAAAATCTTCTGTCCGCACGATGGTTCTCCCGGCAATTGTCTCTCCCTTGAAATGGCGGAAGCGGTCAAGAATGCGGGGGATTAGCTCCGGGCCGACTTTGCCCGCGAGCGCAATCGAGATGAGCTCCTCCCGGTAGTATCCGTACTGCTGATACAAGCGCTGCAGTGCTTCATAGAGACTGTATCCCTGATTTTTATAAAAGGCGGCTGCATCCGCCGTGAGCAACGCCGCTTGGACGGCATCTTTGTCCCGGACCAGGTCATAGGCCAAATAGCCGCAGCTTTCCTCATAGCCGAACTGGAAGCGATGACTGCCCGACTGCTCGAATTGCTTGATTTTTTCCCCAATGTATTTAAAGCCTGTCAATGTATCCAGCGTCTCCAGGCCGAAGTCGGCGGCGATTGCCCGTCCCAGTTCGGAGGTGACTACCGTTTTTACGACAACGCTATGATTCGTGAGCAAATCGGCGCGTCGCTTGATCGTCAGCAAATAATGCAGCAAAAGAGCACCTGTCTGATTTCCCGTCAGCACGACGTATTCGCCATGCTCGTCTTTTACCGCGACCCCGAGCCGGTCGCCGTCCGGATCGGTTCCGAGGAGCAGGTCTGCCTGCAGCGCTTGGCCATACTGGATGGCCAGCGCAAAAGCTTCGCGTTCTTCCGGATTGGGCGTAAGCACGCGAGAAAACGCGGGATCGGGATCGGCCTGTTCTGGCACGACCGTGACCTGATCGTATCCGTACATGCGCAAGCCGCGTGTGATCGCCTTGAGCGTCGTGCCATGCAGCGGCGTAAAGACGATCCGCAGCTGCGAGCGAGCGGTTGCGGCGATGCCAGCGTCGATGCGCAAGCCGGATAGCTGCTGCAAGTAGGTGTTCAGCAGTTCATCGCCGATCATGGTCAGGAGGCCGCGGTGTTGTAAATCCTGCTCATCTGCGCAGGCGATGGACAACTCATCTGCTGTCTCCGCTATATATGCTGTAAGCTGATTGGCAGCTGTATCCGTCAGTTGTCCGCCGTCAGCGCCGTACACCTTGTAGCCGTTGTAGTCCGGCGGGTTGTGGCTGGCGGTAATGACGATTCCGGCGGAGGCTGCGTAATGACGAACAGCAAATGAGAGCAGCGGCGTCGGACAAAGCTGCTTGAAGACAAGCGCACGCAACCCGTGGCGGCCGAGAACCTTGGCTGCTTCGATGGCGAATCTAGCCGAGTTATGCCGCGAGTCATAGGCGATCACGACGCTTAACGGCGCCTGAGTTGACACTCCTGCTGCAAGCAGAGAGCGGGCCAGGCCGTCCGTAGCCTTGCGAACGGTATAGACGTTCATCCGGTTTGTCCCCGGACCCAGCACTCCCCGCATTCCACCCGTGCCAAACGACAGGTCACGAGCAAAGCAGTCCTCGATAGCCTGTTCGTCATTGCCCATGCGGTGCAGTTGATCGATTAGCTCTCCGTCCAGGTCAGGGCAGGCAAGCCAGCGCTGATAACGCTCTTTCCAGTTTGGATGAAGCTGAAGCATGCGGGGTCACCTCCTGTCAGGCGTGATTTGTTTGATTCTACCGCTGATTTTTTCGATAGATTTTGCGCTTGTGAAAGGAGAGGGAGCGGTATTTGACCGCCAGCTTCTGTATCGCCGGTCTGGAGAACTGCGTATAGCTTCCGGGAAAGCTCTTGTTTAGCGCACTGCGATGAACCATCTGGCTGCGGTAGCGGGAGTAGAGGAAGTTTCCGTACGTTTCGAATTCCGAGAATGTGATGCTTTTCGATTTGTTAATGCTTTTTAAAATGGCCGAATACCACGGCATATTATGCTTGGCCGCGATGGTTCGCTTTAAGTGCGCGAGCTTCGCTTTGTCAAACAGCATGTAATGGGTGACAAAGGAACGGGGAGAAGTTGCTTTTGACTTCATCAGCCGTCTATACGTGTTGAAGTATTCCTTGCGGCTCCAACTGCGGCAATAGAAGATCGTCTGCTGATTTTGCCGGAACAGATGGGGACGGATCAGAACCGTGTCGGCGTCAATGACCAAGTAAAACCTGTGTCGACACAGAGAGGTGCCGCTAAGCTTGAGCAATTGCTGAAAAATCCAGCCGGCGCGCTTCCGCTGCCCGATGCGCTTGCCGATGGCGCTCTTGGTGATCGGCAGGACGCGATTTTCGTTGACGAAGCGGCATTTTTTCCGGGCGCATAATTGCCTGATTTTACTGCTGGGCGGGGCGACCACGATGATTTGGCCGATCGGGTGCTTGACGTGCCGTCTCACCCCGTCGATGACGTGCGGAAGAGTCCGCAAATCCTTTTCGATGGCGGGGATGAGAACATCGATTGTCGTCCGGCTGCCGGTTTGTCGCTTCTTTGCGAGTGGCATCTGTTCATCTCCTTTCAAACGACGCGTTATTCATCATGTTATGTCTGTACGGAGCAGATGCTTGTGCATGTGCGGAAGGCGCTGGGGATGGCGAGCCTGAAGAATGCTTGAGCCGGCGTACTGGTATGCCTTGATCAAGGCACAATCAATCGACAGAGTACATGGCGATTTCCGCAGAGGGATGCCGCCGCGTTGCTGCTTTACCGCTTCATTTACTATCCGGTAGTATTCGAGCGAAGACCCAGCTCATGCCGCCGAGCAAGCCAATCGTTTTCATTGCATTCCCTTCTTTCCAATGAATGTTCGGATAGGTAAACAGGCTGCCGGGGTCTCCTAGCCAATGCGGTACGCTTTGATTTTGCGGTACAGGGTCCGAATGCCGATCCCCAGCTCATCGGCGGCGGCCTGTTTGCCTTTCAGATCGGTACCGTGCTTTTGCAGAGCCTGGCGGATTGCTTCGGCATGCAGATCAGCCAGTTTGGACGCAACGCGATTTTCCTGCTCGTCTTTTTCCCGACAAGCGAGAACGTGAGCGGGCAGGCTGTCTTTTGTGATCATGCTGCCGGACTCCATGTTTACAGCGTATTCGATCGCATTTTCCAACTCGCGGATGTTGCCGGGCCAGGCGTATTGGCGCAAACAGTCGAGAGCTTCCCGGGAAATTTGCGCGATGGCTTTGCCGGTTGAGCGCGTCGCTTTTTTCAGGCAGGCCGTGACCAATTCCTCCAGATCTTCCAATCGTTCACGCAAGGGCGGGATTGTCAGCGGAATGACATTCAGCCGATAGTACAGGTCGGCGCGAAAAGCATTCGCTGCGACCATTGCCTCAAGGTCTTTGTTCGTCGCGGCAATCACCCGTACATTGAGGGGAATCGACCGCGTACCGCCGACTCGTTCGATGACCATGTCCTGCAGGACGCACAGCAGCTTCGGCTGGACGTGCAGCGGCATGTCGCCAATCTCGTCAAGAAACAGCGTCCCTCCTTCAGCCAGTTCAAACCGCCCCGGCTTGCCGCCTTTTTTGGCTCCGGTAAAGGCGCCGTCCTCATAGCCAAACAGTTCGCTTTCAAACAGGCTTTCCGGGATGCTGGCGCAGTTGATGGCGACAAACGGAGCGTTGGCACGAGACCCGGTGGCGTGTATGACCTTTGCCAGATGCCCTTTGCCTGTGCCTGTTTCGCCGCTGATGAGAATCGCTGAGGAACTGTTTGCCAATTTCGCAATTTTCTGTTTTAAGCTAGCGATGGCTGGGCCATTTCCCGCGATGGAGTCGAGCGTGCAGGATGCGGGATGGGCGAGCGGCTTGTGCGGCGCCGGTGTGTTGGCATGAATGCGCACGATTCCGCCGATGCACCGGTCATCTACGGTAATCGGCGATGAGCTGATCGATGCCTGCAGGGCTTCAACGTAGCATTCGGCTCTGCGCTGACCGGTTGGCGGAATCGCCCGCAGCGTTTTCGCCATTAGATCGGCCAGCTCACCAAAAGTCATCTGTCTGCTGGCAAGCAGGGAGCGGGCAGCGGTGTTGCAAAACACGACGGAGCCGCTCGGATCGATCGTAAACAGCGCCTCAGGGGCTGTATTCAGCGTTTCTTCCAGCAAGGTCTCATACAGTGCAGCAGGATGGGGTTTGGTTTCATAGCGAATAATCGCGGTGATGATTTCCGTCACGTCCTGGAGGATTTGCTGGTACTTTTCCGTGTTGCGCGAGAGCCGATGCTGGCCTTCCTTGGTAAAGGAGGTCAGCGACACGACGCCGATCGGCTGGTTTTCCAGCTTGATCGAGCTGAGCAGTTCTACCGTGGCAGGGCAATCAGCGCTGAAGCGGCAGCCATTGCAAGAGTCCATGTAGCCTGGCCTGTCTACGAGATAATGACCGTAGGAAAGCACGGCCTGTACGGAGGGGACGTGGACCATTTGTCCTTTTTGCTGCAGGTAGCGCTGCGTGCTTGCGACCAGCTCGCCTTGTTTGTTGATGACCGCAGCGTCTACGTTGAAAATATCGGAAATGCCCGTAATCACTTTTTCAATCGAGGGTTTAAACGGTTCAAGCGAAATCATTTGTCATCCGGCTCCCCTTTCGGCAAGCGATGTTGGCTGATAGGATTTGCAGATATTGCCATTATTTTATATTACCGAACAATCTTTCAACATGATATAGTAAATTTTAATTACCTTTTTAGTGTCTACGAAAATTGGTACTTTAATTTTTCTAATGAATCGCATTGACAATTTTGCCTCTGCTTTTGAGGGGAGATTTTTTCATACGGAGGCGAAAGTATATGGGTAAAATCAACACTTCCTTTCTGCTTGCTGTATTGGCAAACGTTGGATTCTGCTTTTTTCTGATGTTTGAAAAGATTCTGTTCACTAACTGGATAATTGCGGGATGGACTCTAAATATCTTCGTATTTCTCTATTTTCTCTCTCTTGTGTTCGCTTATTTCGAAATCTGGAAAAAGGGAAATAAAAGGTATCTTTATATAGGGCTGTTTCTTAACGTATTGGGAGTGGTGGCATATATGTTTTTTTTGTTTCCTCATTGAAAATCTATTTTATGATGGAATAGATTTTCTCTGCTCTACGGCAAAAAATATTTTCTGAATCTTTGTTTATCCTTTTGGATTAAAATAATTTAGATCACAGTATATCTAGCAGAAGGATTTTATCCTGAACTGACCGAATTACATTTTGTGCAGTATTTAATTCCACTCTTGGAGGAATTTACAATGAAAATTAATGAACAATTAAGGCGGGTTCAAGAGGAAATCGAGGAAGTATTGCTTAAGCGAAAGAAATTAATTGAAGTTGATCTTATTGAATTGGATAAGCGGTACCAGTCTTTAATCGAGAGTAAGTTTGAACTGCAAAGTCTTGTGAATGTAAAGGAAGAAATATCCGAATTTCTCAGCATTATGAAAAAAGGTTCCGGTACTCTGATTAATGACCTTACGCTGTCTTATGCTCCAGCAGCAAATGTGGATGGTAATGTAAACGGGAAATCAAGTTCTTCGAAACGCCGTAGCCGAGGCAACGAGGTGCATAAATTAATTGAAGGAATTCTTCGAGAGGCGAGTAGACCGCTATCTATGAAAGAAATTTTTAGTGCTTTGGAATTGAAGCATAATATTAGCTATAAAGCACCGACAGCTTTAATGAATCGAATAATTGAGACAAGTGCGGTTGTAGAAAAAATAGGGCGAGGCCGATATCGATATAACGAAGAAAAAAGTGAATCCATAAAGCAGAATCCAACAAGCCAAGAACACGCCATCGTATCAAAAATAGTTACGGTGTTAAGGGAAGCGGAGGGCCCTCTTCCTTCATCTCAAATTTTTAAGACCATCCAAAACCAATTCGGTGATCTGATTCTTAATCATACACAAACCATGAATCGGGCTATTCAAAAAAACGCAGAAATAGTTAGAGTGGGAAAGAATCTATACACGCTACAAGAAAAAGTTAACCATGAAGATTAGCCATTAAATGGTAGAAAAAGATCGCCTTTTCTGTAGAATCGTTTGTACCACCAAACCGATTCAAGAAGGAGACGATCTCAAAAAAATGTATCACGATCCTATCCATCCTTCAATCCATTCTGAGCCCTGATGAAGTCAAATCAATTGTGCAAATGATCGGCTATGAAGACAAAGCTCGTAAATTTACCGTGTACGACTTGTTGCAATATTGGTGCGCAGCTGCCCATCAACAATGGAATGGTTACCGAGCAGGAGCTGACTACGCTCAATCCTGTGGCTTCATTCAGGCTCACTATTCCAGCTTTTCGAGCAATGCAGCAGAGGTACCGTCGAGAAATCCGAGTCGTCCAGACCTGATGCAGATCACTGCTGAGCAAATCGCGCAGATGTACAAGGTTCGTTGGCAAGCTTCAATAATATTGTGCATATACATAATTCCCGGAGAGTTATTAAGATTACATAATTCGGCTAATGAAATTGATATTCCAAACAAACACCATAGAGAGGGGAGAGAACAATTGTGAGTGTATATGCGTGAAATTGTAAACCCGGCTTCGACAGTCCGCAGATTCACAAACCGCCGTGAGCCCATTCAGGACAAGGGCTTCGGCGGTTGTGGATAACTTCGTGTGGTGCCTACGGATTTTTGGGCTCAAAGCAGCGAAGTGTCTGTCGTTTGAGATCCTCGGGGTCCAGTTCACCAGCACGGCCCTACAACTTTTTGGGTTTTTCAGAACGTGAGAGATTTGTCTCCTCGAAAACTTCGCCGATTCCAGCAGACCTCCGGGAATGCCCCAAATGTCTATTTTTCGCTGCAGCAGAATACGGCCAAAGCGATCCTCAATGATTGCTCCACAGCCAACCGTTACTAGCGTTCATGCCCGATCAGCTTTCGCATTGTTTTGATAGAGCCATTCAACATTATTTTCCTCCCGTAGCAGAGAAAGTAAATTACAACCTCTCAATAAACCGTTCAATTCGGTTTAACCCCTCCGCCAGCGTATCCAACGAATAGGCGTAAGAAATGCGAATAAATCCTTCCCCCTCGGGAGAAAACGCATCGCCAGGGATGACAGCCACGCCTCCGGTTTTCAGCAGCTCAACGGCGAAGTCGAACGATTTCATATTTGTCCGGCGAATCGAAGGGAAGATGTAGAAAGCACCCTCCGGCTTGACCACATCCAGGCCCATGGAAACCAAGCGGTCGTAGACGTAGTCACGGCGCTTTTCATACTCGTTGCGCATGATGGCAGGATCGTCAAGTCCATTGGTCCAGGCCTCAAGTGCAGCATACTGGCTGATTGTGCTGGCACAGGTGGCACTGTAGAGATGAAGCTTGACCATTTCCTTGCTGATGTACGCGGGTGCACACGTCAGACCGATCCGCCAGCCGGTCATGGAGTGCGATTTGGACAAGCCATTAATGACGATCGTCTTTTCGCGCATTTCCGGGATGGAAGCAATCGAGACATGGGGTTTGCCATACGTAAGCTCACTGTAAATTTCATCAGATACGACAAAGATTTCCTTATCCTTAAGCAGCTCGGCAATCTCGCGGATGTGTTGTTCATCCAGTATGGTACCGACCGGATTTGATGGATACGGCAGCAAGACACAGCGCGTCCTGTCAGTCAGTTTTTCTTTAATCATCTCCGCAGTCAAGACGAAACCGTTGTTGGATGTATCGATCAGGACAGGGATCGCTCCGGCTAACTGGATCAGCGGGACGTAGCCGGGGTAGACGGGGGAAGGCAAAATCACTTCGCAGCCTGGCTCAAGAATCGTTCGCAGGGTGATGTCAATCGCTTGACTGGCGCCTGTCGTGACAATGATTTCGTCCTCGGGACGGTAGGTCAGCTTGTATTTTTGCTGCATGAAGTTGGCTGCTGCTCTGCGCAAATCGAGCAGCCCGGGATTTTGCGTATAGGTCGTCTTGTTGTTTTGGATGGCTGCGATGCCCGCTTGTTTAATATGCTCAGGAGTCAAAAAATCGGGCTGGCCCAATGTCAGGTTGATCGCGTCCGGATAGTCGACAATCATATTGGCAATTCTTCTGATTCCAGAGAATTGCATCTGTCTTACACCTTTGTTCAGTAAGTGTTCCATGTGGTTCTCTCCCCATTCTGCATCTGAAGTGCTTAATTGTGTTGGCAGGCAAGCCGGTTCTCGATTCGCAAAGCAAGCGCGCCAACGGACTGCTGGCGTCCGTTTCGTACAGTATCTAGTTAAAGTATACAGATTGGGCAGAGGATGCACCACTGTTCCCCACGGAACTCGACAGATTTGACAGCGCATTTGTCAGAATTGACAACAACATCGGGGTAGGCGACTGCAGAAAAAAGGCACGGATGATAGAGCAAAGGCTGGGGAGGCGGTCAGCGAAGCGATTTTGACGGAAAATACGCCGACGCAAGAGCATACCGTTGGAGGGTGGCATGATCCTTGCTTTGTTGTTTTGTCATCAGCGAGCGGACGAATGTGTATAATCCATCAGCTTGCTGCTGAAACAGGGGAGGGACTACCGACGATGCAATCTGGAGTGTTTAATCTGGAGGAAAAAGTTGCACTGGTGACTGGTGGCGCCTCAGGGATCGGCCTGGCCGCGGCAGAGCGATTGGCGGAGTTCGGGGCACAGGTCATGCTGCTTGACATCAATGCCGATCAGGGGCAGCAGGCCGTTGACAGGATTGTCAACAATGGCGGCAAAGCCGAATTTTATCTGTGCGATGTGACATCGCAAAGCGAATGTCAAGACGTTGTCAATCGAGTGTTCGAAACATTCGGCCATCTCGATGTCCTGTTTAACAATGCCGGAGTCATCCGGCGGCAGACCGTCGTTGAGCTTGCAGAAAGCGACTGGGACATCGTCATCAATGTGTCGTTAAAAGGCGCCTACAATTTGTCTAAATTCGCCATCCCTGCCATGGTCAAGAGTGGTGGCGGCAGCATTATCAACACGGGCTCGGGCTGGGGCATCAAGGGCGGAGACAGAGCGGCTGCGTATTGTGCCGCCAAGGCCGGCGTTGTCAATTTGACCAAGGCGATGGCCATCGACCATGGCAAAGACAACATTCGCGTCAACTGCGTCTGCCCGGGCGATACCGATACGCCGCTGTTGCGTGAAGAAGCACGCCAGCTCCAACAGGAAGAGGGAGCCTTTCTCGTCTCCTCGGCGACAGGGCGGCCGCTAGAGCGGTTGGGTTCGCCGCGCGACATCGCCAATGCCGTCCTGTTTTTTGCCAGTGATTTGTCGACGTGGGTGACAGGCTCAGTGCTGGTTGTCGATGGCGGCGGCCTTGCCTAATCAATCGAAAATGGAGGAATTGACGCTATGAAATCTACTGTTCGTACAGTCCATCCCTATATTCCCAATTCAGTGCCAGACGTACAGGCAGCCATGCTCAAGGAAATTGGCGTCGCTGATATTGATGAGCTTTACGCCGATATTCCGGCCGAGCTGCGTCTGCAAAAACCAATGGATTTACCGCCTGCGATGACGGAATACGAATTGCAGCGGCATGTGGAAAAGCTGCTCGGCAAAAATCAGCCGACGAGCGAGCATCTCAGCTTTCTGGGAGCGGGCTGCTGGCAGCATTTTATTCCGGCGGTCTGTGATGAAGTCAATTCGCGGGCGGAGTTTCTGACTGCGTATGCAGGTGAGCCGTACGAGGACCATGGACGCTTTCAGGCCTTATTTGAGTACCAGAGCCTCGTCGCTGAGCTGGTTGACATGGATGTGGTCAATGTCCCGACGTTTGACTGGGCACAGGCTGCAGCCACGTCGCTACGCATGGCAGCGCGGATTACGAAGCGCACGGAGCTGCTGTTGCCGCGCAATATTTCACCGGACAAATTGCTGATCATCAAAAACTACACGTCGCCGGATCTTACGGTTACGCTCGTCGATTATGAGGATGGCACGGGGCTGCTCGATCTAAGCGATTTGCAGAACAAGCTTACTGCCAATACGGCAGCGGTCTACTTTGAAAATCCCAGCTTCCTCGGCGTGCTGGAAGCGAACGGTCAAGCAATCGCCGATCTCGCCCATCAGGCAGGTGCACTCTGCGTCGTCGGCGTCGACCCGAGCTCGCTCGGCGTGCTGGCGCCGCCATGCCACTACGGAGCGGACATCGTCTGCGGCGATTTGCAGCCGCTCGGTGTCCACATGCACTACGGCGGAGGACAATCCGGTTTTATCGCCACCCACGACGATCCGACCTTTGTTATGGAATATCCGTCGCGACTGTTTGGCATTGCCCCGACCGAGGTCGAAGGAGAATACGGTTTTGGCGATGTAGCGTATGAGCGGACGTCCTTTGCGGATCGGGAAAAAGGCAAGGAGTCGGTCGGTACGCAAACTGCGCTCTGGGGAATCACGGCAGGCGTGTATCTCAGCTTGATGGGGCCGTATGGCATGCAGGAGCTCGGTCAGGGCATCATGCAGCGTGCGCAATACGCCGCCATGCAGCTCGCTGCCCTGCCAGGTGTTCGCTGTGTGTTCCAGAGCGCGTTTTTCAAAGAAGTGCTCGTCAATTTTACCGAAACAGGCAAGAGCGTGAAGGACATCAATCAGGTATTGCTGGCCAAAGGCATTTTTGGCGGTGTTGACATGTCGCAGAGCTTCCCGGAATTAGGGCAGAGTGCGCTGTTCGCGGTGACTGAGGTGCATAGCAAGGAGGACATCGACAGACTGGTGGAAGCGATTCGTGCGTGCCTGTAGGCTGCGCAAACCGATAACGAGCAGAGTGCTAGCCAAACTGATGATTCTGCACAGACGCTTAGGGGCATGGTTCAAACAGTGCCTCTAGTGTCGGCATGGCACGACAGCGCTACCTTAACGGATAAATGAATGCATAAGAAAATGTGCACAAAAAGGGTTAGCTGTGAGCGAAAGGGCGGATCAATCTTGCCCAGTAGCGACGAGCTGACGCCCTTGTACGGTAACAGAACACGGGGAAAAAGGAGCCGATGAAGAGATGAAACGGATCGTTCGCAATCAACCCGTTCGCCGATTTCACCAAGCGAAATGGGACGAACCTGTCATATTTGAGCTGCACCAGCCAGGGGAAAAAGGTGTAGAAGTGCCACCAGTCGATGAGGCAATTGTCGCCGCTGTTGGCGATGGTGTCTCGGCCATCCCTGCCGGACTGGCCCGAAAAAGCCTGCCGAACCTGCCGGAGATTGGCCAAATGCGCGTGCTGCGCCACTATTTGCGGATTTCCCAGGAGACGCTGGGGGCCGACTTCAACGTGGAAATGGGCCAGGGCACCTGCACGATGAAGTACTCGCCGAAGGTCAATGAAAAGTTCGCCCACTCGCCGAAAATGTCCGAGCTGCATCCGCTGCAGGACGAATCAACCACGCAGGGAATGATGGAGATTACCTACAAGCTCGACCTCATGATGCGCGAAATCTCCGGCATGGACCGCTTCTCTTTCCAGCCGGGCAGCGGAACGCAAGCGCTGTTTGCGATGGCTTCCATCGTTCGCGCCTACCACGCATCGCGCGGCGAGGGCGAGCAGCGCGACGAGATCATTACGACGATTTTCTCCCATCCGTCGCAATCGGCTACGGCAGTGGTCAAGGGCTTTAAAATCATCACGCTCTATCCAGACCAGGACGGTTACCCCGATCTGGAGGAGCTGAAACGAGTCGTATCACCCCGCACGGCCGGATTTGTTGTCGCCAACCCGGAGGATACCGGAATCTACAATCCGCGGATCAAGGAATTCACGGACATCGTGCACGCAGCGGGAGGCATTTGCTACTACGATCAGGCCAACGCCAATGGGCTGTTGGGCATTACCCGCGCGAGAGAAGCCGGCTTTGACATGTGCTTCTTCAATCTGCACAAGACGTTTTCCATTCCCCATGCCTGCGGCGGCCCGGCTACGGGGGCGCTCGGAGTGTCCAAGGAGCTGGAGGACTTCCTGCCGGGTCCGATCGTCGATTTTGACGGTGAACGGTACTTCTACAAGCGCGACCTGGCCCACAGCATCGGCAAAGTACGCAGCTTCTACGGCGTACCGCCGGCGGTTTTGCGGGCTTACGCCTGGATTCGCAGCCTGGGGGCAGACGGCTTGCTGGAAGTGTCCAGGGTCGCCGTCTTGAACAACAACTACCTGTACCACAAAATCATGCAGATTCGCGGCGCAGACGCACCGTACATCAAAGGCAGACGTCTCGAGCAGGTCCGCTACACCTGGGAGCAGTTGACGCAGGAGACCGGCGTCACGACGGAAGATGTCCAGCGGCGCATGGCTGACTTTGGCCACCATTACTGGACCAGCCATCACCCGTACGTCATCCCGCAGCCATTTACCCTGGAGCCGACCGAATCGTATTCCAGGCAAGAGCTGGATGAGTATGTCCATGCGCTTGCCCGCATTGCCCAAGAGGCGTATGAGCAGCCGGAGATCGTCAAAACGGCCCCCCATGCCAGCGTCGTCCATCGCATTGACGAGTCGGTGTTTGACGATCCCGACCAGTGGGCGATTACGTGGCGAGCGTATTTGAAGAAGACTGCAAAGAATTAGAAAACTTGGCTGCGCCAAGCCTTTGGCGTAGTCAAGTTTTCTAATATGCGATATTGGTGTCTTGTGAAATTAATAGCGAATCGTTTTCGATTTTACGTTATTTATCAATTTGATTTATACTAGGTTTCGAGGTGATTACTATCGAAGAGAATTGGAATAACGAAACCGGGTATTCGATATCTGATTTAGTAAATCAATTTGATATTAGTGCTCGCTCGATCCGCTATTACGAAGAATTGGGACTGCTTTCCCCAAAACGAACATCTGGAAATCACAGATTGTACTCCAAGAAAGACCGAGCACGAATTAAGATGATTTTACGTGCCAAAATGCTTGGGTTTACTTTAGAGGAAATCTTGTCTTTATTTGAGCTATATGAAATAGATCCTACGCAAAAAGCTCAATATGAAGAGGGCATCAAAATGGCATATCAACATTTGCAAAATGTTCGTATGCGTATGACAGAATTACAAAAACTTGAAGAGGACCTCTTGAAAGCGATAAAAGAAGCTGAAACCCAATATAAAAAATTAAATCCTTAAAGTGCAGAAGGCAATAGGGCAATCCCTATTGTCTTTTGTCTTTCCTTTATACGATAGCTGCAATTTTTTTCATAATCTGATATAAACGTTAATTACTTTACATCAACGTTAAATATTGCTATAATGAAAAATGACTGAAAATTGCGACGTGTTAGAAAAAACGAACGGGAGTTGAAGTGAAAGATGTCTTTGTTGTCACATGAACTGGAAAAAGCGGCTGAAAGTTCAAATAAGATTGCTTATTCTTTTGATAATAGAGAAGGTACTTTCCAGCAAGTAAATGCTCACGCTAATAATGTGGCCCAAAATTTGACGAACGCAGGATTGAAAAAAGGGGATCATTTTGTCATGATCATGGGCAATAGCGTGGAGTTCATTGAGGTTTTGTATGGGATATGGAAAATGGGAGGTATTGTCATTCCGATAAATCCAACTTATACGAAAAATGAAATCCGCTATATTTTACAAAATGCCAATGTTAAGTGCGTGTTGACAATTCCGCAGGTATTGCCAATTATTGCTGAATTACAAGAAGAAGTTCCTTCTATCAAGCATGTTTATGCAATGAACGAAGAAGCTTTTAGCCGTCTTTTAAAAGTTGGCACTGGTCAATTTTCGCCGGTCTCAATGGATAAGGATGAAACAGCTGTCATTTTATATACATCCGGAACGACCGGGAAACCTAAAGGGGCAATGCTGACTCATGAAAATTTGTATCGAAATGCCGTAGCTACAGGGAATGCACTCGATGTGGATGAAAGTGACATTGTCATTGTGGCATTACCGATGTTTCATATATTTGCTTTAACTGTATGTGTCAATATGCCAATCGTGAAACGAACAAAGATGGTGATTATGCGTCAATTTAGTCCAAAAGATTTTCTGCGTTTAATTGAAGAACATAAGGTAACGTTTTTCGGGGGCGTTCCAACCATGTATAACTTTATCTATCATTATTTAAAAGAAAATCCAAAAACGTTTTCAACGATTACACATTGTGCATCAGGTGGGGCTTCTTTACCTGTTGCGATACTTGAAAACTTCCAAAAAGATTTCAATATAACGATTCAGGAAGGATACGGTATTTCAGAAGGAGCAGGTGTTGTTACACTAAACCCGCGTCACGGTACGATCAAAGCTGGAACCGTTGGCTATGCCATTGAAGGAATTGAAACACGTATTGTCAATGATAACGGAGAAGATGTCGGTGTTGGTGAGGTAGGAGAGCTTATTTGTAGAGGGCCAAATATTTTTAAAGGTTATTATCAGATGCCAGAAGAAACGAAAACAACCCTCCGAGATGGGTGGCTTTATACTGGAGACCTTGCTCGAAAGGATGAGGATGGGTATATCACAATTGTTGATCGAAAAAAAGACTTGATTATTGTTGGTGGTTACAATGTGTATCCAAGAGAAGTAGAAGAAGTGTTGTATACGCATGATTTGGTTATAGAAGCGGGTGTAATGGGGGAAGCAGATGAAAATTACGGGCAAAAGGTTATTGCGTACATTGTCACAAAAGAGAACATTTCTGAAGAAAATATTCTGGCTTATTGTAAACAACATCTCGCACCTTATAAAGTCCCAGCAAAAATTTATTTTAGAACAGCGTTACCAAAAACATCTAGCGGAAAAATACTGAAGAAAAATCTTGGAAATGACGAATCTCAGGAGGGATAGAATGAGTGAAGTTGTCATTGTTGAAGCCGTACGTACGCCTATTGGAAGAAGAGGAGGCATTTTAAAGGATTTCCGCCCAGACGAGCTAGCAGCAGAGGTTTTAAAAGAAGTAGTAAAAAGAGCGAATGTCGATCCTCATTTAATAGAAGATGTAATAATGGGGTGTGTATCGCAGGTAGGAGAGCAAGCAGGGGATATCGGAAGAATCGCATCATTGATTGCCGGATTCCCAACGCATGTACCGGGAACGACAATCGATCGACAATGTGGCTCAAGTCAACAAGCGATCCATTTTGCTGCTCAGGCGATAGTAGCGGGGGATATGGATATCGTAATCGCAGCTGGTGTCGAAAACATGACAAGAGTTCCGATGTTTTCGAGTTTGCAAGGGGCGAAAATAAGTGAAAAATTGACGAATCAGTATGAAATCGTTCATCAAGGTGAGTCAGCAGAGAGAATCGTTGAAAAATGGAACTTGTCGCGTAAAGAATTGGATCAATTTGCTTATGAAAGTCATGTGAAGGCAATTCGGGCACAAGACGAAGGGCGATTTAACCGTGAGATCATGCCTGTGACTACTCTTGATGGCGCAATGATTCATACAGATGAAGGACCACGCAGAGAAACAACTCTGGAGATTTTACAGCAACTAAAACCCTCTTTCCGCCAATATGGGACAATTCATCCAGGGAACTCTAGTCCGATTAGTGATGGAGCAGCAGCTATTTTGTTGATGTCTCGAAAAAAAGCTGAAGAACTGGGAATGAAACCGAGGTTTACAATTATTTCACGTACAGTAGTTGGTTCCGATCCGACGCTTATGCTGACAGGCCCGATTCCTGCAACAGAACGTGCATTAAAAAAAGCAGGAGTAACGGTGAACGAGATTGATCATTTTGAAGTAAATGAAGCTTTTGCACCTGTAGTTTTAGCGTGGTTAAAAGAAACTGGGGCAGATAAACAAAAAGTAAATCCAAATGGCGGAGCAATTGCACTTGGTCATCCGTTAGGAGCAAGTGGTGCACGACTTATGACAACGATGATGCATGAGCTTGAACGAACAGGTGGAAAATATGGATTACTAACCATGTGCGAAGGATATGGTATGGCAAATGCAACGATTATAGAACGGCTGGATTGAGGGATGACAAAGGGGATGATGAAAAATGACAGTAAGAAAAATAACGGTAATTGGTGCGGGTTCCATGGGGCATCAAATTGCCATGCTGGCAGCTTTAGGCGGATATAAGAGCAGGCTTTGGTGGTGAAACGTCCCACCCACATCGATCCGTCCGCAATCAAACACGCGGAGATTGTCTGGCATGGAGATCGCTACTGGCTCCATCTGGCGCTGGAACAGCCCAAACGGGAGCAGGTGACAGGAGCAGGGGTAGCCGGCGGGGATCCGGGCGAGATTCATGCGCTAGCCTTATCCGACGGACAGCACCACCTGATCCTCACCGGGAAAGCCTTGCGTTCCCTCTATCGCCTTCGCAACAAGAAACTCGGCTGGTTTCAAAAACGGATATCCCGTACAAAGC
>CAMIVR010000132.1 GCA_946402065.1 uncultured Brevibacillus sp. | reverse complement strand
GCTCATAAGCGAGGACGCTGCCGGCCGCACCAGCGCCGACGATACAGACATCCGCCCCATCGGCGTACTTTCGCTTGTTCAGGTCTTTGGAACGATGACCCGCGTAGTGGTCGCTGTGATGTGTAACAGCATCGTTATTTTCCATCTCGCTTCGCCTCCCACGGGTCTGTTAAGCCCTTCTCCACTCGCACGTATCCACGCGGATAAGCGGGTCCGCCATAGCCAATATCCGACCAGACGAGCGGATGCGAGTAATAGGCGCTGACAATGTCATGCAGCAGCTCTTTAAAGAAATCTTTTTGCGGGGCGACGCTCCATGCCATGGAACGTGCTGCCGTGCCTGCTTCGATCGCTGCCAGCAGCTCTTCCTGCTGTCCCTTGTGCAGCCCGAGAAACCCTAATCCGTACGTTGCAAGACTGGCTTCCTCCAGCCCGCTGAGACCTTTGCGAATGAGCTGCGGCTTTGGCGGCAGACCTGCCTTGCGCTGCCCTTCTCCGACCGGATAGGCCAGCGATTGATCGAGATGCTCCATAATGAAGCTGAGCACCTCCAGGCGATGATCATCGACGAGCAGCTCCACGATGCTTTGCAGCAACAGCCCCTCTTCATAGGAGAAAAACTGATGGGCCAGCTTGGCCGTACGCCGCTTACCGACGATCTTCCGCGTATGCGGATCCCACTCGGCATTTTGATCCCAGACGTCGTAGTTGGGATAATGTGTATTCGTTGTCATGCTCGTCTCACCCCCAGAACAGCGCTACGAGACCTAATGCGCTGATGGCGCTGATCATCAGCGGAAGAATGATCGGCGGGCCGACGAGGAAGTTTTGACCTTGAGAAAACCCGCCAACCCGCTGTCCGACGCCGACTGTATGCATATACGCACCATAGATCCCTCCGGCCAAACCAACCCACATCAAAATGGCAAAAACCGTACGCAACCAGGCCGGCTGATAAAAGCCAAGGACCAAGGCAAGTACGGCAAAAATCGGTGTTTCAATGACGGGAACCCACATCGCCCAATGACGAAAGTTCTGGCGTGAGTGAAACATCGTCACCTGAACGAAAATCAGAGCAAACGCTAATCCTACAAAAATAAACAGTATCCGTTCTAACGGCCATCCTTGCCACACAATGAGCTACCTCCTTTTTATGGATAGACATAAATGTAAGACAATCCTATTTTTTCCACAAAATGAAGGACTATTCTCGATCGCTCATTCGAGACCTCCTGCTGCACTGCATTCAACAAAAACGGTATACTTTCGGTTATACCTATAAAAAAATTCCCCTGCACGGAGGAGAAATGAATGAAAATCAACCACTTGCTTTTTTCCGTTTCCGATCTGGATGCGTCCATCGCCTTTTATGAACAAGTATTTGGCGCAACGCTGCTCGTAAAGGGGCATTCCCTGGCCTATTTTGACCTCGATGGGCTGTGGCTGGCGCTGAATGTGGAGGCAGATATTTCACGCAATGATATCCACCACTCCTACACGCACATCGCCTTTTCTGTCAGCGAGGAAGAATTCGACGCACTCGAACAGAAATTGATCGCTCTGAACGTCAACCTACTGCCGGGCAGACAGCGTGACGAACGGGATAACCGCTCGCTTTACTTCACCGATCCGGACGGCCACAAATTCGAATTCCATACCGGTACGCGTGAACAAAGGCTCGCCTACTACAGAGAAGCGAAGCCGCACATGACGTTCTTACACATAAAGGGCAATGCTCACGTCTGTTCCATCTCCTGTATATGAAAAGGGTAGACCGCTCACGAGCAAGCGCCTACCCTGTCATCTATCGATTATTAGCCAAACCGCCCCATAATGTAATCCTCTGTCCGCTTGTCGACCGGATTTTGGAACACTCCCGATGTCGCACCGTATTCGACCAGCTCGCCGCTTAAAAAGAATGCTGTTCTATCCGAGATGCGGCTCGCCTGCTGCATGTTATGGGTAACGATCACGATTGTATACTGTTCCTTTAATGTGACGATGAGCTCTTCAATCTTTGCCGTCGAGATCGGATCAAGCGCGGAGGTCGGCTCATCCATCAACAAAATGTCAGGCTGGACTGCCAATGCACGAGCGATGCACAGCCGCTGCTGCTGGCCGCCCGACAAGCTGTATGCCGAGCGCTTTAATTTATCCTTCACCTCGTCCCACAGTGCCGACTGACGAAGGCTCGTTTCCACGATTTCATCCAGTTGTTTCCGGTCATTTGTCCCGTGCAACCGCGGGCCGTACGCAATATTGTCATAAATGCTCCTGGGAAAGGGATTGGGATGCTGAAAAACCATCCCGATATTTTTACGCAGTTCTTCCACTTCCACGTTTTGCTGGTAAATATCGCGATCCGATACCTTGACGGAACCGGTTATTTTGACGTTTTGAATCATGTCATTCATCCGGTTGAGCGTGCGCAGAAAGGTCGATTTGCCGCAGCCGGAAGGGCCAATGAAGGCAGTTACGCTGTTTTTCTCAATGTCCAGCGCGATATCCATCAGTGCGTGGTGCTTTCCGTAAAACAGATTCAACTCTCTTACTTCAATAATGCTCACTTCTTTTGGCTCCTCCCTATTGGGAATGTAATTCCATCGAATCGCCTGAACCATACTATAGCGCATCAGCGTTGCGCTCCTGTTGACCCTTTGTAAAAATTTCATTAAGTTTTTGTAGCGTTTTGTTGGTATGGAAATGGCGAAAACAGCGAGAATGACGCGGATCGGGCGCGAACGTTAAGGTATTATAAAGTTTAGCCCCAGCATATCGACGGTTCCTCTTGCCACCCCTACAATAAGATGTGAGAAAGGGGAGAAGGGAGAGAACCCATGATAAATCGTAGAGAGAGAAAAAGCGCTTTGTTCCAGCAGCTCAGAGTCAAAGCGGGAAAAAAACAGGGTTCCATTCTGAAAAAACTCATCATCGGCATTTCTTCCATCGTCTTGGTCATCATGGCCATCACAGCCGTCGCAATCGGTTATCAGGCGGAAATGACTCTCGACCAGAAGGCAAAAACACAACTGCTGCAAGCCTCTAACGCCTCGTTGCAAGAGGTTGATTCACGCGTCGACGAAATCATATCGATACTGGCAACCTACGCCGCTATCGCCACGCACAGCACGCTAAGCGCCGGACAGACGTTTGATATCTTCACGGATATCGTCAACAACAACCAAACCATCTCCGAGCTTCAGCTGGCCACCCCGGACGGTCGCTACTTAACCTACCCCGGATCGCCCGTAGACAGCAATTACAAGCCTGAAGAGACCGATTGGTATAAAGGAGCGGTTGCCGGCAAACAGCCGTTCATCACCGACGTCTTTCAATACTCCAGGACGGAATTTCCCAAAGTCGCCATTTCGCTGCCGATCTACACGGAAGCCGATGAATTAAAAGGCGTTGTCGTCGCCTTTGTCTCTGTTCCGAAGCTCAGCGAATTCGTCGAAAAAATACATATTGGCAAGACCGGTTACGTCTTCCTCGTCGACCGAAAAGGCGGACTGCTCGCCCATCCAGATAAAACATACGCACTATCCCGCCCTACTTTAAACAATCCCGTAGTCAGAGCGGTTACACAAGGCCAATCGGGTGTCGGTACATTGACAGAGGGATCAACGACCTATCTCGCAGCATACGTGTATGATCCCAAGCTGCGCTGGGGAATTGCTGTGGCCCAGAGTGAAGCGGAGGTCAAACAGGACGTGTACAAACTGCAATCGATCATCGGCATCGTCCTGATCATCAGCTTGCTGATCCTCAGCCTGGGACTATTCTTCTTCGTTCGGCGAATGGTCCAACCGATCAAAGAGGTTCAGTTCAAAATGGAGAAATTCCGCGACGGGGACCTCTCTCAGACGATTGTCGTCAAGACGAACGACGAAATACGCCAGCTTGCGGAAAGCTTTAACCTGATGAGCCACAAGCTCTCCCATATCATCTTGCGGATTTCCTCGGTCATTCAAAACGTGAAAATGATTTCGAACACTGTCTCGAACAACTCCGTGCATTCCTACCAGATGCAGATGGAGATCGTCTCCATAACCGACAATCTGGCCGCAGAAATCGACGAGCAAAAAGCGCAAATCAGCCATATTTTTACGACAGTTGACCGGATTACAGCCGAAATTGGCACGATTAACGACAACATCGAAGCTGCCTCGCGCTTTAGCGACCGCGCCAGGGAACAGACCCTGCACGCCGCTGACGCCGTCAATCTGCTGCAAACCGATATGGGACAAATCGTTGAAGACATGAAACAATCCCAGATCGCTTTTCAGGAATTGAGCCAAAGCATCGCAGAGGTGTCCGACATTCTTGCCTGGATCATGGAAATCTCCAAGCGGACCAAGCTCCTCTCGCTCAACGCTCGCATTGAAGCCTCTCGGGCAGGACAGCACGGCCTGGGGTTCGGTGTCGTCGCCGATGAAATCCGCGCCCTGTCGGAGCAAACGGAAGAAGCCACCGGTAAAATCGGGACCGTCTTGCACCATCTTCAGCAGAAGCTGCACACGGTTGCCCAGCGAATGTCGCAAACGGACAAAACCTCGATGGAAGGCATTCAAACGCTGGACTCGACGATCCACATATTCGGCCAGATCGTCGATATGATTGAAGGGCTGACCCAGCGCTTTAAAGAAATCGGCACCCTGTCTTATTCCATCAACAACCGCAGCCTGAACATCAAACAAGACGTCGACCAGCTTTCCCGCTCCTCCGAGCAGGTAATGGTCGGCTTCCAAGAGGCTGTCGCTTCCACACAGGAAAGCGCCTCGATCTCCCAGCAATTCACCAACAGCTCCGCTTCGCTGTTTGAACTGGTAGAAGGACTGGAGCGGGAAATCCAATATTTCAACGCGACAACAGCAACAGCGGACTGACGAAAACAAACACCGGCATCCCTCGTGGAATGCCGGTGTTTGCTTATCCGAATCGCCCATTGATATAATCGCCTGTCTGCTGATGCTCCGGGTTCGTAAACAGCTTGGACGTCTCGTTTACCTCGACCAGCTCGCCCATCAGGAAAAACGCTGTCTGATCGGAAACCCTGGCCGCCTGGTGCATATTGTGTGTGACGATGACAATCGTGTACTCCTCTTTCAATTCCGTAATCAGCTCTTCTATCTTTAACGTCGAGATCGGGTCCAGCGCTGAGGCCGGTTCGTCCAGCAGCAGGATCGATGGCTGCACGGCAATCGCGCGTGCGATGCACAAACGCTGCTGCTGACCGCCTGACAGTGACAACGCTGACGTGTGCAACCGATCCTTCACTTCATCCCAAAGCGCGGCCTTGCGCAAGCTCCGCTCGACGATTCCCTCAAGCTCTGCCTTGTCCTTGATGCCATGAAAGCGCGGAGCAAAGGCTATGTTTTCAAAAATCGACTTGAAAAACGGATTAGGCCGTTGAAAGACCATTCCGACGACCTGGCGAAGTGCTTCCATATTGACAGCTTCATCATTTATATTAACGCCGTCTATCTCAATGGTGCCTGTGACCTGACAGCCGGGAATCAAATCATTCATGCGGTTAATGCTGCGCAAAAACGTGGACTTCCCGCAGCCGGACGGGCCGATAAAGGCCATGACTGTATTCCGTTCCACTTCCAGATTAATATTGGTTACAGCTTTTTTCTCACCGTAAGAGACTGATAAATCTTTGGTTTGAATGACGATATCCTTCTCTCCCGTGATATGCATGGAACACTCACCAGTCCTCTCTGACATTACGCTCCTGAAGTCATTTTTCGATAGATCCATTTTCCAAACCATCTCGCTGTCACATTAAACACCAGGACGGCAATGACGAGGATCGCAGATGCCCCATTCGCTACATCGCGCGCATCCGGCGCCAACCCTTCGCTGTTCACTTTCCAGATGTGTACGGCCAACGTCTCAGCCGGACGCAGCGGATTGAGCGGAGAGGTCGGGCTATTCATGCTCAGGTCATGGAAATTGAGATCAGGCGAACTCATACCGGCAGTGAAGAGCAACGCTGCCGCTTCACCAAAAATCCGTCCTGACGCCAGAATCGCCCCCGTGATAATCCCTGGCAAGGCCGCGGGAAGGACGACGGAGACGATGGTTCTCCACTTCGTAATGCCAAGTGCGATACTTGCTTCCTTCTGGTTTTGCGGAACATTGCGGATGGCGTCTTCGATAATTCGCACCATCAACGGCAAGTTAAACACGGTCAACACTAACGCGCCTGAGAGCAGCGAGTACCCCCAGCCCGTCATCGTTACAAAAACCAAAAGGCCAAACAGCCCGACGACAATCGAAGGCAGGGAAGACAGCACTTCGATAGACAGGCGAATAAACTGGGTAAATTTATTGTCAGGCGCATACTCTGCCATATAAATCCCGGCACCGAGACCGAGTGGCAATGAAATGATCATCGTCAGCACCAGGAGATACAGCGAATTGAACAATTGTGGCGCAATCCCCCCACCGGCATTGACGATATCAGGCGGCGAGGTGATGAAATCGAGCGTCAGCTTATGCCAGCCCTGAGTCAGAATAAAGCCGATCAAGCCAACCAGCAAACCGATGATAACGACCGCAATGGTGGTCAAGACGATCGTCGCTAACCGATTTTTCGCTCTCGCACTCATTTATGGATCAACTTCTTTCTGCCGAGGATACGAATAACTGCAATAAAGGCGAATGAAATCAGAAGCAGCAGCAGAGCCATGCTCCACAGCGCATTGTTGTAAGGCGTACCCTGGATGGTATTGCCCATGTTGAGCGTGATGCCGCTGGTTAACGTACTGACCGGATCTAACAGCGATCCCGGCAGACTGATTGTGTTACCGATGACCATCTGCACGGCAAGTGCTTCACCGAACGCACGAGCCATCCCCAGCACGGTAGCCGTCAGGCATCCCGGCAGCGCGCTGTGCAAGACGACATTCCAGATCGTTTGCCAGCGAGTGGCGCCAAGTGCGAGCGAAGCGTTGCGAATATCCTGCGGCACCGCTTCAATGGCATCAGTCGCGACGCTGGTAATCGTCGGCAAAATCATAATCGCCAGCACGATTCCCCCGGCCAGCAAGCTAAAGCCGAGCACGTCAAAGTGGTTGCGGATAAACGGGACGAGCACGGTCAAACCAATAAAGCCATATACGACGGAAGGAATCCCTACAAGCAGCTCGATAACCGGCTTCAACACCTTTTTCCCGAAGCGCGGGAAGATTTCTGTCATGAAAATGGCGGCCCCAATTCCCAAAGGAGCTGCAATGAGTGCGGCAAGAAGGGTCACGAACAGCGAGCCGAGAATGAACGGCAGCGCACCGTAAGAGCCAGGTTCGCCTTCCGGATCCCATTTCGTCCCTGTGAGGAAATCGGCAATGCTGATCTTGTCGACAAAAAATGTAGACAACCCTTTGGAAGCGATAAAATACGTAATCGACAGGACAACGACGATCAGCAGACCTGCCGAAAAGAGCGTAATCAACCTGCCTACGTAGCTTTCGAATTGCTGATGCTTGTTAACCCGCAGCAATTTTTGCCTGAGCTCTGTCTGTCTGCTCTGGTCAACGACATTTTTTTGCGCAATCGCGCCCTTACTGGCAATTGTCCCCTGTACACCTTGATAACTCATGAATGTACCTCCCCTTACCTGAAACATGCAGAATGAGGGGTAGTTTACCCCTCTTTTTCTGAGGGAAGCGCCTCGTTTGACGCTCCCCTAACACTGTCCGTTATGCTAGCAGGCCCTTATTTCTGTGTCACTTTTCCTTCAGCGTTGCGTTCTACTTTCATTTCTGTTACAGGGATAAAGCCGAGGTCCACGACTGTTTTCTTTTGCACGTCTTCTGTAAGAATGTAGTCAATGAACGCTTTTGCCGTATCGACTGCTTCACCTTTTGTATACATGTGTTCATAAGCCCACACCGGATACGTGTTGTTTACGATCGTTTCTTTCGTTGCTTCTGTACCGTCAAGCTTCACGGCTTTAACTGTATCGTTGATGTACGAGAGTGCCAGGTATCCAATCGCACCGGGTGTTTCAGCGATGATTTTGCGTACAGTACCGCTGGAATCCTCTGTAATGCCTTCTGCTTCGTCGTTTCCGTCCAAAGCGAATTGGTGGAACACAGCGCGCGTACCGGAGCTCTTCGGACGATTGACCAAAGTGACTTTCAAATCGGCGCCGCCAACTTCTTTCCAGTTTTTGATTTTGCCCGTAAAGATATCAATCAATTGTTTCTTTGTCAGATTATCTACCCCAACCTTGGGACTTACCGCTGCTACCATGCCGACAACAGCTACTTTATGATCAACCAGTTCATTAGCAGGAATACCTTTTTTCTCTTCCGCGAAGATGTCAGAGTTGCCGATGACCGCTGCTCCGTTCGCTACTTGGCTCAGACCCGTACCGCTTCCTCCGCCCTGTACTTGAATTTGTGCACCGGCGTTTTTGGCCATGAAGTCTTTGGCAGCTTGCTCGACCAATGGCTGTAATGCTGTCGATCCAACCGCAGTGATTGGCGCTCCTGGTTTGGCCGGTTCTGCAGCCGGCGTTTGTTCAGGTGTTGAAGCTGGAGCTTGTGTAGCAGGTTCCTGGTTTGCAGGTGCGCTCGGCTGTGCGTTGTTGCCGCCAGTACCGCATCCTGTCAACAGCAAACCAACAGATAGTACACATGCCATAAAAACGGATGACAACTTCTTCAAGGTAAAGCCCCCTTAAAAATGATTATTTCATTCTGCCTTGACACTACTTATCCTACTTGGTAAGGATTGAGGGGAAATGAAGGACATATTAAGAAATTGTTAATGTTGCGTCCTTTTTTGTTAAGGTGCGGAAAGAACTTATTTTTGTGGCTTCATTGGTGGAAAAAAAAGAGGATGTCCGCTCAGCCGCCAGTCGGGCCGAACGAGCATCCTCTCGGGTTCACTCATTCACGTATTCAGTTTAACGAGCTTACAGCGGCGATCGTTCCAACGGCTTGCTGATGTCCACATGCCCCATGAGCGATTCGGCAGGCTCACCGTCGACCAGAATGGAAATCTTCGATACTTCCGGGAACTGGAACATGGTCATCCGCAAGACTTCAATCGCCATCGCTTCACCGCTGGACCCGAATTGGTATTGATTGTTGCTATCGGCGTCTATCGTCAGCTGTCCATTCTCCAGTTTGATGGAATGGTAAGCAAAGTTCGCCCACAGCGGCTCGTGTCCTTGCTCAGTCGCTTTGCCCAGCTCCTTCATCGCCTTCTCGTACTTTTCCGATTCATTCTGGTATGTAATCTCCCGCTCTTCTTTTTCGATTGCGGTCAAATCGGAATTAGAGTAGTACAACAGCACTTTCGTCGTCGTCTCTGGCGGCTTGGAATTGGCTTGTCCGCCATTTCCCTGATTGGATTCCGTCGGTTTGCTTCCGCAAGCGGCCAGTGCCATCACCAAGCATACAAGCACGAAGCCCAGAACAATTCGTCTCATTACGATCACCCCCTACGATTAGAAGCCATTCTCATAGTATTCCCGAATAGCTGCGACTAACGCTTTTGCCACTTTATCCTGAAATTCGGGGGAGACAAGCTGTTTGTTTTCCATTTCGTTTGTCAAGAACCCTGTCTCTGTTAATACAGCAGGCATCTTTGTGTATTTTATCACGTAAAACGGCTGTGTCTGTACTTTGCGATCAGGAAATTGGGTGGCTCCAACCAAGTGCCGATGAACAATCGTGGCCAAATCCTTGCTGTTGGCATTGTAATAAAACGTCTCAGTCCCTCGCGAAGTCGGGGTAAAGCTGTTGGCATGTATCGACAAAAACAAATCAGCATCCGCTTCATTGGCTATATCGACACGTTCCTGCAAGGTCAGATAGACATCGGTCGAGCGCGTCGCGATGACCTGGAACTTCGGATATTGCTTCAACAACTCCACGACCCGGTTGGCAACAGCAAGGTTAAAATCCTTTTCCAGGTTGCCGGCAATTCCTTTGGCCCCTTGATCTTTTCCGCCGTGCCCGGCATCGATGACGATCAGATAGCCGGTCTTTAACGGAACGGGCGCCAGCGCTACCTCGAACCCATCGGCTATTTCGGTTATGGTGTACTTGCTCTTTCTGCTCAGCTCCAGCACGACCCGGACAGTATCAGGAGACGATTGGTATTGACTGTAGCGAATGTCGGTAACCAACGGCTTTTCCTCACTCGGCGGGGAAAGTTCCTGCTCGCTTCCCGGATCGTCCAGCGCTTCTATCAAGTTTTCCGGTGCGCCTGCCGTATCCTGCTCGTCTGTTGCCGCGTCCTGCGCTTTCCCGGAAACTGCCAGCTTTTCCGCCTGCTGCAACGCATCCTTCATTTTTTCGGATAGCGTTGTTTGCGGTAGATCAAGCACAATCCGCCGTGGCGAATCCATCGTAAAATGATTGGGTGAAACGGGTTTTGCTGTTTTGACGATGAGCTTGTCCCCGTCTAAAGAGAATCCCGTGAACTCATTCGCCCGCTCAATCGTGACCTGATTGTCATCCGGATTCCAGTCGATTTCCCCGTCGATCAGCTTCGCGAGTTGTTCTACCGACATATAGGATGTCGAGTCGATCGTTTTGATTGAAGTGGCCGGCGTATTGGCAAGCTTCTGTTTGAGCCCAAAACTCTCGGCGACGGGATCCGCCGCAACGTATAGCGTACCGTCCATTTTGAACGACTTTGGCTGCGGATCCATCCATTTGCCATTTACTTTGACCTGCGGCCCGCCGTTCACCACGACCGTGCGCGACCCACTGTCCCAGCCGATCAGCGAATCCAGCGCTTCCCCGACAAACCGCAACGGCAGAAGCATCCGATTGTCTTGCAATTTCGGCGGAACGTCAAGCGCTACTTCCTGATTGTTTTTCTTCGCTTTGGTATTGCCCAGCTGAAGAACGATCTGCTTTTGGTCACGTTCGATCGTGGCCGTCCGCGTTGCTTGATTCCATGAAACATTTGCTCCCATTTCTTCGGCAACGACCCGGATCGGCACGAGCGTACGACCATTTTCGAGGAGCGGTGGAACGTCCGGTTCGACAGCTTTCCCCTCGATGATCAGCTTCACCTGGCCTGCAGCTTGCGCGTTGGCCGCTGCCATTGTGAGTGTCGGCAGCGTACAAAGAAATGCGAACAACATGATCAGTGATGCAAAAACCTTCTTCATCTCTGTCCTCCCTTACTCGTGATGTTCTGTCAATCCCCTGGGCATGACAGTTAGACCTCTACCATTTTAGACGAAGCATGTCCGCGAAAGTTTTTGTTTTTTGTAGATATTTCGTGTCAAAAAGCGTCGAAGCGTTTTTAACAAAAAAGAAGACCACTCCTTTATCGAAGTGTTCTTCCTTTGTTCTGTACGATCGGGAGTCGAGCAAGACCGCCGTTATTGATGAATTGTTGGATCATGGAGATAACTGCCGGATTGGCAAGAAGCTTCATCGTCTCCGCTACCTTAGGGCTTTTCAACTGAGGAATCATCCCGCTCAACTGCGGCAGCAAAGGCAGCAGATCTTCCAGCGGAATTAATCCCTTGTTGGTTGGCAGCGCAATCTCTTCCTTCTCTGGCTTGTTTTTGCGCGAAAACAGTCCACTGCGAAAAGGGCGTGAGCGGCGCTCCTTCGCGCGTGTAATCGCTGTTTTCATTTCGCTCATATCCTGCCGGATTGAGGCTAATTCCCTCGTTACTTGTTCACTGGAGTATTGAGTGGCTTCAGACATTCGGGTAACGGCATCTTTCAGCTCTTTCAGTGAAGCGGCATAGGAAGGAGATGGTTTCTTCTTTTTGGTCGCTATCTCCCTCACCCCTATTTTTTAAAACGCTTCTTGATTTTGTCTAAATCGCTGTCTTTGACGCCTTTTTTGGAGAGCTTATTCATTAAACTGCCGACGCTCTCCGTCCTGGACATCTTGCGGAACGTTTCTGTATACATGTCAATCTCGCGGCTGGAAAGGTTTTTCCCGGCTTGCCTGCTAATGTCGCGAATGACTTCTCGCAGACCGGCATCCGTCTTCAGCTTTTCTTTCGGCACTGATCTGGCGATATTAATTAACTTGTTGATATCCATCCATTCTCCTCCTCTTCTATGGCTACTCCCTTTACTCTATGTTTAAAAGAGGGAAGTGGATTGGTCGAATGTCCGTAGTATATGCACCTATTTATGCAGCATCACTTCAGCGCGGTACGCCATGCATCGGCAAACACATAGACCCATTTTTCACTCGGGTCAGCGCCGACGAACCGGATAGGCGCTTCCAGATTGGAGACAATGGGCTTCGTCTGTCCTGTTTGCAGATCGACGATGCTCAAGTTCGTCAGCGGACTGTCGGCGGAACTGTGCTGGTATACGTACCGGTCGCTTTGCGGCATCCACTCCCCGGCCGATTTGTAGGGGAGACGCGAAATCAGCCGACTGTCCTGGTATATTTGTTCGTTGTTTACGATTTGGTACTTGCCGCTCGGTGAAAGGCTAAAGCTCCACAGTTCCTCGGGAGGCAAAATGGAGGAAACCTCACTTATTTTTTGCGTGTCCCAGGAGTATGTCAGCCACCTGGGCGTTACATCATCAGGATTCATCATCGGAATGACTACCTGCTTCCCGTTGTCCGCAAAAGCGATGGGGAATATTTGTGATGTCACCATGCTCTCTTCTGCATAATAGGGTAGGGCTGCCGGATATTTGGTCTGTTTCTTGGTAGCGAGGTCATAGATGATAAAATCAAACCCCTTTTTCTGTTCAGCATCGCCTGCTGCTATCAGCACCCGCTTGTAATCCTTGCTAAAAGATGCGCCGTGGACAAATTCCGGAATGTCAATGCGCACTGAATCAGGCGTTACATACGCTTTCGTCTGTGCCGTGAGCGGATAAAAAAATCCTCTGCTGTCCGCTATAAATGACCCTTGGCCGCGATACTGATCGGAAATCTCAAAGGGAAACGGGGTAACTTGTCGTGTGGTAAAATCGTAGATGGCTTGAATCTTTTCTGTCAGGGCATCGCATTGACATGTTTCCTTAAAGCGTTGCAGCAGCAGCATTTGCCGGTCTTTGCCGATAAACGTACTCTGGGTATACAGTGTATCTGGCAGGTCGAGCTTTTCCGCTGCCCCGGTTTCGGTCGATATTCGCCAGAGGCTGCGCGGATCATCCAGGACCGCATGAAAGGCAGGGGTCTGGCTCACTTCCTTGCCTGATTTCGTCTTGGCCCCATCAATGGATAATTCGTACTCTCCCAGGTAGTAACTGTCGGGCTCGCGGTTCGCTAGCGGGTCTACCGTCAGCTTGGCATACTGTTCATCGACCCAGTCGAATGACAGGATACTCGGGGGCTGCTGCTTTTCACTTGGATCCGTTCGCTTGTTGAGGTTGGCCCGCAGCGCTGCTTCCACCGAGCTTTTGTTCATCGGTTCACGGAAAAAGAGACTGTACGCGGTCTTCCTCGGGGCTACGATGGTTTGTATCGGTGCTGTCAGCCGGTGATCCTCATCGAGGCGAATGAGTACGGGCTCCTGCAGCTTCATGTAGTCAAACGGTTCCACGGCGTTCCGGGCTGAACCAGACGGGCCACCATCGGCTCCTCCGCCTATTCCATCAGCGTTTTGTTCCGTTACCGTCGGTGCCTGGGCTGTCGGTATTGTCGCAAGATTTGACGAAACCGGCGCACATGCTGCAGTCAGGAGAAGACTGCTCATCATGGCGGCGGCAAACAGTTTTTTCATAACATATCACTCCCTGCTTATTTGACTGTCAGGCATGGAAAATGTTACATCCTCCTTCGAAAAATACCGACGATTTCCATACTTTTGGTTTATTCCACTTCGGCAATTATTTGCTATACTGTGTGGATTCCTCGAGAAACTAGGTGAAAATGTGACTCGTTTTCAGCCTTTGGGCATCCTGAAAACTACGTTGGCCGCCTATCCGCGAGAAGCGCTTTTCTTCATTGCGGCAAGCTTTGTCAACGCGATGGGCAGCGCCTTTATGTGGCCGCTTACTACGCTTTACGTATACAACGAGCTGCATCGCTCCATGACCGACGCCGGTTTCGTCCTGATGCTGCAATCGCTTGCCGGCATCGGCGGACAGTTTATCGGCGGTACGCTGTTTCACCGCCTGGGAGCCAAGGCGATGATCGTCAGCTCATTGACGCTCGCCAGTGTAGCGCAGCTACTCATTCTCTTCACGTCTTCCTGGTCGATCTACCTGGCCATCATGGCTATGCTCGGCCTGTTGAACAACATCTCAATGCCGGCCATTCAGGCCTTCATCGGCTTTCGGTGGAAGGAAAAGCGGAGGGAATTGTTCAATGTCGTGTACGTCAGCAACAATCTCGGCATGGCGATCGGTACGTCGCTCGGCGGCCTGCTCGCCGCCTACTCCTTTTCGTTCACGTTTTTGTTCAACAGCATCAGCACCTTTGGCTTCGCGCTGTTTTTCTTCCTGTTCATGCGAAAGATGACTGCCGCTCTCAAAGCGGATGTGGTGGTGGACAACGGTATGTACGCAACGGAACAAGGCGCGTTTACGCTGCTGAAGCAATATCCGATCTACCTCTTTATCGGTATGGGCTCTGCCTGTATCTGGTTCTCCATGGCTCTCTGGGGAGCAGGCATCGCGCCGTTTATCAGTGACCAGGGAATGAATTTAAGTGCGTACAGCTTGCTGTGGACTGTAAATGGCATCGTCATTTTTGCCGGCCAGCCGATCACCTCCCTGCTGAAGCGGACCGTGACCAGAAGCTTGTCAGCCCAGCTCGTCGGCAGCGGGGTGTGCTACGGCATCGGTTTCGGTTTTATCCTGTTTTACCATCACAGCTACTACATGCTCGTCCTCGGCATGATCGTGTCTACCTTGGGGGAGATGCTGCTGTCGCCGACCGTCCCGACGTTTATAACGGAAAAAACGGGGATCAACGCCCCCTTTTATTTAGGGGTCGTGGGCAGCTTCAGCAGCGTTGGCCGCCTGCTGGGACCACTCGTACTGGGGAAATCGTTTGACTCAGGCGGCGTCACCCCTGTACTGCTGATCGGTACGATCATGTCATTCGTCGCAATCGCGCTGTTTCTCATGCATGCGTCCTTGCATCGGACCAAGCAGCAGGCTAAGGTTGATGTGATGTAAGGTCATCACTGAAGGAGAAGACCTTGTTCCGGGCTGTCTTTTCTCTCTCGCTGAGCGACCGATCAGGATCACCGTGCGAAAAGATTCGATTGGCTTCACTCGCTAGCAAGCTGAGAACGCGGTAATTGCTTGGCCGTTTCACCGTATAAAAACAAGTAAAGGCAGTACTTTTTTATAGAAAGAGAAGTATAAAGCCGCTGGAATTTACTCGAGAGCAATCGCTACTGAGACCCACCATTTTTAAGCATCTTGAGCTACCCACAAACATCACCGTAGCCAGGGAATCGCCAAGAAGAGAAAAGCGCAGCTTTTTGACAGCGCCAACCGAGACTGCAGCCAAAAAAACGGAACATCTTTGCGCCCCACTGGCATCCATGAGATACGTCCCTCGAGGCTTTTGGGGCGCAGTTCCGTTTTTTTGGCCTTGGTGGGGTCCCCGAAAAGTATTCGGAATACGCTACGAAGGCACTCGTCACTTTTTGGGGTGCTCACAGTCGGTCGTGAGATGCTTCTCCGCGGGCGATGTCACTTGCGGAGTGTTCTCTTCTTGGCGATTCCCCTCGCCTCCACTCCACTCCACCCACGATGCCGAAAAAGGAGACACCCGCAGGCGCCTCCTTTCATATTGCAAACCGTTATGATTTTTCGACCAGGCTTATTGAATGCTCGCCCATTTGTAATCGACAAAGCCGAGACCGTCCATCAGCACGCCTTTTACTTTGTCGTTTTTCACGTACGAGTTGGTGTAGAAGTAAATCGGCGCAATCGGCATTTCATCCATCAGGATTTGCTCAGCCTGGCCAAGAATTTCTTTCCGTTTCTCCGGATCTTTCTCCAATGCGGATTTGTTCAAGAGCTCTTTGTACTGGGCATTTTCCCAATGTGTATCGTTGTTGCCGCCGTTTTTGTCTCTGAACATCTCCAGGAAGTTGATCGGATCGTTAAAGTCACCCAACCAGCCGGAGCGAGACACTTGCAGTTTGCCTTGATGTTGGTCTTCCAGATATACTTTCCACTCTTTGTTTTCCAATTTCACATCGACGTTGAACGCTTTTTTCCATTGGTCCTGAATCGCTTCAGCGATTTTCTTATGTGCATCGGAAGTATTGAAGGAAAGTGTGATCGGCGGGAGCTTGCTGATTCCCAGCTCCTTCATACCTTCTGCGAGCAGCTTCTTCGCCGTATCCAGATCATGATCCTTGAAGTAACCATCCTTCTTGATAATCATCGAGGTCGGGATGTATCCCGTCGCAGGATCCTGGTTGCCCTGTGTTACGTTGTCAATAATCGCTTGGCGATCGATTGCATAAGAGAACGCCTTGCGAATTTTGGCATTGTTAAATGGCGGCAGATCCGTTTGGAACTTGTACATATACGTACCGGCGATTGGCTGAATCGTCATTTTGCCGGAATCCTTCAACGCTTGCATCGCATCCGTTGGCAGCTGGCTCAGCGGTGCGCCTGCCCAATCAAGGTCGCCATTGTCGAACATGGACAGCTCAGTATTTTCATCCTCGATCATCGAGAACTCGATTTTATCCAGCTTGACAGCATCTTTGTCCCAATAGTTGTCGTTTTTCACGAGCACCATTTTGTTTTTGTGCTGCCAGTCCTGCATTTTGAACGGGCCATTACCAACGTGTGTCTTTGCTTCCGTAGCCCATTTTGGATCGGCTTCGACGACTTTTTGGTTAACCGGGTAGTAGGTGTAGAACGCTGTCAGCTCCAGAAAGAACGGAGTCGGTCTTTCCAGTGTGACCTGCAGCGTCTTGTCGTCAAGCGCTTTTACGCCCACTTCATTGGCGTCTTTGATTTCACCTTTATTGTATTTCTCGCCGTTTTTAATGTAATACAATTGGTACGCATAGTTGGAAGCTGTCTTTGGATCCAGTGCGCGTTTCCATGCGAACTCAAAGTCGTGCGCTGTGACGGGATCGCCATTGCTCCACTTGGAATCACGGAGTGTAAATGTATAGGTCAGCATATCGTCGGAGACATTGATTTTTTCAGCGACAGATTCGTGTTGTTTGCCATCTTCAGTCGTACGCGTCAAGCCATCAAACGTAGCGCGCAGCACGGCACCCGATGTGGAATCTTCAGCGATTCCCGGGTCTGCTGTAGGAGGCTCGCTATGCAGATTCAGTCTGAGAACTTGTGGTCCAGAGCTTGCTTTATCGGCTGTTCCTTGCGAAGCTGAACTATTTGTGGATGTCGCAGCGTTTCCACCGCAACCGGCCAATGCAGCGCCCAAAACGAGCACAGAACTTACCAAAACGAATAAATTCTTCTTCATTGTCAAGTGGATCCCCCTTCTGTCATATCTCAGATCAATATACACCTGTTTTAGTTTAATTAAAACAAAATGCAGTATATTTAATAAAAATTTATTTTATCGAGAAATTTATCAAGAAAAATTAACTTTTATTTAGAGATAACTCCACGGTTCACAAGTGTAGTGAAGTTCACGCGACCGATCAATCCTCAGTTATTGCCAATAGGACCAAAAAAAACACCCTTATCGGGTGTTTTTATACTCGCAGCCTATTTGCAGTATT
>CAMIVR010000131.1 GCA_946402065.1 uncultured Brevibacillus sp. | reverse complement strand
GAATCGCTTTGTTGTTGGACGGGATAGAGCAAAGAGTGATCGAATCCTCGCGAGGGACCACATAGACAAGGATGAGCCTCGTTACTACTCGATGGCCGGGCATTTTAACCTGGATTCCCGTCGAAACATAATGAGCATTGAAAAGAAACGGCTGAACCCTAAGTTGTGTTTGATCATATACATAACGAGGTTTTGGCGTTGAAAGGGACGCAGCTGCTGCTCGTCCTGGCGGCGAACAAGCTCCCTCCCCATCCCCACCAGAATGTCTGCCTCAGCTCAAGGGCATTGGAAAACCACGTGTTTGTAGCGATGATTGGTTCCCGAACCAATCCGAATGCGCCGCAGGATTGATTTGCTTGCCATGTTAAAACAACGATGGCGGCCTGTGCAGGAATTACCACAATTTGCTTGATTGAGTATCTTATGAACCGATTTAGTTTTCCTGCTATTTTACAACAGTGCAACATATGGCAGTTTCTAACGCCTTATAAGTTGGCCTCTGCACCCTTCAGCAACCCTAATCTTAATTTGCTTACGTTAGGATTTGCATCCGTTTTTTTGTGCAGTTCATTCATTTGGCGAATCATGAAAAAAAAGGGGGGATACGGGATGATGGCAGTTAGTTGAACCCAGCGATTTTCTTTATTCAATTTGCCCATGAACGCAATCCAAGAATGCCTGGGACGTAGCGGCTTTTCAACAACAGCTAACATTTATGCCCATCTGGATGTCAGCACGAAAATCACCTACGCTCATGCCATGAGCAAATGTTTACAGTTTGAAAAAATAAAAAAGTTCCTTGGTTATTACCCCAAAGAACAACGCTTTTTACTATGGTGCCGGCGAAGGGACTTGAACCCCCACTCCCTTGCGAGAACCTGATTTTGAGTCAGGCGCGTCTGCCATTCCGCCACACCGGCAAATATTGAGAAGTGAAGTCTAGCTGCAAAAACAGGTTTAACAATATATAAATCTAGCAGAGCTTTGTTCAAAAGTCAACAGCTTGTTTTTATATCTCCAGACTCTAGCACATTCGCACAGAGAATAAAAAAGATGCCTATCCGCCTTTCCGATAGACATCTTTCTCTTTTCCTTTATTCCTTATGCCTCTGCAACCGGCTCCTTCACAGCCAGACTCGCCTGCGAGCGCTTGTGCATCAACAAAATATTGAGTACGACCGCAGTGAACGAACCGGTGACGATTCCGTTGGTCAACAGCATTTTCGCCGTGTCCGGCAGCTGGGCGAAAATTTGCGGTACGGCTGAGGAGCCCAAACCGACGGCGATGCTGCACGCCACGATCAACAGGTTTTCGTTTTTGCTCAAATCAACCGTCGACAGAATATTGATCCCGGACGCGACGACCATGCCAAACATCGCGATCATCGCACCACCCAGCACCGGATTGGGGATGACGGTCGTCAATGCAGCCAGCTTGGGCAGAAAACCGAGCACGACGAGGATAATTCCGGCAGCGATGATCACATCTCTCGTTTTGACTTTTGTCAGCGAGACGAGCCCGACATTCTGCGAAAAGCTGGTGTAGGGAAACGCATTGAAAATGCCGCCGAGCGTAATCGCAATGCCTTCGGCGCGAAGTCCCTTGACGATGTCTTTGTCGGTAAGCTCGGTATTCGTCACTTTGCTTAACGCAAAGTACACGCCCGTAGATTCAACCATACTGATCATGTTGACGATGATCATCGTGACGATCGCAAAGATGTTGAACTGCGGCATACCGAAGTAAAAAGGCTGGACAATATTCACCCAGGCCGCATCGTGCACATTGCCAAAGCTGACCATGCCCAGGCCGTAAGCGATCGCCGTCCCGATCACCAAGCCGATCAATACGGAGACAGCGCGAACAAATCCGGTAAAAAAGCGATTAATCAACAGAATGATGACGAGTGTAATCAAGGCGAGCAGCAAATTGCGGGGTTGGCCGAAATCAGGCATGCCTTGACCGCCAGCGGCGTTGTTCAGCGCGACGGGGATCAGTGACAAGCCGATAATCGTCACGACCGACCCGGTGACAACGGTCGGGAAGAAACGCAGCAGCTTGCCAAACACCGGCGCGGCCAATACGACAAAAATACCGGAGATGATAATCGCCCCGTAGGCCGTGACCAGATTCGTCGAGGTGGATATGGCAATCAACGGACCGACGGCGGTAAACGTACAGCCAAGCACCACAGGCAGCTTGATCCCAAAGTAGCGGTTGCCGACGACCGTCAACAGTGTAGCGATCCCGCTCGTAAACAGGTCGGCAGCGATCAGGTAGGCGAGCTGCTGCGGTGAGAGCTGGAGCGCAGCGCCGATCAGGATCGGAACGACGACCGCCCCGGCGTACATCGCCAATACATGCTGAAAGCCAAGGGTAACGACTTTTCGTTTTGTCAACATCTATGCCACCGCTCCTTTCTATTTGCTCGTTTCTTCTTCGATGAACTCTATTCCCTCAGATGACATCGCCTTGATCCGGGCCAGGGACACGACGCGTACCCCGGCCTCTTCGAGCAGGCCGCGCCCTTCCTGAAAGCTCTTCTCAATTACGGCACCGACGCCGAGCAATTCGGCTCCTGCTTCTGCCACAATTTGTTTCAAACCGATCAGTGCTGCGCCAGTCGCCAAAAAGTCATCGACAATCAGAATCCGGTCGTCACTGCTCAAATAGCTTTTGGCGATGCTGATTTGATAGTCTTCCTTTCGCGTGAACGAATGCACCGGTGCAGAGTACACATCGTCAGACTGCGTGACCGCTTTTTTCTTCTTGGCGTATACAAAGGGCACATGCAGTGCATAGGCTGTCGCCAGAGCAAAGTGAATGCCGCTCGCTTCTATCGTGAGCACTTTGGTTACCCGTTCTTCGCGAAATACATCTGCAAATGCCTGACCAATCTGCATGGTCAAATCCGGATCGACCTGGTGATTGAGAAAAGAATCTACCTTCAGTATGTGGCTGGACAGCACCTTTCCATCTCTGCGAATACGGTCTTGCAAGATTTTCATCGTTTCTGCTCCCTCTTACATAATTAGATAAAATAAATAAACCCAGCTGGACAGATCCCCCACTCGCCATTGCTCCATACATGCGAGTGAAATCCATCCCTCTGGGCTTTTCTCCCTCAGGTGCAGCACGAACTGTGCTTGCGACGCCCGGACCGGCCCTCTTGTCTACCCCGACAAGACTGCTGTCGCCACGTTCGGTAATCGGCCGGTTGAATGGATTGCCATCGATACAAGAACGTTAACCTGGGCGCTCTTTCACTCGTAGTCAAGCAATTTACGGTCGCTTGGTAGAAACTCTTGGGCCTTATTCCCAAACATTATACGAGCTGTATAAAATTTATAGAATCCAATCTACCATAGAAAAGCAAGACAACACAAGTGCAAAAATAAACAATTGGGCCAGACTCCGCCACGACAGGTTCAGCCATGAAATCGTTGCTGCCTCCTTGACAGCCAGACGAATTTTCCATAACCTAATATGTTGGGGAGAGTTTTCTCCGTTCATCTATTGCTCATGACGCTCTAGCATCTTTTTTCGTTTTTTTTGCAGAATGGCCCCTTTCTCGACCTGCCTGTTGGATAAGCAGCCTGCTGTATGATAAATCACTTTGTTAAATCGAAAGAGAGTGGTACTGTATGGGACGTAAGTGGAACAATATTAAGGAAAAAAAAGCCTCGAAAGACGCAAACACGAGTAGAATTTACGCCAAATTCGGCAAAGAAATCTACGTTGCTGCCAAGCAAGGCGAACCAGATCCTGAATCCAACCGCGCGTTAAAGGTCGTCCTGGAGCGGGCTAAAACGTACAGTGTACCGAAAGCGATAATCGACCGCGCCATTGAAAAGGCCAAGGGCGGCGCTGAAGAAAGCTACGACGAGCTCCGCTACGAAGGCTTCGGACCGAATGGCTCGATGGTCATCGTCGATGCGCTGACCAACAACGTCAACCGCACGGCTTCAGAAGTGCGCGCTGCCTTCAGCAAGAACGGCGGCAACATGGGTGTAAGCGGCTCAGTCGCCTACATGTTTGATGCCACGGCTGTTATCGGCTTTGAAGGCAAAACAGCGGATGAAGCCCTGGAAATCCTGATGGAAGCTGATGTCGACGTCCGCGATATTTTGGACGAAGATGACGGGGTCATCGTATACGCCGATCCGGAACAATTCCACGCTGTCCAGGAAGCATTCAAAAGTGCCGGCATCAATGAATTCACCGTTGCCGAACTGACCATGCTGGCGCAAAGTGAGGTCTCGCTTCCGGAAGATGCACAAGCACAGTTCGAAAAAATGATTGACGCCCTGGAAGATCTGGAAGACGTCCAGCAAGTGTACCACAACGTTGACTTGGGCGAATAGGCGAAAAACCTCCAATCCACTGTACGCGTGGGTTTGGAGGTTTTTTCTTACCGCTTCGGTTTGTTTGCCCTTTGCATCTGATTGATTTTTTTCCAGCGATCCTTTTCCGCCTGACGCAGCTTGACATCTTCTTTCCGGGCCAGATGGGCAAGCTCCCGCTGCAGCTTTTGGTAGCTCGCGTATCGCTTGGCATCGAGCGTCCCGTCTCGTCGGGCGGCCTGGATCGCACAGCCCGGCTCCCGGTCATGCTGACAATCGGAAAAGTAGCACGCCTTGCTCAATTCCTCGATATCTTCAAAAGCATCGTGAAAGCCTTCGCCCGCTTCCCATAGCTGCAGCTCCCGCATCCCGGGCGTGTCGATAATCAAACCGCCGCCCGGGACGACGAGCAGCTCGCGATGGGTCGTCGTATGCTTGCCGCGGTCATCGCCCTTGCGCACATCGTTAACCCGCTGAACGTCTTCGCCGACAAGCCGGTTGATCAGCGTCGATTTGCCTACACCGGATGAGCCGAGCAAAGCAATCGTCTTGCCTCCCTGCAAATACGGTGTGACACTGTCTATGCCTTGATCGTGAAGCGAGCTGACGACGTGAATCGGTACGCCGAACGCGACAGACTCCACTTCCTTGACAAAGCCGTCGACATCCTCGCACAGATCCGCTTTGCTTAAAATCACGACCGGATTCGCGCCGCTCTCCCAGGCCATGATCAGGTACCGTTCGATACGCCGTACGTTGAAATCGTTATTTACGGCGTTGACGAGGAAAATCGTATCGACATTCGTCGCGACGATCTGCTCTTCTGTCGTCGCCCCGGCCACTTTGCGGGAAAACTTGCTCATTCGCGGCAGAATGGCGTGTATCGTCGCTTTTTCCTCGTCAAAGCGCGGACTGAGCACCACCCAATCGCCGACAGCCGGGTAATCTTCGCGACCGCTGGCGAGGTGGCGCATCTTGCCTGAAATTTCTGCCAGCACCTCGCCGCTTTCGGTGTACACACGATACATATGCTTGTGTTCCAGCGCGACCCGCCCTGCTATATAACCGTGCCCCGCATAAGGAGCAAAATGTGTGTCAAATTGTTCGTTCCAACCGAGTTGAGCTAATTTCAAGGGGATTCCTCCAATAATGTGATCTTTGCTAACCATCGACCAAGATCACGGGGAATCCTCGCTTCATCATATCTGTTCGCTACATGCCAAAGGAGGATTCCGTGACCTCACCAACAACGACTGTTTTCCATACAATGCTCGTCATAAAACATCTCTCCTTTTTTGGCTGCCGGTAACGAATCAGCCTGTGTCATGAACCATTCTACGAAGATACTATCATACGTCCCGGATTAGAACAACCAGGCTTATCGCCCAGTTCAATCCTGTATCGCTTTAGCGAACTTAAGCTTTCTGACGCCACCGCCACCCCCATCACCGCAGCCGCTGTCACCCGTCAGCGTTCAATCGATTGCAAATACTTTCGTCAAGCGGGTCAACTCGAACAATTCCAAAACACTGCCCTTCAACCCGACGATCGACACTGCCCCATTGTGCTGAATCGCCCGTTTTTGGATGGCCACCAATACCCCCAGCCCGGAGCTGTCAATAAAGGTGACCTCATTCATATCGATGCGAAAGCTTTTGTAGCCATCCTGTATATACTGAAGCAGCTCCTCGCGAATCATGGCCGATTCCTCCAGATATACAGCTCCTCTCAAAATGACGGTAATCTGATCGTCAGAAGCTTCAATTTGATAGTTCATCACCCGTTCTCCTCTCCGCTCCTCTTCCCGTTCTGAGTAGAGGCTTTATTTCTATCCGCAGCATTGGGATGCAGTTGGAATGCGTTTTGTCATCAGCACTTCATTGCCCTGTTGGTTATACAGAATACAGTCGGCGGCTCTGCTCATGATCAGCACGCCTCTGCCGGATTCATTGAACAAGCATTGTTCGAAAAGCTCATCCTTGCTTTCGCGTATTTTTTTCAGCAGTCTGTTGCCGGGGAATCCATCCCCGCAGTCCTTCACCCTGACGAGCAAAATCTTGTTCCGCAGCGTCCGCAGCCTGACCCTGATCAGCTGGTTCCCGCTTTTGCCTGCTCCGTGCAGAATGGCATTGTTCACCGCTTCGATGACGGCGATTTCCAGCAAGGACTTGTCTGTTCGCAGCTGCTCGCGAACAAACGAAATGACCCGGTATCGGACCGTATCAACGTCCGTTTGCGCTGAAAAAACAATCTCCAATTCCTTCATGAATTGTGCCCACCCTCGTCTGAACGACTTGTCATTTCACTGAACAGAAAAAGCTAGTACAGACACATCATCTTTGTACTTTTGGGTATAGATTTTCTTTTTAATCCGCTCACTCATTTCCGCAAAAGGGGGTAGATGCGCTTTGCTTTCTTCTGCCAATTCATCGAACAGTCCATCAGACATGAAGTAGAAAGAATCTCCGGATTGAAAGGGGATGTCATGCTGCTCGAACACTGCCTCTTCGGTGATGCCCAAAAACAGCCCCGCTGCTTTGACAACCCCGTTGTAAGCTCGTGTCGCCGCTAAAAAGCAATTAATGCCGCACGTCACGTAAGACAACGTATTTGTTGTGAAATCAAATTCAAAACAGATCCCCGCCGCAAACGTATCTTCAGAAAAATAGCGCATCACTTCCCGATTGACCCAGGCTACCCGGTCTTTCAACGACAGCTGCTGTTCAGCCGCCTGCATGAACAGCACGCGACCGATGGCCGCTTGCAAAGCGGTCAAGTATCCATGCCCCATCACATCAATCACGTAGCCAAACAGCAGTTCATCCTTGCACAGCCATATATAATCGTAAAAATCGCCGCTGACGTAAAGGGATGGTTTAAAAAATGCCTTGATTGACACCCGCTCATCCGCGTAGTCAGAAGGCAGCAGCTTTCGCTGAATCCGTCCGGTGAGCATCATTTCCTTTCGCAGCTGCTCCCGCTCCGAGATGTCCCGAAACGTCGCGATGTAGTGAGTGGTCGCGCCGTTGATGTCCTTGATCGCATTAATCGTCAGCTCTTCCGGATAAATTCTTCCGTCTTTTCGGCGGTTCCAGATTTCTCCCTGCCACTCTCCCGATTCCGTGAGGTTATCCCACATGATCTTGTAAAAAGGCGCTCCCTGTCTGCCCGATTTCAGCAGGCGAGGGTTTTTGCCAACGACCTCGTCCATTGTATAACCGGTCACTTTTGTAAATGCCGGATTCACGAACAAAATCGTGCCTTCTACATCTGTGACGAAGATGCCGTCATTGACATTATCAAACACTTTCACCGCAAGCGTGATCTCTTCTTCCATCAAGTTGCGCAGCGTGTTGTCCCGGCACGTCACGATTAACCACTTGGGCCGGCCGTCCGGGTAGTAGACGGGCACCTTGGCAATGTCGAAGTGCTTCCGTTTGCCAGAGGGCTGCATGAAGGTTTGTTCATAGGTGACCGCTTGCCCCTTGCTCCACGCCATGGCATCTCCCTGCTCACAGATCTTCATGTTGTCGGGATGAATCACCTCTTTGGCAAGAACGTCGGCTGTCGTCTTGCCGACAAAATCGCTTGCTTGCAGCTGAAAAAAGTTCAAGGTTGCCTCATTCGCATCAATCCACTTTCCTTCAGCATCCTTGATAATCATCATATCCGTCACTGCATTCAGCAAAGACCGAAGCTCATCGTCAGCTCCATCCCTGATCACTTCGGTTTGGCCTCCCTTCTGCATTCGGCTTCTCTCGCACTGTTGCATTCCCGTGTTAAAGGAGATCCTTGGCATCCTCTCTCTTCATCCTAGCTTCACGTGAAAACGTCTTCAATCAGGGTATTCCCTTAGTTTGGGAATTAAAAACCACTATTTCATCTATGTGGAAATTTTGCGCTGTACAAGCAAAGCGAAGCGCACAACCGGCATATCAATACAAAAAGGCGGACACGTCCGCCTTTTCCCAGTCATGTTTTGAACTTCATTACCAGGAGCTTTAGCTCCTCAGCCATTTGCGACAGCTGTGTAACGGATGCGGCGATCTCTTCAGACGAGGCTACCTGCTCTTCAGACGCTGCCGACGCATGCTGGGTTTCCAGCGCATTGCCCTCGCTAATATCGATGACACGGGCGAATGACTCAGCCACATGCTTTGCTTCCCCGGTAATCGTTTCCGCTGTCACACTTACGTCCATAATCTGACTAGCCACTTGGTGTACGGAATCTTTTATCAAGCAGAAGGATTCGCCGAGCTGATTGACGAACTCGCTCCCCTCCTGAACCTCTTGGGCGCTGAGTTTCATCGAATGTACGGCCTTGCCAATTTCGTCTTTGATGTCGGTGATGAGAAGGGAGATCTGTCGGGAGGATTCTGCGGATTGTTCTGCCAGCTTGCGTACTTCATTGGCCACGACGGCAAACCCGCGTCCGTGTTCGCCGGCGCGTGCCGCTTCAATCGCTGCGTTGAGCGCGAGCAGATTGGTTTGACCGGCAATGCTTGAAATGACTTCCACGATTTTGACGATTTCCAGTGAGCTTTTGCCCAATTCATCAATATTTTCTGCCAACCCGTGAACGGTTTGGTTGATGGACTCCATCTGGCTGATGGCCTGCCTGATCTTCTGATTGCCCTGTTCGGCGATTTCCGCGGAATGCACCGCGAAGCCTGACGCTTCTTTCGCACCGGCTGCGATTGAATTCAGCCCGGAAAACACGTGGTACATGTACGCTTCGTTTTCTTTCATGCTGGTGACCTGTTTTTCTGAACCGATGGCGATTTCCTGGATCGCCAGTGATATCTGTTCGGTGGAATGGGTGTTCTGCTCGATGTTGGCGGTCAGCTCTTCTGCCGATGTCGCGACGAACTCTGAGCTGTCCCCCACCTGGCGAATCAATTCGCGCAGACTGGCGACCATGCGGTTGAAGGAATGAGCCAGGTCGCTGAGCTCGTCATTGGAAGAAACCTTGATGGCCCGCGTCAAATCGCCTCCGCCGTCGGCAATTTCCTTCAGCTGCTGATTTACCCGTCGCGCCGGCTTGACAATCCCGCGTGTCAAAAAAATCGCGGAGAGCAAGGAGATCAGCAATCCGCACGCTGCCCCGAGCAGAATCGTCAGCTGCGCCTGTCCGCTGGCCTGCTTCGTCGCATCCCAGGCGTCATTGATAATTTTTCCGACATTGTCGAGAATCATCTTGTTTACTTTGGCAAATTCGTACATGGCCTGCTTGCCGCTGTTCACACGAGCCACTGCCTCACTGGTCTTGCCCTTCTTGACCAGATCAACCTGACCGTCAAAGTACTCCTGCAGCTTCATGATCGTCGGGTACGCCTTGTTTTCGATCAAGTCACGCATGACGGGATGGCCTTCTTCGTGGTCGCGAATCGTTTTCAGGTCTTTTTTCAACGCTTCCGCGCCGAGCAGATACGGTTCCAGGTACTCTTCGCGCTCGGTCAGAAGATACCCGCGAACACCCGTTTCCATGTTGATCAAATCCGTATACAGATTGCGTGCGGCATCGCCGATCACGATGGCGTCAAGAACAATATCATCGCTTTTTTGCTCCATCGCGGTTGTCGTCGCATAACTGAGGTAACCTACAATCATCATGACAAGAAAAATGGCGGCAAACGCAAGACTGATTTTAGCTCGGATCGAAAAGCGAAGCCTTTTTCCCACTCATAAAATCCCCCTTGTTTTCATGTTCAGAAAACCATTCCGTTGTGCAAGTGTTTCCCCTAGTCGTATACGGTGCCTGCATGGCGCTTTTCGCGAAGAACGGGAAAAAGCGGTTCTCATCTATGGAGCGGGCATGTCCCAATCGTGCAGTGCATCAATCGCCTCCCTTTCCGCTTGTTATTTTTACATTGATTATATCAAAATCAGGTAAATTTTGTTCTTATTTCAAATAATAATTGCCGGAGGTTCCTCAAACCTCTCCATCTGCCTATAAACAATGATCAATGTGAGAAAATCGAACACAAAAGCACAAATTCATCATGATGTTAACTTTTTTAACACATTTACGTCAACTTTTCGTTGACATTTTTCGACGTCCCCTTCTATAATGCTAATATGAAGCTGACGAAATCGAGAAAACGGAAAAATGGAGTGGTTAAATCATGGGCATTAGCGACATCCTTACGTTGATCAAAGAAAAAAACGTTGAATATGTGGATTTTCGGATTGTTGACTTGTTGGGGCGAGAACATCACATTACCGTACCTGCGTATTCGGTAGATGAAGGCACCTTTGCCAACGGGATCGCATTCGACTCTTCCAGCCTGGTAGGCTATCGAAGCATCGAAGAAAGTGACATGGTGATGTTACCTGATACCTCCAGCGCTTATATTGATCCGTTCAGCCAAGCCGTCACACTCAACCTCGTCTGCGACATCTACAATCCTGACGGTACACCGTACTCGCGCGACCCGCGCAGCATCGCCAAGCGTGCCGAGCAGTATGTAAAGGAAATCGGACTTGCCACTGCCGCCTACTTCGGTCCGGAGTCAGAATTTTTTATCTTTGACAACGTCCGTTACGCGACGGGAATGTCAGGTGCTTTCTACCACATCGAGTCCGGGGAAGCTAGCTGGAACACCGGTGCCGAAGGACAAAACCTCGGCTACAAAATCCGCAACAAAGGCGGCTACGTACCTGTACAGCCTGCCGATACGCTCGTGGATGTGCGCAACGAAATGTGTACGCTCTTGTCCGCGTGCGGCATCAAGGTAGAGCGTCACCACCACGAAGTCGCTACGGCCGGTCAAGGCGAAATCAACTTCCGGTTCGATACCTTGACAAAGACAGCCGACAACCTGCAATTGTTCAAATACATCGTGCGCAATGTCGCAGCAAAGCACGGCAAAACCGCTACTTTTATGCCGAAGCCAATCGTCGGTGACAACGGAAGCGGCATGCACGTTCACCAAAGCCTGTTCGACGGCAGCACGCCGCTTTTCTACGACAAAGACGGTTACGCGAATCTGAGCGAAACGGCCCTCTGCTACATCGGCGGATTGCTGTATCACGCTCCTGCGCTGATCGCCCTGACCAACCCGAGCACGAACTCATTCAAGCGCCTTGTGCCTGGCTACGAAGCGCCGGTCAACCTGGTGTTCTCCAAAGGCAACCGCTCTGCCGCGATCCGTATCCCGATTGCAGCGATGACGCCAAAAGCATCCCGGATCGAATTCCGTACACCAGACTCTACGGCGAACCCGTACCTGGCGTTCTCCGCCATGCTGATGGCGGGTCTCGACGGCATCATGCGCAAGCTCGACCCACGCCCACTCGGCTATGGGCCATACGACAAAAACATTTACGATTTGTCCGCTGCCGAAAAAGAAACGATCAAGAGCGCGCCAGCGTCTTTGGGCGAAGCGTTGGACGCATTGGCAGCCGACCATGCTTTCCTGCTTGAGGGCGGCGTCTTCTCCACCGATATGATTGAAAACTGGATCGCGCACAAACGCGGTGAAATTCAACAAGTCGAGCGGACGGTCAGTCCAAAAGAATATGAACTGTATTACGATCTGTAAAAAGCCGGATTTACTCGGTTGCTCCCCCGGAGTCCTTGCAGAGAAGAAAGCGGTTGTCGCCTTGGCAGAGGTGACAACCGCTTTTTGTGGCAGATAAGCGCGGTAATTTATGGGACAATGGCTTCGCCTAGAGATTCGAGAGATTCTCGAAGCCAGGTTTGTTACTAATCTGCAAGCATCGCTCTGTTTGTCATGTATTCGGAACAACAATCTGTTTAATCGTATCCTTCAAGCTGGCCGGCGGTCTGCCCATCAGTTGCTCCAGAATGGGCGTCGTGGTGACTGTATCGATTTGGGCAAGAAACCGGTACAGCCAGTTGTCGGCGAGATCGTCTGCACGATGTGCGATCGGCTTGCCCGAAATTTCCGCAAGAATCTCTGCCACTTCAGCAAATCCCCACGCTTTTGCCGCTGTCAGCTCATATGTTTTATTCTCGTGACCTTGCGTGGAAAGAACGTTTGCGATCGCCAGGGCGAGATCCGCTCGGGTTACGCTGGTAATCCTCCACGTTCCCGGACACGTGATGAGCTCGCCACCGGCGATCGCTTTATTGAGGCCAAGTGCGGCGAGAAAGTCCGCGTACAGCGGATTGCGGAAGATGGTGTAGGTGATTCCGGTCGCCTTGATCGCGTGTTCGGTAGCCATGTGCAGATGGGTAAGCCTTGGACAACCTCGGTCAGAACGGCAGCGACCTGATCGTTTCCGTAGTTTTCAATCATTCGTCTGGTATACTTCACACAGGCCAACTCGCCGTTCTCTTCTTTGCACGAATCGTACTTGTGCCCAAGCGAGCAGCGCAGGCAATTCGGTGAAGCCGCCATTACCACAGAGCCTGTCAGCGCACCTGGGACCTGCTTCGAGGCAGCGGCCACTTCCGCAATGGCACTGTGACCGCTTTTAATCCGCGTGACCGCGCTCGATCCTCGTTCGCGTACGTATCCCAGACAAATCCGTAGCGGTCCAGTGCTTCTATGATCGCCTGATTGATTTTGGGGTTGCGTTGTCCGGCGTTCACACAGTAGAGCTGGTTGAAAAAATCGATTTATTTGATTTTCTCAGCCAATTCCAAAATAATTCCTTCCGGCCCACGAACATAACATAACTTATAACTTTCTTCATATTGCTGTATCTCACTAAAGATTTCCGTACCCTTCTTTTTCAATTTGGCAACAATGGCTTCAATATCTTCAACAGCAAATGCAATATGTCGGATACCCAGCGTATTTGCAAAGGGTTTCTGAATATCTTGTTCATCTGACGGCGTATAAAATTTGACTAGCTCTATCCATGCTTGACCGTCTGGCGTTCGCAATCCTACACATGCTGTTTTAACGTTAGTAAGCCCAACTACCTGCCCCAGCCACTCCCCTTCCATTTCCCATTCCCCTTGCACTTCGAGTCCCAAATCGAGAAAAAACGCTTTGGCTGCTGAAAGATCATTTACGTTTACACTCACATGATCTATTCGATGGATCTTCATATCCCATACCTCCTCGTACCTAAAATTAACACACATGTATTCTAAAGATTTCTTCTCGATTGCTAATAGATTTTCCCCTTTATCCAACAAACTGGGGCGTTTGTTGGAAGACTAGAAGCATCTGTTCAATTCGGTTTCACTAATAATTATATCTGTTTAGCGCTCAATTATCCTGCCTTGACATTTTTACGCCCAAGGCTGCCGATCAATCCGGCAGCCTCCTCTTCGGCTAATATGGAGCTACCGATCCCGTTAGTTCAATCTTTTATTTTAGATATGCCTCATCTTGCAATCTCGTTATAATTTCGTTAACGGTTTGTTCAGGGGTCAATTCAGATGAGTCCAACCACATTCCGATTCGAGGTGTTTCATTTCGCAGCAGTCTGTCCAACCCTTCAACGGTCCAAATACCATATCCTTTTTTTAACCGGCTAGATTCTCTTAGAGATACAACGGATGAGTTTGGACAAAGAACCACCAAATAAAAAGGGCTGCTTTGGATATAAGATATAAAATCATTCAACATTGGACCAATTACGACATCTTGAACTACAACTGTAAATCCTGCTTGAAAATAGGCATCAGCGGATTGCGCTGCCAACCGATAACGTAGCCGTAATTGATCCAATTCATCATTTCCGGCGTCTGGTTGAACTTCTTTGCGGTTTTTAACAATCATTCTCCGGAAAATATCTCCCCGCAAATGCACCGATTTCTCGTACCGTTCGGAAAGCAACTGTGCTACTGTTGATTTTCCACTCGCCATTATTCCGGTAATTAGAATAATGTGGGGACATTCCATCAGCATTAATCATCGCTTCTTTCTTTTTTTAGTTAAACCCTATCCTCCCGATATGCCTGCCTTACTCGCTCGATCTGGGCGAGGTGGTCACGGACATGCCGGACGCGCAATTCCAGCAGCTCTTTGAACGTTTTTACCGCGCTCCATCAGGATATTCCCCGACCCGTTCAAGCTGCTCGGGAGTCAGATTTTCCAGAAGCGGCAGCATGCTGGACCGCAGCATTTGGAACAGGAGCAGATGCTGCTCGCGGTCCAACCGTTCATATCCCGTATCCGCCTAGGCTTCCTGATCAAATGATAGCAGAAGCGGTTCTTCCTCCGCCAAGACTTTTCTCATCCGATGTGCCGACAGGATTTCGTCATCCGTCACATGGATCACTATCTGATGGATGCTCCATTTGTCCGGTGCAGGTTAAACTAGAACTGGATTCCCCGAAGTCGAGGCTTCAATCTTCGCCAAAAGCTTGTCGATTTGCGGACTGCTTGTCCACCCCGGATAATTCACCTTAGTATCCAGAAACGGAAATAAGAGTAGAGTGGTTTGTTGATTGAACCAGTAAAAAATATCTCCCATTGATCCGGTTTGTTACGATGGGAGCGTCCAAGAGATCAAGCTTGACATTTATGCCAATTTCCTGAAGCTGCTGCTGCGCAGCTATCGCAGAATTATACAAATACGGATAATGTAAGTATCCGCACCTCTTCTCCGTTATATCCGGCTTCTGTCTGATGAAAATAAGGTTTTAGACTGGAGTTGTTGATCTAACGCGGGTTTTCGATTGAAAATACCTTTGAAAAATAAAAAATAGACTGATCCATAGAAAAAGTGGTGGTTAAGACCTTGAAAATTACGTCTTAAACTGCCGCTGCTGGTTCAGCCTGTTATTCACCTAACGTTCCCTTTAACGTACTGATCCAATTTGCTTTATGATACGGTTCTCCGTAACGGTCATAACGGCGAAAAAGGCGAAAGGAGCTGACGCTGCCAGCTCCCTTTGAGTTGTGCGACTTTTTTCCAGTATCGTTTCCCGTTCATTGACTACAAATGTGATCCTCCCGTAACATCAAGCAATTGGGCTGTGACGAAACGGCCATCCTGAGATGCAAGGAACGCTACAACATCGGCAATATCGGAGGTCTCTCCCATTCGCCCAAGAGCAACGATGTCGGCAGGAAGTTTTTGCGCTTCGGGAGAAACAAGAAAGTCAGCATTCATATCGGTTCTAACCATGCCGGGTAATACCGCATTTACCGTGATTCCTCGAGGACCAAGCAGTTTTGCTAGATGAAGAGTGAAGGTATTGATAGCTCCTTTTGTTAAGTTATAGGCCATAATAGTTGGGTAGGCTACCCTTGTAACACCCGAAGAAATATTGATGATACGCCCTTCATTGCGCAAACGAGAGAGCGACTTTTGAACCAAAAAGAATGGCGCCTTGACGTTAACTGCAAATATTTCATCGAACGATGTATCTGTCGTTTCTTCAAACGATTCTGGTATACCAATACCCGCATTATTGACTAGTATGTCAAATTGAATTTCACCTGTTCGATGCTTCAGCTCCTCATCAAGCCGTTGGATGAGCTGATTGACACCGGCAACCGAGTTGAGATTGGCACCGACTGGAAATGCTTTACCTCCATCCGCCGTTATTGTCTTAACCACATCCCTCGCGGCATCTTCCCTACTTCCATAGTGAACGGCAATGAGTGCACCTTCTCTTGCTAGCCGTAATGCGATTCCTCGACCAATCCCCCTGCTTCCCCCTGTAACCAACGCCACTTTTCCCTTTAGTCGATTCATTCTTATTCTCCTCTCCGATCGATAACTAACAATGCGCTGCGATGCCGTCTTTGTGGCGCATGCTGTAAATGCTCTTTATTCCAATCAATAGTCAATTCCGCCCAGGTTCTTCCACGATCAGATGACCGATAAAGTCCTCGATTATTCAACGCATAGAAAGTATTAGTATCTTGCGGGTCCGTTGCTAAATTAGAAATCATTGTCCCTTTCGCAATGGGCAAGCCTTGTTCAACACTTTTCCAAGGCGAACCTTTTTCTTTTCGATAAATATAAGATTCGGCAACGGAAGGGTCATAAGCATTTCTTGCAGCTGCAGAAGCGGAAACAAGCATCATGTCTGGGTCATCTTTACTGACTACCAGGCTAAACATATAACGATGTTCTAAACCATCGCTAAAAGGTATCCATGTTCCGCCACCATCGAAACTCATTAACACACTCCTGCCTGGTTGATCTACACCATCGCTGCACGCTGCATAGATCCGATTGGGCGACTTTGGATGAGTTAAGAGTGTATGAGCGTCTATAGGGTTCCCTTCTTTTGTATCCAGCCAGTGTTCGCCCCCATTTTGAGTTCTAATCACTGCTCCTGCTTCGATGGAAGCGTATATATGTCCATTGGACGGATCTTCCGCAATCATACGAACATTATGGGTTTGAGGATTTGGAGGAAAAGACCAGTTCGAATAAGAAGGCAACGCTTTGATTTCTTCCCATTCTCTCCAAGTTTGGCCGCCATCGGTCGAATAAAACAATGCACTCCGATCAGTTCCTGCATAGACCATTCCATGATTTCCGTATTTTCTGAACGGGCTGACGAAAACCGAAGTAAAGATGGTTTCTGGGATCTCTTCTCCAATCCTTCTCCAATTGTCCCCGCCGTCACCACTCATCCATAGGCCATAACCCTCGGTTCCACAATAAAGGCGATTAGTCATGAAAGGATCGACTGCAATACATACAGGATTGATTACCATTGGGTGAGTCTGGACGTTGTACTTCGCCTTTAATTCATCTAAAACAACTAATTCTTCCGACATGCATAAGAAAAATCGCTTCATCCCGTTCTCTCCTTGCAGACAGATTTGTTTGCTACCGTCTTCTGATTAGGTTAAACTACAAATATAGAGCTTGATTATAATGACTATGGTCATTATCCGTATACTCATAGTGATTATGGTCAGTAAATTGATAAATGTCAAGGAGATTCTATATGAGCAGTTCAGATTTCCCTTTTCCAGCTAACTCTGCTTCCGCCGCCTTTGTGTTGCAAACCTTAATTAAGACCACACACCAAGTTCATCGTGAGTTCGAAAGATTGTTATCGACTTTGGGATTACCATCCTACTTAACTGGACCTCGTTTGCGCGTACTTTTGGATGTTTCTCAATTTGGGAGCATTCGCATGAGTGATTTGGCGAAAAACCTGGGAGTTGAGGCCAGGGTCATGACACAGTATGTAGATACCCTAGAAGGACAAAATTTACTTATGCGGATGGCTGATCCCAATGACCGCAGGGCAACGTTGGTGAAATTGACAGATGAAGCACTCCCAATCATAGAAAATGCACGAATCGTAATGGAACAAGCAGCCGAAAAAGTATTTGAAGGAATATCCTTCGACTCGCGAAAGCAGTTGATTCAGCATCTTAATCAGCTTACTCAAGTTAACGGTTAGAAAACTTGGCTACGCCAAGCCTTTCGGCGTAGCCTTAGTTGCACTTATGTC
>CAMIVR010000130.1 GCA_946402065.1 uncultured Brevibacillus sp. | reverse complement strand
AAGGGAGCCTGCTTTTGAGATGCCTAAATTCCATCCGCAACACTCTGGAGGTATATTTTGTTAGAAAAAACCCCCTTATCTAACAGGAATATTCAAAAAAAAAGAACGCTATTTTGTTTGCTCTTAGCACCCCCTACAGGGGATGCAGAGCAAAGTGCCTTATATCCCTATAGCTAAAGCAAGGGGTTTTTCGGCACGAATGATAACGAAAAAGATCAGCCGTCTGCCAGCGCCAGCGACTTATGGACAGCGCGCCGCAGCTATTTCTGCGGCGCTGCTTCGTATGCCAGCTCAAAAAACCGGACGGCTCCCGGATTCAGCAGCGAGTAGTAATCCTGAAACAGCTTGTCCGCTTCCATCCCCAGCCAGACCTCTGGCTGCAGCTCCTGCGGCAAGTCAGGGTCAATAAACAGAAACTTGCGGTACTGATGGACCAGCTTCGTCTTTTCGACAAAGCAGTGGCTGTCCGGCACGTCTTCTCCTTTGGCGACCTTCGCCGCCAGCTCCTCGTACTTTGGACGGTATTCATCGATGAATTCTTTATACGCCGCATTGATACTATCGATATTCCAGCACTTTTGAACCAGTTGTTTCGGATTGCTCCAGCCGAGGTGTGTCGCCGTGAAAATCTCCACGTGCTCCGTAATGTCATACGTCTCCGTGATTTCCTTCACTCTGTCGGACAGGTTGTTCGGGCTGATCCACGTACTCGTCGTCAGCATGCCAAAGCCCATCCACGCCAGCTCCTTGCGCAGTTGATCGCGCAAAATCCGCCGCTCCTCCGGGATGTTGTAGCTGACGATGCACCAGCGGCCATCCCAGACATCCGTCTCTACCTTGTAGATCCGGGCGGCTGCCTCAGCGAGACGCTTCTGACCGCGTTCAGACACCGAATAGTAGCTGCGATTTCCTACTTTGTGCGACTCCAGCCAGCCTTGACGACTCATCCGGGAAATGGCGGCGCGTATAGCCTGCTCCGATAATCCGAACTCGCCCAACAGTCTGGTCAGGCTGCCTATCCAGATTTCGTTGCTGTAGTGCCTGACGTATTCACCATAGATCGTAAACAGCATGGATTGTGGTTTCACGTTCTTTTACCCCCAGATCGATTCGTTTCTAATTCGCTGTGAAATTGTATCACAAAAACAGCAAATGCGTGAACCGATCCTCTATAAAAGCATCTCTCACGCTTCCTGTTTCTCGCTGTCAATTTGATCCTGCAGCTCGCGAAAGCGTCGTGCCATGTCCTGTTTGTTGAAGATCGCCTGGGTAAACGAGCCGATCCCGACGCGATTGCGGCTCGTTTCCGCCGTCACGTCGCATACGACGCGCTTCTCCGTCACTTCTGTACAGACTGCTGTAAAGGTCACTTCCTGTCCGACGACAGCAGGTCCGACGTGCTTGATGTCGATGGCAAAGCCGGATCCCTCTTCGTCTTCGTCCAGATACGGCAGGATCACATGACGCCCCGCCTTTTCCATATAGTATATCATGCTGACGGTGGACATCACACGGTGGACCACCTGCCCGTCAAACGCGGGCAGCATATCTTCCGTGACCGTTACGGTGAACGATGCGCTCGTACCCTTGACCAGACCTGGTTTCATCGCAGCTTGCCCCCTTTTTAGACCCGTTCGATGATCGTCGCGATTCCCTGGCCGACGCCAATGCACATCGTCGCCAGTCCGTAGCGCGCTTCGCGGCGCTCCATTTCGTACAGCAATGTCGTCAAAATCCGTGCGCCGCTGCAGCCCAGCGGGTGGCCGAGAGCGATGGCTCCGCCGTTTACATTCACCCGTTCGGGATCAATGCCGAGTTCCTGTACGCTGGCTACCGATTGCGCCGCGAATGCCTCGTTGATTTCAAACAGATCGATGTCGGCGATGCCAAGACCCGCTTGCTTCAGCACTTTGCGTGTAGCCGGTACTGGACCGATACCCATTACGGACGGATCGACGCCTGCGACTGCGGATGCGACGATCCGCGCACGCGGCTTCAGGCCGTTTTGCCTGGCGACGTCCTGATCCATGATCAGCAGGGCGCACGCACCGTCATTCAGGCCCGAAGAGTTCCCGGCGGTAACCGTTCCGCCTGCTTTAAACGCTGGCTTCAGTTTTTGCAACTGCTCCATCGTCGTTTCCGGACGCGGATGCTCATCGCGTGCAAACAGCGTCACGTCGCCTTTGCGCCCGCGCAGCTCGACCGGGACGATCTCGGCTGCGAATTTTCCTTCGGCGTCAGCACGGGCGTACTTTTGCTGGCTCGCCAAAGCGAATTCGTCCTGCGCTTCCCGGCTGATGCCGTATTGCTCCGCTACATTTTCCGCCGTTTCGCCCAGGCTGATCGGCGGATACAGCTCAACCATCTTGTCATTGATCAAGCGCCAGCCGAGCGTCGTGTCGAACAACTGCTGGTTGCCGCGCTGAAAGGCAGCTCCCGGCTTCATCATCACCAGCGGCGCACGGGTCATGCTCTCCGTGCCACCGGCGAGATACACTGCCCCCGATCCTGCTTTGATGGCATTGGCAGACTGATTGACAGCCTCCAATCCGGAGCCGCACAGCCGATTGACTGTCACCCCAGGGACATCGACAGGCAGGCCGGCCAGCAGCAGGGACATCCGGGCCACGTTGCGATTGTCCTCGCCAGCCTGGTTGGCACAGCCAAAGATGACGTCGTCGATCAGCATGGGATCGATCGGGTTGCGCTCAAGCAGGCTGCGAATGACGATGGCTCCCAAATCGTCGGGACGGACATCCTTCAAGGCGCCGCCGTGCCGGCCGATCGGTGTCCGTACCGCATCTATAATTACAGGTGTGTTCATCTCTTACTCCTCCTTTGCAAGCTACAGTGCTTCCACCAGCGTAGCCAAGCCCTGTCCTCCACCGATACACAGCGAGACGATGCCGTAGCGCTGCTTGCGCCGGCGCAGTTCATACAGCGCGGTACCGAGCAGGCGCGCTCCGCTGCAGCCGAGTGGATGGCCCAAAGCGATCGCACCGCCGTTTACGTTTGTTTTTTCGAGCGGCAAGCCGAGCTCGCGCACGCAGGCCAAAGCCTGGGACGCAAACGCCTCGTTTACCTCAAACAAATCGATCTGCCCAAGCGTCATACCTGTTTCCGCCAGCAGCTTGCGAATCGCAGAGACCGGTCCGATTCCCATAATCCGCGGATCAACCCCGGCGCAGGCAAAATGGACGATGCGGCCAAGCGGCTTAAGATTGTGCTGCTGCATTTTCTGCTCATTCATCAACAGCACCGCCGCCGCACCGTCGTTTATGCCCGACGAGTTGCCCGCTGTCACGCTGCCGTCTTTGCGGAATGCTGGGCGCAGCTTGGCAAGTGACTCCAGCGACGAATCGCGGCGCGGAAATTCATCGGTATCAAACACAGTGACGTCACCTTTTTTGCCTGTAATCGTCACGGGAATGATCTCGTCTTTGAAATATCCGGCGTCAATGGCCGCTATCGCCCGCTTGTGGCTTTCTACGGCAAAGCTGTCCTGGTCTTCGCGGCTGATAGCGAATTGCTCCGCCACATTTTCCGCCGTATCGCCCATGGTCAGGTCGCCGTACAGAGCGACTGGCGCCGAGCGCGGACCGCCAAACGATTCAATCAGCGTCTGGCCGCCACGTTGGTACGGCTGCTCGAACTTCTCCATGATGTAGGGCGAACGGGTCAGGTTCTCCACGCCGCCCGCCAGCATGACGTCTGCATGACCGGCTTGAATCGATTGCGCTGCCAGGTTGATTGCCTCCAAACCGGAAGCGCACACGCGATTGACGGTCAGTCCCGGGACGGTTTCCGGCAGACCTGCCTTTAACAGCCCGACTCTGGCGATATTGATAAACGGCCCGGCCGAGATCACGTTGCCCATGATCACGCCGTCCACATCTCCTCCTGCCACTTCTGTGCGCTGCAGTGCGCCATTCAGCACATGAGCAGTCAAATCGTCAATCGCACTATTTTTCAGACTGCCGCCCAGCTTGCCGATCGGCGTGCGGACTGCGGCTGTCACATATACATCCGTTCGTGTACGAGTCATTGGGCATACCCTTTCTCCTGTATATTCGACTGCTACTTGTACGAGTAAAACCCTTGTCCGCTGCGCACCCCGACTCTCCCTGCCAGCACGAGCTTGCGCAGCAGCGGTGCCGGGCGGTAGCGCTCTTCGGCCAAATCGCGGCTAAGTCCGCGAACGATCGCGTAGATGTCATCCAGGCCGATCCGGTCAGCCCATTCCAATGGTCCGAACGGATAGTTGGTGCCTTTTTTCATCGCGGTATCGATGTCTTCGGGGGTCGCTGCCTTCTCCATCAGCGCAAATGCCGCTTCGTTGATGATCAGGGACAAAATGCGCGGAAAGACCAGACCGACCTCGTCCTCGACAAGCTCAGTCTCCTTGCCGAGCGAGCGGAAAAAAGCTTCGGTCGACGCAATCGTCGCCTCATCTGTCTGCAAGGCAGGAGCGATTTCAATCAGTTCCCGTTCGGCGAGCGGCACCAGTGTCCCGAAACCGCACACCCTCTCCGGCCGGCTCGTCCAGGCAGCTGCTTCCGTCGCCGTAACCGCCAGTGTTGTCGTTGCGATCGGCGTAGCCGCAGGCAGCAGGCGATCGAGTGCTTGCAGCCGCTCCTGCTTATCTCCCAGATCGGCATTCGTCAGCTCAAGGGCGATTTCCACAGTGCCTGCAGCTTTGGATGCTACCTCGTCGAGCGACACGACAGCATACCCCTGTGCAGTGATCAGCTGACTCAGCTCGTGATAGAGCGGACCCTCGCCCGCGAGCAAGATCGACCTAGTTGTTGTAGTCATAAAAACCGTCTCCCGTCTTTCTGCCCAGGCTGCCGGCCTGTACCATCCGCTGTTGAATGCGGCTCGGCTTGAATCGGCCTTCGTAGAAGAAATCTGTGAAAACCGACTCGGTCGTGGCAAAATTGATGTCGATCCCGATCATGTCCTGCAGTTCGAACGGCCCCATTTTGAACCCGCCTGCCTTTTTCATGATGCGATCGATTTTTTCCACATCGGCGATTCCGTCGCCCAATATCCGCAATGCTTCATTATAATAAGGTCGAGCAATCCGGTTGACGATAAAACCAGGGGTATCCGTGACCAGTACGGGTACCTTGCCGAGCGACTGGGCAAAGCGATACGCCTGCTGGACATTGTCCTCGCTCGACTTCTTGCCGCGAATCACTTCGACGAGCGGCATGACCGGGGCCGGATTAAAGAAGTGAAAGCCGAGAATCCGCTCCGGGTGTGCCAACCCGCCTGCGATCGCTGTGATCGAGAACGAGGACGTATTGGTCAGAAGCAGCGCATCACTCCGGCATATCCGGGCAAGATCCGCGAAAATCGTCTTTTTCAGTTCCAATCGCTCCGGGACCGCTTCGATGACAGCATCGCAATCAGCAAGCGTCTCGATGGCTGACACGGGCTGAACCAGCCGATAGGTGTCCGCTTTCTGCTGCTCGCTGATTCTGCCTTTCTCCACATCCCGGGAAAGCGTCGAATCCAAATACGCGAGTGCTTTATCCAAAACAGCCTGATTGGCATCCAACAGCTTTACACTGTAGCCTTTGCGGGCACAGACGAGAGCGATCCCCGCCCCCATCGTGCCTGCTCCAATCACGCCGACTGCGTGTATTTCCACGTCGGGAACCTCCTTTGTCATCTGCGTTGTTTTCGGGAAAGAGAGGTTCAGCTTAGCGGCCGGTGAACCTGGGCACGCGCTTTTCCATAAAGGCGTTGACGCCTTCCTTGTGGTCTTCCGTGCTGCCAGCCGCCTCTTGTGCGAACGCTTCGTATTCCAGCGTCTCTTCCAGTCCCATTTGCAAGCCTTTGTACATCGTCCGCTTGATCAGGCCGATGCCGCGGGTCGGCAGCGACGCCAGCTTGCGGGCATATGCGAGCGCATCCTCCATGAACGTCTCGGCAGGAAACACCTGATTGACCATGCCGATGCGGTACGCTTCCTGGGCTGACGTTTTTTCCCCGGTCATCGCCAATTCGAGCGCTTTGCCGATCCCGACGATGCGCGGCAGGAAGTAGCAGCCGCCGGAGTCAGGGACCAGACCGATGTTGACAAAGGCATTGACGAACGACGCCTTCTCGGAAGCGACGCGCAAGTCGCAGGCCAGTGCGACGCTCATCCCCGCCCCGGCAGCGACGCCATTGACTGCCGCGATGATCGGCTTCTCGGTCTTCTGGAACTGCAGTACCATCGGGTTGTAGCGATTCCGCAAAAACGCGCCAAAATCCACGTTTCCGCCCTGTACGTCGCCAAGGTCCTGACCGGCGTTGAAGGCTTTGCCTGCACCGGTGAACAGAATCGCGCGAACATTGTCATCCTTCTGGGCTTGTTTCAGCGCGTCGATGATCTCCTTGTTCATCTGTTCGGTAAAGGCATTGAACTTATCCGGACGGTTCATCGTAATGACAGCGACCTGCTCGTTCACTTCATACAAAATCGTTTCATACATGGCTGCCCCTCCTCTTTCAGGATTTTTGCAAAATCCTCATTTACCTGTAAAAGTAGCTTTGCGTTTTTCCAGGAACGCCTTCATCCCTTCGTAGCGGTCTTCACTGGCAAGCAGCAGGTAGAAGCAGTTGCGTTCGTAGTCCATTCCTTCGTCAAGCGGCAGATCGTCAGCCTTGTGCACCGCTTTTTTGATCATTCTCACGGCGAGCGGCGGCTGCTTGGCGATGCGCTTGGCCAGCTTCAGCGCTTCGCGGAAGTAGGCTTCGACCGGTACGACCTTGTTGACCAGACCGTAGCGGAGCGCCTCGGCAGCCGTGATCGGCTCGCCGGTCAAGAGCATCTCCATCGCCTTGCGCAGTCCTACAGCACGAGTAAGCCGCTGTGTGCCGCCGGCGCCTGGCATGACAGCCAGGTTAACTTCCGGCTGGCCAATCAATGCCGATTCCGATGCGACCACCAGGTCACAGCTCATCATCAGCTCACAGCCGCCTCCCAGAGCAAACCCGCTGACTGCGGCAATAATCGGCTTGGAAATCAGCATGATGCGGTCCCAGACGGCGAACTGATCCTTCTGCATAATCTCAATCGCCGACGCTTCGGCCATCTCGCCGATGTCCGCCCCTGCGGCAAACGCTCTGTCATTGCCTGTAATGACGATTGCGCGGATTTCGGGATCGCGGTCCATCCGTTCGAGCTCGGCGACCAGCTCGTCAATGAGCTGCAAATTGAGTGCATTGAGCACCTTTGGCCGATTCAGCGCAATGATCCCGACGGATTCGTCTGTTGATACATGTATATATGCATAAGTCATACGCTCAACTCACCTTTCAAGCGTGACGTTTTCGTTACTACGCTTTGTTGCGGTTATCGACGATGCGAATCGCTTTGCCTTCTGTACGCGCAATCGAATTCGGCGGTAAAATGCGCAGTACGACAGAGACGCCGAGCGAATTTTTGATCGCGTGGCAAATGTCTTTGACCAGCGCTTTGGTCGCGGGATCATCGCTGTTGGCATGCTGGCTGGCGAACTCGGGGGTCAGCTCACAGTGCACTTCAAAGCGGTCGAGCGCACCCTCGCGTTCAATCACCACCTGGTATTGCGGAGTGAGCTGCTCGTAGCTGAGCAGGACGGACTCGATTTCGGTCGGAAAGACGTTGACGCCGCGAATGATCAGCATGTCGTCGACCCGTCCTTTGATCCGGGACATTCTCAAGGTTGTACGGCCGCATTTGCACGGTGCCGGATTGAGCGAAGCGATATCGCCGGTACGGTAGCGAATGACCGGAAATGCTTCTTTGGTCAGCGACGTAAAGACGAGCTCGCCTTCCTCACCGTACGGCAGCACTTCACCCGTATTCGGGTCGACAATCTCCGCCAGGAAATGGTCTTCGGCAATGTGCAGGCCATCCTGCGCCTCGTGACACTCAATGGATACGCCCGGTCCCATCACTTCACTCAGTCCATAAATATCCACGGCTTTGATGTTCAGCGCCGCTTCGAGCTGGTCACGCATCTCTTCCGACCAGGGCTCGGCGCCGAAAATGCCGTATTCAAGGCTTGTTTCTCGCGGATCGAGGCCCATTTTTTTCATTTCTTCGACGATGTTCAGGATGTACGACGGCGTTCCCGACAGGCCGCGTGGCTTGAAGTCCTGGATCAGCGTAATCTGTCTGGGGGTGTTGCCGCCAGAGACCGGCACTGCCGCTGCACCCATGTACTCGATGCCGTAGTGCAGACCCAAGCCGCCGGTAAACAGGCCGTAACCGTAGGCGTTGTGAAACACATCGCCGGGCCGGCCGCCCGCACAGCAAATCGCCCGTGCCACCATTTCCGACCAGTTTTCAATATCCTGCTTCGTGTAGCCAACCACTGTCGGCTTGCCTTTGGTTCCCGACGATCCGTGAATCCGCACGACGTCCTTCATCTCTACAGCAAACAGGTTAAACGGGTAGTTTTCCCGCAAATCGGTCTTTTTCATAAATGGAAGTCGCGCAAGGTCATCGAGCGTACGGATATCCTCCGGTTTTACCCCTGCTTTGTCAAATGCATTCCGATGAAACTCTACTCGGTCATACACCCACTTAACCGTTTTCTGTAGCCGTTCTAGTTGAAGAGCTTGCATTTTGTCACGTGATAACGTTTCCATTTCCTGATTGAAAATCATGGTCGCTTCCCCTTCCCCGTTTTCTTCCTGCACCTGTTAGGGCTCGCGATGAAATTAGTTCCCGCTTTTGCTGGCAAAATATCAGCGATTTTTTATTTTTTGTCAGCAAATTGGCGGAAGTTATTTCATCGCGATGCCTCAGTCGCTTCGTATGTTATGTTTATTCGCCTTTAAACACGGGCTTTCGCTTTTCGCGAAAAGCTTCCAGCGCCTCGAGCCGGTCTGTCGTCGGAATGATGACCTCATAGCACATCGTCTCGATTTCCAATCCCGTCTGCAAATCAACGCTGCTTCCCCGGTCAATCGCCGATTTCGCCTGATAGACCGCCAGCGGAGCATTGGCGAGGATTTCTGTCGCAAGCCCCTCTGCCATGGCGTGCAGCCGGCCAAGATCGTCGGCAACCCCGTTTAAAAATCCGAGCTGATACGCTTCCTGTGCACTGATGCGGCGTGCGGTAAGAATCAGCTCCTTCGCTTTGGAAGGGCCGATCAGGCGGGTCAGACGCTGCGTGCCGCCAGCTCCGGGAATGATCCCCAGGCTCACCTCCGTAAGCCCCATCTTGGCCTCCTGCACGGCATAGCGAAAATCACAGGCCAAGGCCAATTCGAATCCGCCGCCGAAGGCAAATCCGTTGATCATCGCAATCGTCGGCTGCGGCAGCCGCTCCAGTGCCGTAAACACGTCTCTGATCTTGCGGACGTTGCGCCGTACCTGCTGCTCGTTCAGTGTGCGCCGCTCTTTCAAGTCTGCTCCGGCACAAAAAGCCCGCCCTTCCGCTTTGAGCAGGACGACGCGAACCTGCTTTGACTCCTGGCGCAGCTCTTCCAAAATCTCTCCCAGGCGAACCAGGGTTTCATAGTTGAGCGCATTCAGTTCATCCGGTCGGTTCAACGTAATGCAGCCGACATGTCCATTTTTTTCGAATCGCACTGTTGCTTGCTCCATGTTTACTCTCCTTCACCCGTCGTTATTCTGCCCGTTTGGGACTGACGCGCGCGTAGGTTCCGGTTGCAACTGCTACCAACTTGCCGTCACAGGTAACGCGCGCTTCCATGATGATCAGCGTTTTTCCGCTCTTCAACACCTTCGATTCCGCTTCGAGCACACTTCCTCTGGCCGGTGACAGGTATTGAATCTTGCTCTCTACCGTCACGCATTGCTGGACACCATCGACATGCGGTGCCGCGCCGTGCCCCATGGCCACATCAGCCAATGTCGAGGTTACGCCGCCGTGCACCACGCCTTCGATGCTGTTGTACAGCTCCGGGCGAATTTTCAGCATCACTTTGCAACCGTTATCATCGCGGTGCAGAACTTCGATGCCAAGATAATGATTAAAGCGATTGTTATGTTCTGTCGTCATCTGCTGACACTCACCCCGTATATCAGGATTTTGCAAAATTCGTTCGAGCCGCTCTGCTGTTGGTTGCAAAACCCTCATTTGCGAAAAAATAATGGAAAGGAGCCCTGGCCATTCTGCTGCGGGATCCTCTCAAAAAAATGTGCTCTACTCTTCTTCGTCCATTGAAACAAAATACTCGTTTTTGCGATAAGCCAGGGCGTCGAGCGAAGCGACAACGCCCTGCTCGTTCTCTACGTAAATGCGATACCATGAAGTGCGATTGTTCCGCTTTTCTTCCGTGGCTGTGGCGACGAGCCGATTGCCGGCGAACGCGGCCGTCATAAAGCCGATGTTCATCGACAGCGCGACTGACGTCCTGCCGTAGGAGTTGCATGCGGCGGCAAAGACGAAGTCGGCCAGGGCGAAAATCGCCGCACCATGAGCCGAACCGTGAGCGTTCAGCATATGCTCCTGGACGACCAGCTCCGCCGTCGCCGTCCCCTCGCCCAGCTCAATCAACTGAATGCCGAGGTGTTTGGCGTACTGGTCCTGTTCGAGCCTGTCTTTAATCTGTGCGTAGTATTTGCGGTGTACAGCGGAATCGTCCGGGTAGCGTTTCGTACTCATTGGCTGACAACTTCAGCGAAATGCATCGAGACGATTTTTCCGGCAAAGCCCATCAGGTCTTTTCCGGCAGCGCGCCCTTCCGGTGATGACAACGCTTCCTTTAATGCCTCTTTTGTTTCGAAGTACATGTCGCAAAGCAGGTACAAATCGCTTTCACCTGCCGGCGAGCCGTACACCTTGCTCACTTCCATCTTGATCAGACCCGGCATTTTTGCGGCCAGCGGCGAATGAACCTCAAAGTAATGACGGTCAAATGCTTCCATGTCCTCCGGTTTGCGATAAACAGCCACCAATTTCACCATATCCCTCTAATCCTCCTCGAAAATACGCTTATCGTTAAAATATGTGACGAGTTAACGATATAACGTTATTTAAACGCACGTTATATTTTTAATTATAGTAAGTCGTTTGAATGCCAGTCAAGGCATTTTTATGGAAACACAGGGAAGCAGACACATTGCTTTTCACCAGCTTACGGCGCATTGACAGCGAAAAAGAGCCTGCTCCTTTTCAGAAAAAGAGCAGACCCTTTCTGCTTTTCCGACGTCCTCAACGAGGGATTGTCGTAAAGATATGCTGCAAGGCGGTTAAAAATGCTTTGTTTTGCTCTATCGTACCGATCGAGACGCGGATCGTGTCGGGATAGCCCAGCAAGTGGCCGGAACGGACAATGATGCCTTGCTTGAGCAGCTCATTGAAAATCTCTTCGCCGCTGTACTTCGCGAACTTCACCATGAGAAAATTCGCGTGGGAGGGAAACACTGCGAGCTGCATCTTCGCCAGCTCGGCTTCCAGATAGTGCCGTCCCTCGCTGTTTTTCCGCCTGCACTCGTCCACAAATGCGGTGTCATCGAGCGCAGCCAGCGCTGCAGCCTGTGCCATCCGGCTCGTATTGAACGCGTCCTTGACCTTGGTCAACGCGCTCACGACCTGCGGCTGCATGATGCCGTAGCCGATCCGCAAGGCTGCCAGGCCGTATATCTTGGAAAACGTGCGTAAAATCACAAGATTCGGGTGTTTGTCCAGCAGCGGAATCGTCTGCAAATAGTCCTCATCCTCGACGTATTCGCAGTACGCTTCATCGATGACAAGCATAATGTGCTGCGGCACTCTCGCAATGAAGGACTTCAGGCTTTCCCTGCCGACTATCGTTCCCGTCGGATTGTTCGGGTTGCAGACAAAAATCAGCTTGGTCTTCGCCGAAATCGCTTGATACATCCCGTCGAGATCGTGTGTACCGTCAATCAGCGGCACGATGACGGGCTTGCCGCCCTCGATGCCGACATTCGTTTCGTAGCGGGGAAAGGTAACGTCTGCCATGATCACTTCGTCACCAGCACTTACATACGCACGTGTCAGGAGGCGAATCAGCTCATCGGACCCGCTGCCGAGGATCAGCTTGTCTGCACTCACTTGCAAAAAGCCGGCTAGTTTGCGCAGCAGCTCCGGTCCCATCGCCTCCGGATAGAGCGAGGTTGAGTCGATTTCTCTCTGCATCGCGGCTTTGGCCGCTGGCGAACAGCCGTACGGATTTTCGTTCGAGGCCAGCTTAATGACGTGCGCCAGCTTCAGCTCCCGCTGCACTTCTTCAATCGGCTTGCCGGCGACATAGGGTGCGATGTGTTCGATTTCTTTTCGCGTTGGAATTGACTGCATGGGAAAACCATCCTTTCCGGCTACTTGTTTACCATGTGAATCGCGTGACCGAGCACTGCTTCCGCCGCTTCCAGCCACGCTTCACTCAGCGTCGGATGCGGGTGCATGGTCAAGGCTAAATCTTCCACGCGGGCAGCCAGCTCCAGTGCGAGCATGCCCTCGCCGATCAAGTTGGACGCATCCGCCCCGACGACGTGCATGCCCAGCAGCACATGGCTGTCGGCGTCGACGATGACTTCGGCGAAGCCGTCCGCTTCGTCGGTCGCAAGTGCCCGGCCGTTTGCACGGAATGGGAAGGATGCCACCTTTACCTGCAGTCCCTGCTGCTTCGCCTCTTCCCGGGTCAAGCCTGCCCCGGCGATCTGCGGCTCGGAAAAAATCACGTACGGCACGAACGGCGAGTCGACGGCACTTGGCAATCCGCCGATGACTTCGGCAGCGACGACACCTTGTTTGCTCGCCCGGTGTGCCAGCGCCGGCCCCGGCGTGACGTCGCCTATCGCGTAGATGTGCGGGATGTTGGTCCGGCATGCCGCATCTACCGGGATATAGCCGCGCTCGTCGACCTGAACGCCGACCTGCTGCAAGCCGATGGATTCCGTGTTGGGGATGCGCCCGATGGTCACCAATGCCTTTTCCGCCACCAGCAGTTCCTGACCGTCCTGCTGCGAAGAGATGCTCAGCTCTACTCGCCCATCGTTCACATCGGCTGCCTCGACCTTTGTCGCCGTCTTTACCGTGACGCCGAGTTTTTTGAGCTGTTTGGACAGCTCTTGTACGAGATTGGCGGAAACCTGCGGCAGCACCCGCTCGGCCATTTCCACGATCGTCACCTTGCTGCCCAGCTTGGCCAAGGCCATGCCCAGCTCGATTCCGATGTAGCCGCCGCCGATGATCGCCAGACTGGCAGGAAGCTGTTCAAGCGCCAGAACGTCGGTCGAATCGAGAATGTGCGTTCCGTCCGGTTGAAGAAAGGCCGGAATCATCGGTCGCGAACCGGTCGCGATAATCGCCTGCTGGAACTTGTACGTCTCGAAGTCTCCTCCGGTCTCGATGCCGATCCGGTCGTCGGACAAAAACGTCGCGCTGCCTTTGACGACAGTCACGCCGTTTGCCTGGCAGAGCTGCTCCACGCCTTTGTTTAATTGGGCGACGACGCTGGTTTTCCAGCCTTGCCAGACAAGCATGTCAAATCCGGCGCTGCCCTCGGGCAAGCGAATCCCCAGTTTGGCCATAGCCGATAGCTTATGGAACTCTCCTGCCGCGTGAATCAGCGCTTTGGACGGGATGCATCCGCGGTTCAGACAGACGCCGCCAAGCTGTTCCCGCTCGACGAGCACCACCGATTTCCCTAGCTGGCCGAGCCGGATGGCAGCCGCATAGCCTCCCGGGCCGCCACCGATGACGACGACATCTGTTTCTACTGCTACTTCTCCGACTACCATCTCTACACCAACTCCGCCAGTAGTAATTCCGGATTTTCCAGCAGCTGCCGCATCCGGTTGGTAAAGCGCACGGCTGTTACCCCGTCGATCAAGCGATGGTCAAACGACAGCGAGAGGTTCATCATCCACCGGACTACACCCTCTCCTTCGCGCACGACCATCCGCTGCTCCAGCTTGTGCAGGCCGAGGATGGCCGCTTCCGGATGATTGATGATCGGGGTGGCCAGCAAGCCGCCGATCGGACCGACGTTGCTGATCGTAAACGTACCGCCCGTGATTTCAGCGAGCGACAGCTTGCCTTCCCTGGCTTGCTGCGCCAGACGGCTGATTTCTTCGGCAAGCTGGAAAATCGTTTTTTGATCGGCGTCCTTGACTACCGGCACGATCAAGCCGTCTTCCGTATCCGTGGCGATGCCGATGTTGTAGTAATTCTTCAAAACGATCTCGTTGCTGCCGTCATCGATGGAAGCGTTCAAGGTCGGATATTCTTTCAGCGCCACGATCAACGCCTTGATGAAAAACGGCAGGTAGGTAAGCTTCACCCCACGCGCCTCAGCATGCGGTCTCAACCGCTCGCGCAAGCCTCGCAACGCATCCATTTCCAGCTCGTCGACATGCGTTACGTGCGGGATGATCGTGACTGACTTGACGAGATGCTCGGCGATTTTTTTGCGGATTCCCTTGAGCGGAATGCGCGTTTCTTTTTCCCGGCCAATAGCGCCAGCGCTCTGTTTGCCCGCTGATTCCGCAAGTGCGAAGGAACGGCTGCCAGCAGGGGCGACGACCGTCACTGCGTCCACTTTCCCCTGGGCGCCGGCGCTCGCCTGACCGGCGTTGGCGAAGCGGCGAAGGTCATCTTCCGTCACCCGGCCTGCCGGACCTGTCCCTGTCACTTGTTCAATGTCGATCTGCATTTCCCGGGCCATTTGCCGGACGTAGGGTGTCGCCGTCACGCGCGGCTTGGCTTGGGACAATGCGTTCGGCGCAGATGCCGCTTGGCCAAGCGGACGGGGAGTGGCGGTTGGTTGTGCTGGGTGTGCCGTTTGTGAGGCTGCGTGCGCCGCTTGTGTTGTTTGCGCGGCTGCATGTGCCGTCTGTACAGCCGGAACCCCGTTCCCTGATTCACCGCTGCCGTGCCCAGCAGCAGTTGTTTGCTTCGCGACTGTCCCCTGTCCTGGCCGTTCGGCCGAAACTGACGCCGTCGCCGTCGCAGCATTGTCCTCCGTCGCAATCAGCATCAGCGTCGTGCCGACCTCGACAACGTCTCCTTCGGCAAACATGATTTTATCTACCACGCCGCTGACAGGCGACGTCAGCTCGGCGTTGACTTTGTCCGTCTGAACCTCGAGAATCGGCTGATCGAGCTTGACTGCTTCGCCCGGTTTGACCAGCCAGCGCAAAATTTCTCCTTCGTGCATGCCTTCTCCCACATCAGGGAGCTTAAACTCTACCATGACTCTGCTCCCCCTTAAAATTGAATCGTCTCAGCGATGCCCTGTTTGATCCGATCCCCTGTCGGCAGGAAATCGTCCTCGATGGAAAACTGCGGAACGGGCACGTCAAATCCGGTGACGCGCTTGACCGGAGCTTTCAGGTAGACGAGCGCTTCTTCATTGATGATCGAAATGATTTCCGCCCCCATCCCGGCCGTCTTGTGCGCTTCGTGAACGACGAGGGCCCGGCCTGTCTTTTTCACGGATTCCACAATCGCTTCCCGGTCCAGCGGGTAAATCGAGCGCAGATCGACGACCTCACACGTCCAGCCCCGTTCGCGTTCGATCTGCTTCGCCGCATCCAACGCCACACGCAGCATCGCCCCCCAGGCAAAAATGGACAAATCGGCGCCTTCTTTCACGACTTTGGCCTTGCCGATCGGCACACGGTAGAGTTCTTCCGGCACGTCTTCTTTAAATGCGCGGTATATTTTCGTCGGCTCGAGGAAAATGACCGGATCGGGATCTTCGATAGCGGCGATCAGCAGTCCTTTGGCATCGTACGGATTGCTGGGCACAACCACCTTCAAGCCGGGAACGTGGGCAAAAAACGTCTCGACGCTCTCCGAGTGCAGCTCTGGTCCGCGAATGCCCGCGCCATACGGCGTGCGCACGACGAGCGGGACGTTGAACTGCCCGCGCGTGCGGTAGCGCATCCGCGCCGCATGGGAGACGAGCTGTTCAAAGCCGGGATAAATAAAGGAGAGGAACTGGATTTCCACGACGGGAATCAAGCCGTTCAGCCCCAGTCCGATCGCCGAGCCGATAATCCCCGCTTCGGACAGCGGCGTATCGACGACGCGATTGGTCCCGTATTTCTCCAGCAACCCTTCTGTCGCACGGAAAACACCGCCGTTGACACCGATATCCTCGCCGAGCAGCATGACGCGTTGATCTTCGGCCAGCTTCTGGTCCATCGCTTCGGTGATGGCCTGGATCATGTTCAGCTTGCGATTCATGCCGGTACACCTTCCTTCCGCTCAGCTTGCGGCAGACTGATTTCCTGCTCGGCAATCGTCCACGGTTTTTCGGCAAACACGTGCTGGAACATATCCGCAGGCTTCGATTTCGGATAGCTCTCCGCTTTCACGACCGCGTTTTCCACCTGTTGGGCGACACGCTCGAGCAATGCCGCTTCCTTGGCCTCATCCCACAGGCCGCGCTGCTCCAGGTAAATCCGCAGACGGCTGAGCGGATCGCGCTGCGTGCGCCACTCTTCGGACAGGGCATCCTGATCGCGGTATTTTTTCGGGTCATCGGCAGTCGTATGGGCACCGTAGCGGAACGTGACCGCTTCAATCAGCGTCGGACCTTCGCCAGCCAGGCCGCGTTCGATTGCTGCTTTCATCGCCAGCCAGACGGCGAAGATGTCGTTGCCGTCCACGCGCACGCCGTGAATGTCGTACGCCGCTGCCCGCTGCGCGATCGTTTTGGAGGCGGATTGCTGACCGAACGGTACGCTGATCGCATAGCCGTTGTTTTGGCAGAAGAAGATCGTCGGCGTTTTATAGACGCCAGCGAAGTTCAGCGCTTCGTGGAAATCGCCCTCCGAACCGGCACCGTCGCCAAAATACGCGATGCTGACGTGCTGTTCGCCCTTGAGCTTGCTCGCCCAGGCTGCCCCGACGGCGTGTGTCATCTGGGTCGCGATCGGCACGCAGGCGGGCATGATATTCTTGCCTTCCGGGGAAATGCTGCCTTCCATATGGCCCATCCAGTACAGAAAGACACGCGCCATCGACTGTCCGTGCACGATGCTGGCGGCGTGGTCGCGATACGTCGGAAACAGCCAGTCTCCGGGCGTTAGCGCCATGGCGCTGCCGACCTGTGCAGCCTCCTGGCCTTCAAACGGCGCATAGGTGCCCATCCGACCCTGCCGCTGCAGATGCACAGCCTTGCGGTCAAACGTGCGCACCAGCGTCATGTTCTCGTACATGCTTACCATCAAGGAATCATTTATTTTATTTTCAATGCTCTCCAACAGCTCTCCATTAGGAGCCAATACTTGATACAATTCAGTCATCGTCATTCCCCTCTCTTTTTCTCATCTTGGACTGGATAACCGATTAAACGGCCTTGGAATCGCTTTCAAAAACTACAGAGCAAAAACCGTGCCACTCTGCCTGATGCGTATTCCGCCAAGAAAAAGGGGGCGGCTGGACTAGGCGATGACTCTATTTGCATATGCATTTTTGATCATGGATGATCAAAAATGATCATTCACAGCATGAATGCGCTTGTCAGCCAAACGAAGCCTTCTACAGTCGGCCAACTGGTTGCAGGAAGCGACACACAGCATTATGCAGGCATCGGCGTTAGAAAAACCCGATGATGACAAGCTTTTTGCCAAACAAACAGCCCGTCTCACTTTTACCGGTGAAACGGGATGTTTGTTCAAAGATGATTCGCGATTGTATTTCACTATTATACTTTTTAGGTGACAGCCTCGTATTTCCGTTCAAGCATACTAGTCCGTTACGAGCTTTTTGACCTCTTCTACAGAAAAGCCCGTGAGTTTGGCTACCTGATCGATACTCATACCAGCCGCAAGCAGGTTTTTAGCCACCTCTGCTTTTCCTTCTGCTCTTCCTTCTGCTCTTCCTTCTGCTTTTCCTTCTGCTTTTCCTTCTGCTCTTCCTTCTGCTCTT
>CAMIVR010000129.1 GCA_946402065.1 uncultured Brevibacillus sp. | reverse complement strand
TCCCCGGGCGATGTCACTTGCGGAGCGTTCTCTTCTTGGCGATTCCCCTCGCCTCCACCACGGCCACGCTTGCAAGACGATGATAAAAAAGCCCTATTCCACAGTTCGGAACAGAGCTTTTCGGTCGTGTTACGCTTTTAGCGCCTCTTCGATGGATTGCTGCGTAATTTTCCAATGCGAGGTGTGCCATTTGACTTGGCCGTCTTCGAGCAAAAACACCTGTGGCGATTCGTGCTTGATTTCGTAGCGCTCCGCTACTTCATTAGAAACAGGGCGGTCTTCGCGAACGAGAATGACGGCTGCCGGAACTTCGTGATTTTTCAAATAGGCCTGAAATTCCTCATACGCGGCTGTACTGATCGGGCATACCGTACTATGCTTCAGCAACAGGCGCTTGCCAGGTTCACCAATGAACTGGTCAAGCTGTTCGATGGAGTGTAATGTGTTCACTTCGTTCCTCATTTCCTTCCTATCCGACTTCCCTTTTAGTATAAGGCAAAGAGAAAAAGGACGCCACTGTGCGGCGCCCTCGAACCTGCGCATACCTCTCCCCCAAGCGGGCGAGTTCGTCACAGGCCAACTGCGTTCCATCTAGCCGATTTGTACCAGCCTCTGTCTAATTTCGAGCATCCATCGTTCATCTCCAAGAGATTGTGCAAGTAAGAACATATCAAGTAGTTCGTTGATTCGATCTTCAAAACGTGCTCTGACGTTCGATTTTTCGTCATGGTCAGCGACAGTAACCAGCATATGGGATAACTCGGAAATTTGTTCGAATTCTATATCCTGACGCCGCGGAGATTGCCCCAAGTCCTTCATTAAACGTTTCAGATCGTCTTTTATGGATTCGACTACCTGAGAATGGGCGCAGCACTCGTCAGTGCAAACGTGTACCGGCACATTGTGGATCTTTACGCGATTGCGATAAACGACGTTGCGAAGCATGATCGTCATTTCGTTACCGCAAAGGCTGCACTTCTTAAACATGAAAGATGTCCCCCTCCTCTCTTCGTCACATCGATGTGGGCCCCCCGGAGCATGTCATGTTTTTTTGGTCCGCAAAAAGCAATGGAAAGAATCAGTTCAATGATACAAAGCCAGTAACACTTTTTGAGGAATAGCCGGGTGATTTTCAGCCCTCTACTACATTCTTTAATCCTATATGAAATCCTCTCGAATGGCTCGTGGTACATCGTGGTTGCAGTTCCAATTTAACGATAAAAACCTCCCCATTTCCCTAAAAAATGGGGAGGTTGCATGCTGTTTACTACATGTAGACAGCATTTACCTTTTCGCAGTGAGGGCACACAGCCACTTTACCTGCACGACCATCCTCGTCTTCCACGCGATACCCTGTAATCTTTTCCGAATAACAGAAGAGACACTCTGTTTTAAAATCCATGTCAAACTGGGCCTTCCAGACGATCGCCTTGAAATCTTCACCGACGTTAATCGTGATGGAGACATGCTGTTCCTCTGGTATGGTGAACACTCTTCGCATACAAGTGCCATCCTTTCATCTCGTATTGTCTTTTCGTATCCTCTAGCTTTTCCATGTTTTCAGAATAATAAACATATACGCGAATGCCCTGATAAAAGTTTTAAAAATAGGCATATGCCGTTACGTCTGTTTGCCTATTGCCATATCTTATGGGTGTAAGCAAAGAGATTAAGAAATCGAGGAGGATGTCGTCATGAGTAGCATTTTCAGTGGAGGTTGTAATGAATTTACACTAATTCTGGTTCTGTTCATCTTATTGGTCATCGTAGCCGCAGCAAACTAAAATCAGGCCACAATACTTTCAAAATATAAGGAGGAACGAAGCATGGGAAGCATGTTTAGCGGTGAGTTCTTTGAGGATTTCGCGTTGATACTGGTGCTGTTTATCCTGCTGGTCATCGTGGGTGCTGCCGACAATTAATCCCGGCAAAACCGACACATAAGGCAGATCGTTGTGCATATAGATAAAAACACCGAATCCCCTGGCGCGTTTTCGCCTCACGCTATCCTGTAACGGATAGCGTTCTTTTCTGTCCACAGTAACAGAGACAGGCGGTGAGTTGATTATGCAACGTTCCCGCCTGATTATTGGCATTTTCTCAAGGGGGCATTCACCGCACCCCGGGTTATCATGTTTATGGACGCAGCAATTAACCAAACAGCTTTTCGCGGTTGGCTTCCAAATAGGCAATCGAATGCTCCAGGTTGTTCATCGTGAAATCCCAGCTAAATTTTTGAAACTTGTCCAGACTGTTTTCCAGTTTTTCAAACGCTCTTTTCGTATGTCCAAGCAATGCGCGCTGATACTCTATGCAGTTATCGAGCAGACGTTTCTGTTCATCGACGGACCGCTTTTCGGCAAAAAAGATTTTTACAAGCATGTCGGAGCGTACAACCGGTGGTTGGATGGCGGTTTTCATTTCATTATCAAACGCTTTTTTGCCTGCTTCGGTAATGCTGTATAAAATTTTGTTTGGCTTTCCCGACTGAATGATTTCTTGTTTGGTAACGAGCTGCTCTTCTTCCAGTTTACGCAGTGCCGGATAAATGGCGCCAAAGCTTGCGTCGTAAAAAAAACTGAGACTGTTTGTAAAAAGCTGCTTGATGTCATACCCACTCATTTCCCCGTAGTTCAAAAAACCCAAGATAATCGTTTTCACGTCCATGCCATAAAGCCCCCATCTGGATTTATTTAAAATGTTATCTGATACTAAAAAATATTTTAGTTATACATGATTTCTATTATAAAAGGGATGGCAATCTTATATCAACAACATTTCTTCTTGGCTCACTTTCCGTTTTCCTTTTTTTCGTTAGAATTTTTGGGCTTCCCTCCACTGTACTCCTGCCATAAACTGATACATACCTATCTGCTGTGGGGGGAGCAAACAAACATGAAAAGTAAACGTTGGTCAGGTATAGTTACCAGTCATTACCCTGCGAGCAGCAATCTGCATCCGCTGAATTTTATCGTGCCGCTCGTCGAACAGGTGAAGGATGGCGTCGTTTCCATTGTCACAGAAGATGTTTCGGCACCTTCTAAAGTTGATCAGCTCATCCGGGATTTGTTCTCCGATCCAGACCATCCATCGGCGACTTTTGGAGCGGAACGAAGCTTTGGTTCCGGCTTTATTTTTCATCCCAAGGGATACATTCTTACCAGTGAACACGTCATTGGTAAGTCGAAAACCATTATCGTCAAGCTATGTAACGGTCGCGTATTTGAAGCGCGGCGCATTCACAGTGACGCCACACGCGATTTTGCCGTAATCAAGATCGATGCAGATTGCAAGCTCTATCCTTTGCCACTGGGCAACTCCGCCTCCACCAAAGTTGGCGAATGGGTTATTAGCATTGGTTCACCTACATGCGCCATAGGGATAAAAAAAGCCGACCACCTATCAAGTGATCGGAAAGGGTAATACGTGAATAAGCTCATTATACATACTGCTATCCACCACTTCCGTAGTAAAAGACAGGAATCCATTCCATTTTCCGCCAAGGATGGAGCATTTGGCTACGTTACGATGAAACGATTGTCGTTTCCAAACGTATACCTTATAAACAACCAGATTGGAGAGAGAACCATGTTTTTTTCGCCTGACTATTTTGGCCCCCCGTGGTGGTTTTTTATCATCCCTGTCATCATTATCGCAGTCATTGTGACGACTATCGTTAAAGGCTTGGCTACCTGGATGTCAAACAACGCCTCACCGATCACAAGCGTACCCGCGACCGTGATCGGCAAGCGCACCCGCACCTCAGGCGGCGGCAACGACTCAAGCGTGCACACGTCCTACTACATAACGTTTGAACTGGAGCGGGGCGAACGGATCGAGCTGCAGGTGGCCGGCAACGAATACGGCCTGCTTGTGGAGCGGGACAGCGGAACGCTTACGTATCAAGGGACGCGCTACAAAGGCTTTTCCAGACGACTTGGTTAGTTGCCGGGTCGTTTTTTATATGCGATTTTTTTACAAATGGGCTCTTACACATTTGTTTCTGTTTTCGTATTCTGTGCTATAATGATGAAGTCCAAATTCTCCATTGCGGGGAAAATCAATGCAACTAACAGGGGTATTACCATGCCAACTCATCTCTCCTTGTCAATTTTCATCGCTGTCTGTGTCACATTTGGATTGTTTTTGTTTAGCAAAGCGCTGCCTGGACGGGAGAAAAAACCATCTGGCATTCTGCTCTCTGGCGTTCTCTTGCTCGTCACCTTGCTGATGCTACTGCTCGGCTCGCTTCCACTCGTCATTGCCTTTATCGTCATTTTATGGTTATCTGGGGCCTTATTTCCTCAATTGATAGATCATTCGAGCATTTTGTCTTTGCTTTCCTTCTCCCTGCTTTTTTTTGTCTTGATCATCGTTTATGAATTGCTGATCGAGCCTTTTTTCAAAGGGCTGCTCAGACAGGCGAACTTGCCCTTTGGCTGGTTGGTTGTTCCCGAGCTGCTCGCAACGATTCTGCTTCTGCAAATCATTTCAACCGTTTTTATTACCAATGTAATTCTCTCCTTTGCGGGCGTCTTGTTCGTCGGGTTGGCTGTCGTTACCCTGGATCACTTCCTGGAAAAGCTCTTCCCTGAAAAGCGCATCCGGAAGAAATGAGACGTTGCCCGTCTGTTGCTGTACAGCTGTTCGCATACGTGGCAGCAATACCGTCAGGATATACTCGTAAAACGCTCGCCTGGCTTGTCGGCTTGGAGGTTTTCCTCCCTGTCCATCTGTACACGCTGGCTTCATCGTCGCCGCCTCCCTATCCCAAGCGTATGTAAGACAGCTTGTCGGCTTGCGTTTTTCTGCACTGCCCCCCTGCCAAAAATCCCTCATTCATTTTGTCAACAGCCCCTTTGATAGCAGGGGTTTTTTTGCTTTGGCCGGCATATATATTCTTCAAGCAACGACCGGCATACACGTTGCGACGAACGGAGGGAGGAACGATGCGGGTGGCGATTTACGGCCGTGTTTCGACCGAAGAGCAGGCACTCGAAGGCTTTTCCATCGCCGCGCAGAAGGAGAAGCTGGCCGCCTTTGCCCTCTCACAGGATTGGCACGTCGTAGATTACTACATTGACGAGGGGGTCAGTGCGAAAAATACGGCACGCCCGGAGCTGCGCCGCTTGCTGGCCGATGTGCGGCAGCGAAAGCTGGACGTCGTACTGGTGTACCGGCTCGACCGCCTGACGCGCTCCGTGCTCGATCTCTATCAATTGCTGCAGGAGTTTGCGGCATACGATGTCCGGTTTAAAAGCGCTACCGAAGTGTACGATACGACGACAGCGATCGGGCGGCTATTTATCACGCTCGTCGCTGCGCTGGCCCAATGGGAACGGGAAAACCTGGCCGAACGCGTCAAGCTAGGCATGGAACAAATGGCCCTGGAGGAGAAACGGCCGGGCGGACCTCCACCGTACGGCTACCGCTTGGAAAACGGCTCGCTGCAGCCTGACGAAGCTGAGGCCGCAGTCGTGCGTCAGATCTTTTCCCGCTACCTGTCAGGGGCCGGGATGGCGACAATCGCCGAAGAGTTGAACAGCCAGGGCATCGTCCCCCGCAACAAGGGCGTGTGGAGCCCGTCGACAATCGCTCGCATGCTGAAAAACCACGCCTACTACGGTACCCTGCGCTGGAATTACGCCGAGCGGGGAAGCCAGGTCAATTCCCCGGAAAAGTGGGTCCTGCAAGAAAACGTTCACACCCCGCTCATCTCCAAAGAGACGTTTTTGCGGGCAGAGCACATCAACGCGGCGCGTAAGGCAAAGCATCCGCGGGAGCTGGCGTCGGACTTCATTTTCTCCGGCGTCCTGCACTGTTCCCTTTGCGGATCGCCGATGTACGGCAAGACAGGCCGGACGACGAAGCGGGATAAAACCTATCTCAGCCGCTACTATATGTGCAAAGGCAAGCAGGCGAAAAGCTGCTCTGCCCCGCTCGTGCGCGAGGACCGGCTGGCTGAAGCATTTTTGCTCTTGCTTCAGCGCGAGCTCGCGGATGACAGAGATGCAAGCGAGGCGGCAGAACAGCATGTAAAAGCTCAGCGCGATCATGCAAAATCGTTCGAGCGGGAGCTGGCCAAAGTAGCGGCCCGCCAAAAACGCAGACAGCTTGCCTACCTCGAGGGCGCGATCGGGCTTGAAGAGTTTTCTGCCGGGCGCTTGCAGGATCGGCTTGTGGAAGCGCAGCTGCAATGGAACCTCAGCCAGCAGGACGTAGACGTAAACAGTGCAGTCGAACAGCTTGCCGCCTTGCTGAGCAACATTCCCCTCGCCTGGACCTGCGCGACAGCCAGGGAGCGCAAACAGCTTGTATCGCTCTTAGTCGACAGACTGGAAGCAGCAAGTGAAAACCGCCGGGCAATGATTACCCGCTGCGATTTTTTGTAAGGCTTCAGGGGCTGCGGCGTTTTCGACAGGAAGCAGGTATACCTTTATACCACACGTCGGGTCACCGTTAGGTTTGGAAAACTCGGTCACAGCGGGCTTTAACGGATCACACGAAAAAGTCAGGGAAGCCGGGGCCACAAGCAAGACGATTCAAATAACCAGGCTGGACTGAAGCCCCGACCCGGCAACTCTACGCTCCATATGCTCTGTGCTCATTTTGCATCACGCGCTTCCGCCCTGCTCTGCTTTTCCAGCAATGCTGCCAGGATAAATCCATACAAGCGCTCTAAATCGGCCTCCGTGCGAACCGCGTGCTGATCTTTTTTTACCCGAATCTGGCCGTACTTGCCGTCAATCACAATTATTTCTTGCTCCTCCTTCATTCTGCTTCCCCTCTTTCCCCACTACTGTATGAGGAAAGCGGACTGTCCTATGATTCTCACAAGCTCGCCTTCGTCAAGGAGCCGGGGAATGGTCAGCGACGACGAGCACGTCCGTGTGGCGAATTTCGCGCAACAGCCGCTGCACGACCGATCCCTTCACTATCTCCTGCATGCGCGTTCGCGCCGAATGTCCGATGACGACCTGTGTCGCCCCCGTGCGTTGGATTTGTTCAACGAGCACGCGAAAAATGCGCCGCTCATCCGCTGCCTCGTACATTTCGAACCGACCGCCCAGCCGTTCCGTCAGACTTTTGCATTTGGCCAATTGCTGATCTTCAACCTCTGTCCGCTTGGTCGGGCCGCATATATGGACGACACGCCAGGGAGCCTTCAGGCGAAAGGCTGCGCGAAATCCTCTGCGAATCAAACGCTCGCTATCCGGACGAAGGTTGACGCAGACAAAGACCGACTCCTCCGCTCCTGCCCCTTGCAGCACTCGCTGCTGCTCTCCGGCCTCCAACCGTTCGTCAACGTCATTGGCGACTTCCCGCAAAGCCAACTCCCGCAAGGCAATCAAGTTCCCGGTCTTGAAAAAGTTCTCCAGCGACTGGGCGATTTTTTCCTCGGTGTAGATGTTTCCTTCACGCATTCGCTTCCGCAGCGCTTGCGGTGAGATGTCGATCAGTTCGATCTCATCGGCCAAGCGCAGGATATGATCGGGCACTGTCTCTCTGACGCGAATGCCTGTAATCTGTTCGACACTGTCAGAAAGGCTCTCCAGATGCTGGACATTCATCGTGGAAATGACGGATATCCCGGCTTGCAGCAGCAGCTCCACGTCCTCGTAGCGCTTCGCAAAGCGGCTGCCGGGGACATTGGTGTGAGCCAGCTCATCGACGAGCACGACTTCCGGGTTACGCGCGATCACAGCAGCTGTGTCCATCTCGGTCAGATGCGTATTTTTGTAGCAAACCTGCTTGCGCGGCAGCACCTCCAGCGAGCCGATCTGTTCAATCGTCTCCTTGCGCCCATGCGTCTCCAGCAGCCCGACGACGACATCAATCCCTTGCTTCTTTAATTCATTTGCTTCCCGCAGCATCCGGTACGTCTTGCCCACGCCGGGAGCTGCGCCGAGGTAGACTTTCAGTGTGCCCCGCTTCAACTGTGAAAGCGCCTGTGAAACAGCCTCGGCGGAGAGCCTGCGGTACGAAGCATCAGCAGCCAGGGCATCCTTGCGCCTTGCGGTAAAAACCCGCTCTCCCCCCGTACGCAGCCGCTCGGCGACGATGAACACATCGATGTTGCGTGTTTTGCGGAGAATTTTATTGATGATCGAGCCATGCACGATCTCCTCCCAGCGACTTCGCTTGGACTGTCCCATGACGATTCGCGTGACATTATGGGTCGTGGCATACGCTCGGATCGCTTCGGCGACAGTTCGCCTGGAATCAGTCACCTGTTCGGCAAAGACTCCGCCGAGCTTTTCCGTCAGTTCGACAATCGCCCGCTTGATTGCTGTCGCCTCGCGGGAAAGCTCACTGCCCTTACTGCGAAAGCAGACGACGAGCAAGTCGGCACCGAGTCGCTTGGCGACCTGTTGGGCACGGTGAACGAGCGTCGAGCCGTTCCAATGGTACTGCACCGTTACCAACACCCGCTCTGATGCGCCCGACGGACCGATCAGCCCATGCCGGTCGCGATACTCTTCAAGCGCCTCATTAACTTCTTCTGCTACCACCCGAAGTGCGAGTTCACGCAAAATGGAGAGGTTGTCGCGGCGAAACAGCTTGTCATGGGCAAAATTTTCGGCTTCCTTGGATGCGATGCTGCCCTCCTGCAGACGCTTGAGGATCACCTCCGGGGTGACATCGACGAGATTCACTTCGTCGGCAAGCGCAAGCGTATCGTCGGGAACGCATTCGCCCGGCGGAACGTGTGTCTCTTTGAGCAGCTTTTCCGCCAGATCTCTGCTTCCCGCCAGCTCGTAAATATTTACTGTAGTGATGACGCTGATCTTATGCTCCAGCAAGTATTTGACGTCCTCCAGACGGGTCGGCCGCACGGCACCAGGGCGATTGCGATGGGCCAGCGAATCGACCAGCACCACCTCGGGATTGCGCTGCAGAATCGCTTCCACGTCGAGATCCTGGACACACACCCCGCGATCCCGCCACTCCACGGCAGGTACGGCTTCCAGCGAGCATTGTCCGATAACGGCATGCTGTCCATCCGCTCCGCTACTGACCACACCGATGACGACGTCGATGCCGCGCTTCTTGAGCTGCTCCCCTTCGTGCAGCATGTGATAGGTCTTGCCTGAACCGCTCACAGGGCCAAGCAAGATCGTCAGGCGGCCGCGATTCATTTTGGCTATGGTCTGCAGGAGCTCCTCCGGTGTTTTTCTGCGAAACTGCTCCGCCATCGCTTGATTCCCCTTTTCCCGCTAGAATTGTTGATGCTTCAGACGAGCCGAAACAGCGAGAGCACGATGTCGATCGCCTTGATGCCGATGAACGGAGCGATGAGGCCGCCCAGGCCGTAGATCAGCAGATTGCGCCTAAGCAGCTTGGCAGAACTCATCGGCACGTACGGAATCCCTCTCAACGCCAACGGAATGAACAACGGGATCGTCACAGCGTTGAAGATCAGCGCGGACAAGATCGCGCTATGCGGCGTAGCCAGATGCATCAGGTTGAACGCCTGCATCTGCGGAATCGCCAGCGTAACCAGCGCCGGAATAATCGCAAAGCACTTGGCGATATCGTTCGCGAGGCTGAATATAGTCAATGCCCCACGGGTCATCAGCAGTTGCTTGCCGATCGCCACCAGTTCGATGATTTTCGTCGGATCGGAATCGAGATCGACCATGTTGGCCGCTTCCTTGGCGGCCATCGTCCCACAGTTCATCGCCAGTCCGACATCCGCCTGGGCGAGCGCAGGTGCGTCATTCGTTCCGTCCCCAGTCATCGCCACCAGCTTGCCTGCGGCTTGTTCACGGCGTATCAGCGCCAGTTTGTCCTCCGGCTTGGCTTCCGCAATGAACTCGTCTACACCGGCTTCCCGGGCAATCGTTGCCGCCGTTAGCGGGTTGTCGCCCGTACACATGATCGTGCGAATCCCCATCTGCCGCAGTTCGTCAAAGCGATCGCGCATTCCCGCCTTTACCGTGTCTTTCAAGTAAATCAAACCGAGCAGGCAGCCTCCTTTGGCCACAGCCAGTGGTGTTCCCCCTTCGGCAGCAATTGCTGCCGCCTTCTCATCCAAATCGGCCGGGATGACGCCGCCACGCTGTACGACATAGTCCTTGACCGCATCAACTGCGCCTTTGCGCACCTCCGTACCGTCGGCAAAATCCGTACCGCTCATCCGTGTCTCGGCGGTAAACTCGATGCCGCAACTGCCTTCAACCTGCAATTCAATGTGGGCCACGCCCAATTTTCGCGCCAGCTCGACTACAGACCTGCCTTCCGGCGTCTCATCGTAAATCGAGCTGAACGCGGCAGCACGATCAAGCAGCTTGAGATCGCACTCACCGACAGGGATAAACTGCACCGCCATCCGATTACCGTGAGTGATCGTTCCCGTTTTGTCGAGAATGATCGTATGGATATCGCCAGCCGCTTCAACCGCTTTTCCCGACGCGGCAATCACATTGAACTGCGTCACCCGATCCATGCCGGCGATTCTGATCGTCGACAGCAAACCGCCGATTGTCGTCGGGATCAGACAGACGAGCAGAGCAACCAGGCTCGCAGCCGGAATGGCGACATCGACATAGCTGGCAATCGGCACGAGCGTCAGACAGGCGATCACAAAGATGAGTGTCAAGCCGACCAGCAGCGTTTCCACCGCGACCTCGTTCGGTGTTTTTTGCCGCTTGGCTCCTTCGACGAGATTGATCATCCGGTCGAAAAAGGCTTCGCCCGGGTCTGACGAAATCCGGACGGTGATCCGGTCGCAGATCTGGTCGCTGATCACCCGTGTGCCACCCGTGACTGAACTGAAGTCACTGCCTGACTCTTTGATCACAGGTGCCGACTCCCCGGTAATCGCCGACTCGTCGATAGACGCAACTCCTTCCACGATCTCACCGTCGCTGGGGATCAATTCTCCGCCTGCGACGATGACGAGATCGCCTTTGCGCAATTCCGTCGCGCTGACCCGTCTTGTCGAGCCATCGGCCAGCAGGAGCGTCGCTTGCGTATCCCGCCTGGTTTTTTTCAAGCTGTCAAGCTGAGCCCGTCCTCTGCCCTCGGCAATCGCCTCGGCGAAGTTGCCAAACAGCAGCGTCACCAGCACGATAAGAAATACGGCAGCGTTGTAGCCTCGTGCTGAATCACCGCCAAGCAGCCCCGGCGCAAACACGAGCAGCAATGTGAGCACGCAGCCGAGCTCGGCGACAAGCATCACCGGTTTGTTCCACATCAACCGCGGATCCAGCTTGATGAACGCTTCGCGGACAGCTCGTGTGATCAAGCTGCTTTGCATGTTTGCAGGTTTTGCTCTACTCATTCAAAAGTACTCCTTTTTCGCTGAATTAGCGGATGCTCAGCCATTCCGCAACCGGGCCAAGCACGATGACAGGCAGGAACGCCAACCCACCAACGATGGTCACCGTACCGATCAGCACCACTTAGAAAACTTGGCTACGCCAAGCCTTTCGGCGTAGCCTTAGTTGCGCTTATGTCGATAAGAATTTTTATAAATTCTTATCGACCAAAAAAAGACCAATGCTTCCCTCTCCCCGATTGAATGATGCACAAAACGGCTGCTGCCGTAATTTCCAGACAGCAAACGCGCGTTTGTCCAGACAATTCAATCCGGAGAAAAAGATCACATTGGTCTACCTAACGCCCAGCAAGCCCTGCAGCCCTCTTTGCGTTCTGTCTCCCTCTTGCTTTTTCCCATCCCGCTTTCAACAGCAGGCAAAACAAAAAGACCTGCGTTGTGGTACAAAGAAGCAATTACCTGCCCATTGACAGTAAAAAAGCCCCCTCGTAGTAAGGCGGTCTCGTGACCTCCTTCGCTTTAGCCGACGAAGTTAGCTGACGGGTAGGATGGCGAAAGAGTTTCTCATCCCTTCTGCTCGTTCGCAGAATTAACCCCAAAAGATTGGTTCCTCCGTTCCTGAGTGCCTCAGGATTAAGCCGATGTGCAATTGGTGAATCTGATGACATTATACGATGCGCATATTCCCCTGTGAAATTCGATCTATCGCCAAAAAGTTGCGTTGTTGCGTAAAAAATCATTGCCACGCCCGTTTTTCTTCTTCACTCTCAGCCAATCGCGTTATTTTGGTATCATCGAACGCTTATTGACAGGCACCAAAAGCTGCGAGTAAGATAAGGCACATTAGGATGTATGAGGAAAATGATTTCCAAATGGGAGGAATACTCTGTGGCGGTCTCCACGAAAAAGAAGATCGAAGCTGATCTCAGTGAAGCGTTTATAAAATTTCAACGCGATTTGCTCGGGCGGGGGCCTCAGGAAGCGCGCACCTACATCGTCGGCGACATGGTCATTTCGCGGTTCAAAGGTGTACTGACGGTAGAAGAGAGACATCTCGTCACGCATGACAAGGGGCGGCGGATCGTAAAAGAAATGCGCCAGGTCCTGCGCGAAATGTACAGTCAGGAGTCGGAGGAGATCGTCCAGCGCATCACCGGTTGCAAAGTGCTCTCCAGTCATAGCGACATCAGCACGAAAATGGGCGAGCGCATCGAAGTGTTTATCATTGACAGAGATCTGGAAAAGATACTGGAGGATAAATAAGACCAAGCCAGCCATGAATAGATTCGGCCGTTGCCTGATACGCTTTACCAGATGAGCTTTTTTCGGGACCCCACCTGGGACGACTGACTGAAAAAGGAGCGATGGTTCATGGGTAGACTGCCAACGGACGTACACATAACACGGGTTATCAGTTATTTGCGCCGCTCAAGGGAAGACCTCGAGCGAGAACGGCGAACAGGCGAGGACACCATCTCGCTGCAAAAAGAGCTGATGACCCGTTTGCTCGTTGATTACGCTTTGCCCTACGATCAAGTGGCAGAGATCGGCAGCGGCGACAAAATCGCCTCCCGACCGGTCTTTCAGCAGGTGCTGGCCGACTTGCAAACGAACAAGTACAACTGCATCGCCGTCAAAGACATTTCCCGCCTGACGAGGGGTGATTTCAGCGATTACGGACTGGTTTACGAGCTCATCGTCCAGAAGCGGATATACATACTGACGCCCTACCGCCTGTACGATCCGAAAAACCGCAACGATTTGCGGCAGATGCGCTTTGAGCTGTTCCTGTCGCGCGAAGAATTCGAGACAATCCGCGAGCGGATGCAGGGAGCCAAGTATTCGTACGCCTTGGCCGGAAAGTTCATGGGCTCCACGCCGGCGTTCGGCTACCGCTGCAACGCTGCGACACAGCGCCTGGAAATCGACGAACAGGCCGCCGAGACGGTCCGGTTGATCTTTTCGCTGTACGTCAACGGTCTGCCCGGCAAATCGATGGGTTTTCGCGCCATCGCCAGCTATTTGACCCGCATCGGCATCGCTTCGCCAACCGGACTGTCCACCTGGAACCCGCAGACGGTCAAAAAAATTTTGCAAAACCCGGTCTATACAGGGGAAATCCACTACAGTACATCGACGGAGCTTGAGCGCAAACGCGTAAAGAAACCGCGGGAGGAATGGATCGTCGTTCCCTCGGCCCATCCTCCGCTCATCCCCGACTCGCTTTTTGCCTTGTCCAAGGAAAAGGCGCAGCGCAAGCAGCAGCCTGCCACCCGCCTCGATTTTGCCACTTCCGAGCTGTCCGGACTGGTTCGCTGCAAGGCCTGCCAACGAAAAATGATCCGGCAAGTGTCCAGACAGCGCTATCGCAAAAAGGACGGCGAACTCAGCATTGCGGAAAAAGAGACGCTCTGGTGCACAACCCCGGGCTGTACGTATGTAAAGTACCGTGCGGTGGAAGAGATGCTCCTGCAGTTTTTGGCGGGCATTGAACCGCCTGCTCGACCGGTACGCGACGTGTATATCAAGCGCTATTTGCACGCCGAGGAGTCCGGGCATGCTGCTTACACTGACCAACCGCGCGCCCGCTTGCAAACGCAAAAAGCAGCGTTGGAAGCCAGGCTGGCCCTGATTTTTCGCAGCTTTGAAAACGGGATTTACAGCGAGCAGGATTTTCTTCAGCGAAAAACAGCGGTTCAGGCAGAGCTTGAGCATGTCGAAAACAGCTTGGCCGCTTGTGCCCCTCCTCCTCCACTTGAGGAAACACGCACGAGATTCGATCCGGACGCACTCACCCATACCCTTTCCAGCTTCGCCGCCATCTACCTGGCCCTGCCGACAGCGAAGGCCAAAAACCAACTGCTTCACGCACTTATCGAAACGGTCCAGCTCGAACGAATTCACAAGGGCACACGACGCTCCCCGGCTACCTTTCATCTGGAAATCCGCTTTGCGTGGCACCACCTGCTCAGCTTTACCTGTTAGCACTCATCGTATCGACACGGTCACAGCGGGGATCATCAGTGCCAAAAATAGAAAAGTGCAAGTTGCCAAACGGGTTTATGAAGAGATATTGCAGACAGATGCAGCGATAAATCCTGGCAACAGCGGCGGTCCGCTGATCAACCTGCACGGGGAAGCAATCGGTCTCAATGCGTTTATCATCCAGTCAAGTCAAAGCTTAGGGTTTTCCATCGGGATCAATTCACTTAAAACGTACCTGGAGCGAATCCTGTACAAATAACCCCGTCGTCATGACGGGGTCCGCTCGTCCCTATGTACATGCATGTATCTGAGCTACAGCCTGAACCGACCGGTGACTTCCTGCAAAAGCTGCGCTCTCTGCCAGAGCAGCAGCGGCCTTTGCTGAACGCAGCTGTCGAGGGAGGGAGCGAAAAGAGGTATACAAAAAGCAAAAGCCCGATCATTGCGACCGAGCTTCTGCTTCTTTTTGAAAAGCAATCAGGTAGACATCGTTTCCCGCTTGATTGAGCTCTACCTCAGTCTTTTTCAACTGGGCAAGCTGCTCTGCAGACAGTGTGGCAAACGGCAAGCGGTCAAGCTTATGTTCGTTTTGCATGAACTCCTCCAACGCGTTAGAGATACGAATCAGCTTCAATCGTAGGGTATCCAAAATGTCAGCGGGCTATGAATCCATACAGCAGTGTATTCGTTCAGCACCCGGTTATCCGAGGCTAAGCGACGGAGTGAAGCGCCTTCTCAATCGCGGCGCACGAGCGTTTGCAAAAAAGGATTTTCAAGCTTCGTTCCTTGGCCTGCGACTTCACTGTCTTTGCCAGATTATGATTGACAAAATCAGTCAAAACAATGATCAAATCTACACATGCCGGAATTTTAACACCCGTCTGTGATGCTTTACGTCCTGTTACATGGTGCACCTGGCTAAACCCCCGCTCCTGCAGCAACGAAACAATATTTCCTAATCGATCTCCACCAATCACCAAAATTGCCGACATCGTATGCTCCTCCTTGGTCTATGTAATTTGTTAATTTTCTAATTGATAATGAATATCATTATTATTGATAAATATTATCATTCCCTATTCACTTTGACAATACTCTCCTTGATAACTTTTCCTTATTCGCACAAACTATGAACAATAGCGGTTACCAACGACATCTGCGATGAATCCCGCTTTGGCGGGTTGAACCTGCGCGGCGAATCATCGCGGGAGATTTTGACTCGGCCTTCCTCGACGACGCACAGATGAACTTCATGTTCCGGGTATACGAATGCGCTGTCCTGCGCATTAAACCCAAGCGCGATCTGCACGTCGGAAGAAGCCGAATAGAAAAAACAGCCAGTACCGTCGTCAAGGTACTGGCTGTTTTATTCGATTTGTCAGGTGTGGGCAGGAATGGCAGTTCCACATGCTGTTTTGCCAGTTCCATGCCGATATGTTCGGCGAGCAGCAGCGCTTCTTCGCGGGATGGCAGCGTACGACTATTCGAGCGCCTCTGAAGATAACCTTATTTTCCTTGCAGTGCCTCTCGCTGGACCGAGAACATGGAAATATCGTGCTGTGTCTCGCCTGTCGCCGCCAGCTCTGCCAAAATTTCTCCGACGACACTGGAGAACTTGAAGCCGTGGCCGGAAAAACCGGCAGCTATCGCAACATGGGCGAACTCGGGATGGCGGTCGATGATGAAGTGCTCGTCAGGCGTGTACGTGTACAAGCATATTTTCCCCTGCTTTAACCGACCTGCTGCTTGCGGCATGCAGCGCTGAAGGAATTGGCGCAGATCGCCCTCGTCCTCCGCATGTACCCCGAACTCGCGGTTCATCTGGTCAGGGTCAACGGGCTGCCCGGCATCATGCCGACCGACCTTTAGGCCGCAGCCGTCAATGCTGGGAAACCCGTAGTATTGCTCATCAGGCAAATTAAACGAGAACGCGGGGAACCGCTCGGCACCGTACAGCGCCTCGTCCGCTTCAAACCAGCCGACCGCTTTGCGCGTGGGCGCAAGCGGCAGCGCCAGGCCCGCTCGGGAGAGGATTTTTCCTACCCATGCCCCGGCGCTGACGATCAATTTGTCGGCGGTATATGTAGCAGATTTGGTGCGAACGGTTGCGCCATTTTGCTCTGGCGCAATGCTCTCCACTTGCGTATTGGCCAGCAACGTCGCTCCACTCGCCTCAATCAGGCTGCGGTACGCACGAATGCACGCTTCGCTGAACAGTACACCCGATGTCGGCTCAAACGTCCCTCTGTACGAATCCGGTATCGAGATGCCTGGCCAGCGATAGCGAATTTCATCTGCTGTGAGCACTTCCAATGGCAAGGAGTACACCTCGGCACTCGCGATGACCTCTTCAACAAACGTCGTCCCCGGAGCGTTTACGCTGATGACGCCCGTCTGGCGAAACAGCGTTTGTCCTGTCGCCGCTTCCAGCTCGCCCCACAATGCTTGCGCTCGCAGGGCAAGCGGGACATAATTCCGGCCTTCGCCGTAAGCGTGCCGGATAATACGCGTATCCCCGTGGTGGCTGCCGAGTACGTGCGGCGGGTCAAACGCATCAATCAAGAGTGTGCGCAGCTTCGCCTTCGTCAAGTAATACCCTGCTGCCATGCCCATGGAGCCTGCTCCGACGATGACAACATCGTAATGGTGATTCATCACATCAGCTCCTCTCCGTATCTTCGCCTTGCCGTTATCTCATCTGGTAAATATACCCAGTTTACCGATTCGTTCCGTCGCTTCGGTCAGCCGATCTTCGCTGGATAAAAGCGCCACCCGTACATATCCTTCTCCGGTAGGCCCAAAGCCGACACCCGGAGCAACGACGATATGCGCCTTCTCCAGCAGATAGTCGGAGAACGAGATCGAATCATAGCCTTGCGGTACAGGCAGCCAGGTGAAAAACGAGCCCTGTGATGGCGTTGCCTGCCAGCCGATCTTTTCAAGCCCGGCAAACAGGGCGTTGCGCCGGCTTTCATACGTCGCCACAAGCTGTCTGACGCACTCCTGTGAATCGGTGAGGGCACGGACAGCAGCCATCTGGACAGCACCGAACAGACTGACAAAATAGTGATCCTGTATCAGATTGATCAAGCGCACCAGTTCTCTGTTGCCGACCATTGCGCCTACGCGCCAGCCCGCCATGTTGTACGTCTTGGACAGCGTATAAAATTCCACGCCCACTTCTTTTGCTCCCGGCACTTGCATGAAGCTGACCGGTTTTTTTCCGTCAAAGCTGATCGCGCCATAGGCAAAATCGTGGCAGACGACGATTTCGTGCTTTTTCGCAAAGCGAATCGTCTCGGAAAAAAACGCTTCCGGCGCGTTCACTCCCGTCGGGTTATTCGGATAATTGAGAAACATCAGCTTGGCCCGTTCCAGCTCAGCGGCACTCAGCGCCGTATAGTCGGGAAGGAACTGATTCTCGGCCCGAAGCGGCATCATGACCATACGTCCGCCGACGATCTCCACCCCTGACCAGTAATCCGGGTAGCCGGGGTCGGGAACGAGCGCGACATCACCCGGATTCATCAGTACCTGGCAAATTTCCACCAGTCCCGTCTTGCTGCCAAACAAAATGGCGACTTCTTCCTCCGGGTCCAAATCGACATCAAACTCGTGCTTGTACCAGTGGGCAACCGCTGCTTTCAGCTCATGCCGACCTTGAAACGGCGGGTACTTGTGGTGCAGCTGATTGGCCGCTTGCTCCTGAAGCTCGGCAACGATGTGCGGCGGTGTCGGCAGATCGGGATTT
>CAMIVR010000128.1 GCA_946402065.1 uncultured Brevibacillus sp. | reverse complement strand
TGTGCGATCGTCGAAGGCGGAGGCAAACTGACTGGCAGCAAAGTGACGGCAACCGACTTGCGTGCTGGCGCGGCGCTGGTTCTGGCTGGGTTGGTGGCCGACGGCGAAACAGAAGTGGGCGGATTGCACCATCTGGATCGGGGATATATTGATTTTACGGAAAAGCTGCAGCAGCTCGGGGCAAATGTCGTCCGGATCAACACCGATACGCCGCAGCCCTCCTATGAACGGGAGACGAAGCCGCAGCCGATCAAGGTCAATTTGTCGCCCAATTTTGCTTGATGCCAACCATTGACGTAAACGAAAAGCGAATATACGAGATTTGCGTGAACAAGCCTGCGTTCTTTTCAAGAACCGGGCTTTTTTTTATCTCGAAAACGAACAAACGTTCGTTTTCGACCAATTCATGCCCTTGCCGGCTGTTACAATTTTCCCTTTACTGCTGTTGACGAATTGTACTTCCAAACTATATACGTAAATACAAGCGGTAAAGTAACTGCCACTGCAACACAAAATAGCAGTGGGCCAACGGAAGTAAAGTATGGACTCAGCGAAAAGAAGCCTCATTTTTTCTTTGCCGACTCTGTGTTATGATGTGGGATATGAAAAAGGAAAGGGAGTGGGGCTTGTGAAGAGAGAAAAGCAAAAGGAGCTCCTGCGTTTGTTGGAGGAAGACAGCCGCCTGACAAACGAACAGATCGGGATGCTGCTTGGCGTCAGCACGGCGGAAGTCGAAGAGGAGATTCAAGCGCTCGTGGCCGACAAGGTCATCGTCAAGTTTCCGGCGCTGATCAACTGGGAGCGATTTGAAGACGACCAGCTGGTCACAGCCATGATTGATGTAAAAGTAACGCCAAAACGCGAAGTAGGCTTTGACGAGGTAGCCAAACGGATCAGCCGCTTTCCGGAAGTACAAGCGGTCTATTTGATGTCCGGCGCGAATTACGACCTGTCCGTCATGATCGAAGGCAAGACAATGCGCGAGGTTGCCAACTTCGTGTCGCAGCGTCTGGCTACCTTTGACTCCGTGATTTCGACAGCGACACATTTTATCCTCAAACGCTACAAGCACGATGGCATTCAATTGGATGAACGCGATGAAGATCAAAGGATGGTGGTAACGCCGTGAGTAAACTAGCCGCTGAACGTACCAGATTGTCACAGACTGTAGCGGAGCTAAAACCGTCGGGAATCCGTCGTTTCTTTGATCTGGCCGCTTCGATGGAAGGAGTCATCTCGCTGGGCGTAGGCGAGCCGGACTTTGTCACGCCCTGGCGCTTTCGCGAAGCCTCCATCTCTTCACTCGAGCGGGGCGTCACCTCGTATACATCCAATGCCGGATTGCTCGAGCTGCGCAAAGAGATTACCCATTACCTGGAAGACCGCTACCAGCTCTCGTACCATCCGGAAAAGGAAGTGCTGGTTACGGTAGGTGCTTCAGAAGCGATTGATATTGCCTTGCGTGCAATCATTGACCCGGGTGACGAAGTGCTCATCGTCGAGCCCTGCTACGTCTCCTATGAGCCGGTCGTCAGGCTTGCCGGCGGTGTCCCGGTCTTTTTGCGGACGACGGCAGAGACGAACTTCAAGCTGACGCCGGAAGAGATGGAAGCGAAAATCACCGGCAAGACAAAAGCCGTCATTTTCTGTTATCCGAATAATCCGACCGGGTCGACGATGACGAAAGAAGAATGGAACCGCATCATACCTGTGATCGAGAAGCACGACCTGCTCGTGCTGTCCGACGAAATATACGCAGAGCTGAGCTACGACCGTTCGCATTACAGCTTTGCCGCCGGACCGGGAATGAAGGAGCGGACGATATTGATTTCGGGCTTTTCCAAGGCCTTCGCCATGACCGGATGGCGCCTTGGCTACGTCTGCGCACCGCCCGACCTCCTCTCCGGCATGCTGAAAATCCACCAGTACACGATGCTCTGTGCCCCGGTCATGGCCCAGACGGCTGCGATCGAAGCGATGCGCCACGGCCAGCATGAAGTGGAACGAATGGTGGAGAGCTACCGCCAGCGCAGAAACTACATCGTACACGGGTTTAAACAGCTCGGGCTTAGCTGCCATGAACCGGAGGGGGCGTTCTACGCCTTCCCGTCGATCAAGTCTACCGGACTCTCGGCCAGTGAATTTGCCGAAAGGCTGTTGATGGAAGAAAAAGTGGCCGTCGTACCGGGGGATGTGTTCGGCGAGAGCGGAAACGGACACATCCGCTGCTCCTATGCGACGTCATTAGAGCAGCTGGAGCGCGCCCTGGAGCGCATCGGCAGATTTACGGCGTCACTCTCTTAACTCTCAAAATCTATCGCAGGCAACGTTCTATCCTCTCCAACACGGACATAGACTGGTAACGTCAGGAAATGATGATCAGTTTACCGTTGGGGAGGATATTTTTTATGAAACGATACCTGTTTTTTCTATTGGTCGCCCTTCCAATCCTTCTAATTCTCGTACCTGGCGTTCTGGTTATCTATCGATCGCCAATAAGCCCCAATACACTGCTGGAAAAACAGAAAAAACCGCCGGTCATCACCGCTCCGGCAAAACAGCTGCCCATCAAGGTATACCGAACGGAATCAAAGCAAATCGAATCAATTCCTCTGGAAGCGTATGTCGAAGGGGTGGTAGCGGCGGAAATGCCGGCTGAGTTCGAGCTGGAAGCACTGAAAGCGCAGGCGATGGCCGCACGCACGTACATCATTCGCCGCTTGCAGGCGGGCAAATTCGACGACGTTCCCAAAGGCGCACAGGTGCTCGATACAGTCAAACACCAGGCGTATCTCGACGACGGGCAGCGCAAAGAGCGGTGGAAGGAGCAGTACGACTGGAAGAGCAAAAGAATTCACGAAGCGGTTGAGGCAACGGCCGGGGTCGTGCTTACCTACGACAATCAACCGATCGACGCTACCTTTTTCTCGACGAGCAACGGCTTCACCGAGAACGCGAACGAATACTGGACAGACCCGATCCCGTATCTCAAAAGCGTTGCCAGTCCCTGGGACAGTGAATCTCCGCGCTTTACCGAGCACACTGCGATTGCCGTCAGCGAGTTTGAACGCAAGCTCGGGGTAACCCTCGACGCAGCGGCCATCCAAAATAGCCAGAAGCCGAGCTGGTACCAGGTGCTGGAGAGGACTACGGGTAACCGCGTCGGCCGCATTCGCATCGGAAACAAAGAATTTACGGGCAAGGAAGTGCGTGAGCGGCTCGGCCTTAACTCAGCGGCATTTACGATGAAGCTGGAACGCGGCCAGGTGGATATTACCACTCATGGCTACGGCCACGGTGTGGGCATGAGCCAATGGGGAGCCAATGGCATGGCGAAAAGCGGAAAAAATGCAGAGCAAATCGTCAAGTATTTTTATAAGGGAATCTCCTTGCAAAGCTATGAAAAAATCTTAACTAGCTAATTATTTTCAAATTTCCTTACTCTCTCATGTTTAGCCTTCCAAAAACTGGTGATACTGAGAGATGAGGTGATAATCAATGGAAGATCAAAAAAATCCAAATCAACCGATTCCTTTTAAGAAGGCAAATTCCTGGAAAAAATTTCTGGGGAAAAAGTGGGCGTTTCCGGCAATCTACATTGGTATGGCTGCAATCATTCTAGCACTCGTGATGTGGTACCAGGGCAGCGTTATCAATTCGGTGATGGAAAGCAGCTCGAAAATGATGGAAGGGGCTGCAACGCATACGACGAAGGAGACCCCTGTCGCAGAAGGCTCGAAAGAAGAGGCAGTACCGGTCAGCAAAGAAACACCGCAATTAGCATGGCCAGTCGGACAAGGAGTCACATATGAAAAAGGCATGGGCTTCTTCGACGACCAGGCGCCAAAAGATGTACAGGCAGCAGCATTGGTCAAGTACGACCAGTCGTTTATCCCTCATACCGGGATTGATCTCGTCTCCACTGACAAGAAGGGCTTTGATGTAACTGCCGCTTTGGCTGGAAAAGTCAAAAAAGTGGAAAATGAACCGCTTGTCGGCAATCAAATTGAAATTGAACACGCCAACAACATGGTCACCGTTTACCAAAGCCTGGATAAAGTCAATGTGAAGCCAGGCGATGAAGTAACCCAAGGCCAGGTGATCGGTACTGCCGGACGCAATGTGTTTGAAAAAGAAGCGCAAATTCATCTTCACTTTGAAGTGCGCGTTGACGGCAAATCGGTCAATCCGGAACAATATTTGACGAAAGCCGAACAACGATAACAAGTATTCCCAAAAAGCACCTGATGTGCGAAAACCCGTGCAAAGCGCGGGTTTTTGCTATGTAGCAGCAGCCGAAAAACCAAAAGTTGTACACGCCCTGGAAAAAAGTTATGGACTTCCAGGCTTGTCAGGCTTGGAAACGTAGAATATGTGTCCGCTCCTACCCATATATTGTATCAGATAATTTCCAAACAGGGAGGCGAGGGGCGTGCACGATTACATCAAGGAGCGAACCATAAAAATTGGACGATATATTGTCGAGACACGCAACACGGTTCGCATGATCGCCAAAGAGTTCGGTGTTTCCAAGAGCACGGTGCACAAGGACTTGACTGAGCGACTGCCTGAGATAAATCCGGAGTTGGCGAACCAGGTGAAGGAAATACTGGAATATCACAAAGCGATTCGACATTTGCGGGGAGGAGAAGCGACGAAAATCAAGTACAAGCGGAAGAACAAAAAGGCCAGAGTGGAGCAGGAAGAAAGCGTATAAGAAATTTCCAGCAAAATTGAAAGGAATGACTTGTCCTCTCCCGTACAAAATCATATGATAAAAGATAGCAATGTACTCGTATCAGGGAGGCCCTCGCATGTTTAGCAAAGATATAGGAATTGACTTAGGAACGGCCAATGTGGCGATATTTGTCAAAGGTCGTGGAATTGTTCTTAACGAACCGTCGGTTGTGGCGATCGATAACCAGACCAAAAAGGTTTTGGCCGTAGGAAATGAAGCAAGGAGAATGGTCGGACGTACCCCTGGCAACATCATCGCCATTCGCCCGTTGCGGGACGGGGTAATCGCCGATTTCGAAATAACAGAAGCCATGCTCAAGCATTTCCTGGTAAAAATCGGTGGAAAAAGCGTCTTTGCCAGACCGCGGATTTTGATATGCTGCCCGACAAATATCACCTCTGTTGAGCAAAAGGCTATTCGCGAGGCTGCTGAACGCAGTGGAGGAGCACGTGAAGTATTTATCGAAGAGGAACCGAAAATCGCAGCAGTAGGAGCCGGGATGGAAATTTTTCAACCTTCGGGCAACATGGTGGTTGACATAGGCGGTGGAACAACTGACGTAGCGGTTCTGTCCATGGGGGATATCGTCACCGCCTCTTCCATAAAAATTGCAGGAGACAAATTCGATCTTGCAATTATGCGATACATAAAAAACAAATACAAGCTGTTGATCGGTGAGCGAACAGCAGAGGATATTAAAGTTCAAATTGGTACCGTGTACGGAGGACGCCAGGACGAAATGGACATTCGTGGTCGGGATATGGTTTCCGGATTGCCGCAAACCATCACCATTCATTCCGCGGAGGTTCAGGAATCCCTGGCTGAATCTGTTAGTGCGATCGTACAAGCATCCAAAAATGTTTTGGAACGAACACCGCCGGAGCTTTCTGCCGATATTATTGACAAAGGGGTTTTTCTGACTGGCGGAGGCGCATTGATTCACGGGCTGGATCAACTGTTGGCCGATGAATTGAAAGTTCCAGTGCTTGTCGCAGACGATCCGATGATGTGTGTAGCCAACGGAACCGGCATGATGCTGGACTACCTGGACAAAGCTCCTGCCTATCGGAAAAAGAAATTCTTTGGATAAGAGGGGGAATGCCAATTGATCAGAGGATTGTACACGGCGGCTTCGGGGATGCTGGCCATGCAGCGCAGACAGGAGTCGCTGGCAAACAATCTGGCCAATATCAACACGGCCGGATACAAGCAGGACGACGGCGTCATTCGTTCATTTCCGGAACAACTGATATCCCGGATCCGCGACAAGGAAGGTCCCGACATTGCCGGGTTGCCCAACTTTACCAATCAATCGGTCATGATCGGTCGCCTGAACACCGGGGTGTACATGTCAGAAGCGCTGCCGCTGTTCACCCAGGGCGACATCATGCAGACCGACGAAGCATATGATTTGGCGCTGACAGATAATCTTCCTCCGGTAGAAGTGGACGGCAAACAAGTCAAACGAAGCCTGTTCTTCAGCGTCGCCAAATTGGACGATCCGGCACAGCCGGCAGGACCGGATGACGTTCGCTATACGCGGAATGGCCAATTAAGTGTCAATGCAGCCGGCTATCTGGTCAATGCGGACGGGTATTATCTGCTGGACAACCAAAACCGTGCAATCCGGATTAATGGTGTGGTCGACGCCAATGGAGACATCATCAACGCGGCGAGAAACGTCAAAATTACCCCGTTGGGTGACGTGCTGATCCCTGATCCGAATGCTCCCGACAGCTACCAGCGGATCAATCCGAACGAAAATGTTCAGGTCGGGCTGAAGGTCGTGACCGATCCGCATCAGCTCATTCGGGAGGGCAACAACGTATTTCGCTGGGCTGGGCAGGCGGAGTTGACCAACGCTGCAGACGATCCGACTCTGAACGGCTATTACGCGATTCGACAGGGCTGGGTCGAGCGATCAAATGTCGATGCCTCTCAGACGGTGACCGACATGATGGTCGCCTTGCGCTCCTATGAAGCAAATCAGCGGATGCTGACGACATTGGACAGCACGCTGGAAAAAGCAGTGAATGAAATTGGCAAGGTAAGCGGATAAGGGAGGTAGCAGATGCAATCGTTGGAGATATCTACAGCAGCTTTACGCGGGGTTCAATACGCGCTTGACGCAACAGCCAACAATCTTGCCAACATCGATACAGTTGGCTACAAGCGGCGCGGGGCGACCTTCTCTGAGCTTTTGACCGATTCAATGAATGAACAGCCTGTTACGGATACGCAGCGGACTTCCCCGAAAGGCTTGCGTATCGGCAGTGGCGTGAAGGTCGGTTTAACGCCGCTGGACATGTCCCAGGGAAATGCCAAGAACACGGATGTGCCGACTGATTTGATGATCGAAGGCGAAGGGTTTTTCCTGGTGAGCCATACTACGGGCGAAGGCGCCAACGCCAAGGAAGAGTACCGGTTGACGAGAAACGGGGCCTTTCATATCAGTCCTTCAATGAAAGGTAACGACGACTCGTACAATCTGGTTACAGCAAATGGTGACATTCTTGTCGATGACAACGGGTTGGCCATTGATTTTCCGAAGGGCGATCTCAAAATCATGGAAGATGGTCGGATATTCATTAATGGACAACATTTCAGTGATGCAAATGTCAACGTCTGGAACGTCGACAATCCCGAACAGTATAAACAAATCGGCGAAAATGAGTATGCTCTCCCGATTGATCCCACCGAAAAACCGTCCAATGTGTTGACGTTATCGTCTGCACGTATCCGCCAAGGAGCGCTTGAGACGTCAAACGTTGACATGCGGAAGGAAATGTCTCAGATGCTGCTGATCCAGCGTGCGTATCAGTTGAATTCACGAGCCATTGGCATTGCTGATCAGATGATGGGGATAGCCAATTCGATCCGCAGCCGATAATTATGATGAATGATGGAGGATTGCCCTAATGGATCATGTGAAAGGGAAAAACCTTTCCCGTGAAATGCAAGGGACCGAACAGCAACAGTCGAAGTCGAAACGGCGCAACAAATCGTTGGGAAAGCTTGTAGCCAAGCTGCTATTTATCCCCTTCCTGCTGTTTTTTTCACTCGTGGTCGGGCTGGTCATTGGCTACAGCGTTATCGGCAAGCAGCCAGGAGTAGAAGTATTTGATCTCAGCACATACAAGCATATGTACGATTTGATTTTTTCCGGCACGTAAGTCGGTCGCAAAGCCCTCAGCTACTCTGGTCTGAGGGTTTTCTCGTTCGCGACGGAATTCCCCCTTTTTTGTGTTCTCCACCACAGAAGTCGCACTAAAAATCCTGCATAATAGGAAGATGTTACGATGGACCTATTTTCGGGGTGGTAAAGTGAGATTAATTCGCATCCAGGACTACAAGGCAGAGACTATGAAGCTGGCGAAACCGGTCTTTGATTCAACAAAACGCGTGCTTTTGGCGGCGGGGAGGACAATCGACTCCAGCCTGCTTGAAAGTATCAAACGTCACAGAATCACCCATTTGATGATTGAAGATGAGAAGTCCCACGGCGTTTCCAGTGACGAGCAGCTCGAGATGAACGACTGGATGCAGGCCATTCAGACTGTAGAGGACGCATTTGCGTCAGTGCGCAAGCAGCAGCCGTTTCCAATACGCGATCTGAAAAGCATGGTCAATCAGTTGATAGGCGAAGTCCAGAAACGGCAGACAATCGTTTTGATCCCTTCTTCCTCAGTCGGGCCAGAGCTGCGTCTATATGCCCATTCCGTCAACGTGGCACTGATCGGCCTGCTGATAGGGAAATCATATGGCTATAGCGAAAGGCAATTAGGCGACCTGGCTACCGGCTGCCTGCTGCATGACATTGGCAAGCTAACAGCCGATGGCCACAAGCATGCCGAGTCAGGCTTTCACGTATTGCGCAGCCTTCGTGAAATCAGCCCGTTAAGCGCCAACGTCGCCCTTCAGCATCACGAAAAGGTTGACGGCTCAGGCCAGCCGCGTGGACTGGCGGGGGAAGAAATCCATGAGTATGCACAAATTTGCGCTGTTGCCGAGTTTTACGAAAACGTGATTTCAGAGAAGGGCATACTCCAGCACTTGGCCATCGAGATGATCATGGCCTTGCGCGGAAAGATGTTCAACGCCAAAATTGTTCAGACATTCGCGCAAGTGATTCCTGCCTATCCCCCAGGGACGATCGTTCGTTTGAACACCGGCGAAGCAGCCATTGTCACCAGGGTGAACGGCCATATCCAGCGCCCGTATATCCGCTTGCTTTCGACGAAACAGGAGATTTCCATGGAAGCCAATCCGACGATGATGGTTGTCGGGATAACGGGAGATTAAAGCTACTGTTCCGCCAGTCGAAACTGCGCTATAATGATTGAGGTTAATGTGGAAAAATTCAAAATCATGACTAAAGGAGTACCGAATGAGTAAGCAACTCCGCTCCCTGCTTGTTGCCGTGGTCATTACGCTGGTCATCGGGACGATGTATCAGCTGGACACGTTCTACAACATCGAAATGAACTTTTTGGACCGGATGACCAAAGAGACGAGGCCCGTCGATAGCCGGATCATTATCGTCGGCATTGATGAAGACAGCATCACGAACATCGGCCAGTGGCCGTGGCCGCGATCCCTGCACGCCGAATTGATCGGGCGGTTGACGCAAGCAGGGGCAAAGGCTGTCGGACTTGATTTGATTCTCTCAGAGCCGGCAAATGACCCGGCAGATGATAAAGCGATGCAGGAGGTGCTGAGCAGGGCGCCCAATGTGGTGATGGCGAATACGTTCGTCTTTCCTGATCGGCAAGAGAGAGCAGGCGAGCTGGTCTATGATAAGCTGTTGACCCCTGTCTACAAACTCCTTCCTGAGCAAAATGCACACATCAATGTATTTTCGGACAGAGGAGATATTGTCCGGCAAATTTTGCTCGGTGTCCCTACACACGAGGGCACGATGATTCCCGCGCTGAGTGTTCGTCTGGCGAACTATCTGCTTCCGCCGGAAAAACAGATCACCTACGAGCAAAACGTGTGGAAACAGGGAGGGACCCCCTTATTTACCAATGATCGCAACCAGGTTTACTTCGCATATGCCCAAGCTCCCAATGGCTATACAATGATTCCCTACTTTGAAGTGCTCAACATGGATGAAGAGACACTGCATGAAGTGTTTCAAGATGCAATCGTACTGATCGGCCCTTACTCTGTCGGGCTGGGAGACCAGTATCTCACCCCGATGAGCACTGTGGCGAAAATGTACGGTGTCGAGATCCATGCCAACATGATTCAGAGCCTGCAAGACAGTCGCTATTACCAAACCATATCGGGAAAATCGGCGTGGATCGGCTGGGTCATTCTGTTTGCTTTGGCTTGTCTCACGTATATGTTGACGAAGCGGTTAAAGGCGTTGGCAGCGTTTTTGGTGTTTCTCGCCGTCTTTATCGGATACACGCTAGCAGCTATTTTAGCCAACATCAAGTTCAATCTGATTCTTCTGATGACTTATCCGTTTATGGCAATTATCGTTTCCTATGTCTGGTCGGTCGTCAGCAATTACGTTTCCGAGCGGCGCGAGCGCGGCCGCGTGACCATGCTGTTTAGCCGGTATGTGTCGCAGCAGGTTGTCGATGAGATTTTGAGCTCACAGGAAGCGCAGAATTTAGGCGGAACGAGGAAAAACGTCACGCTGATGTTCGTCGATATCCGCGGATTTACCCCACTCTCCGAGCGCATTCAGCCAGAAGAGGTTATACAGGTTCTGAACGAGTATTTGGATTTGTGTACGCAGGCAGTCTTCAAGTATGAAGGTACGCTGGACAAGTTCATCGGAGACGGGGTCATGGCCATTTTCGGCGCTCCGATCTCGTTGCCGAATCACCCCGAGCTGGCTGTTCGGGCAGCGTTGGCGATGAAAGCGGGATCGGCAGATTTGGCAGACCGCTTGACGGAAAAGTACGGGTATTCCGTCTCGTTCGGGATCGGCTTGAATACGGGAGACGCCGTTATCGGCAATATCGGGGCGAAAAACCGCTTGGACTACACAGCGATTGGCGATACCGTGAACATGGCGGCGCGTCTGGAGTCCAACGCCAAGCCCGGCCAGATCCTGATCAGCCAGTCGACGTACGATGCCGTAAAAGACCTATTCGAGATAGTCCCTCTCGGGGAAATCAAGGTGAAAGGAAAGGAGAAGCCCGTCGCTGTCTATCAAGTAATCAGTGAGAAGCAATAGGATCAAGCACGATTCGAAAGGAGTGTCACGTTAAGCGGATGAAAACGAAATCATCGACTGCCCGACTGTTTCAACGCACAGCACTGGGGTGTGTACTGGGAGGATTGCTGATCGCGGGCCAGGGTATTCCTGCCGCCTCAGCGGAGACCATCCCCGGAGTACAGACTATCAGCTCCCCACAAGGAGCGCTTTATGGCATCACGTTTTTAAACGGGAACGTATTCGTAACGGAGTCTGACACAGGAGTCATCAAGTCGATTGATACGCGCGGCACCGCTGCGGCAGTTGTCATAGCCGGGAGCAAGGATGCGAAAGGCACCGATGTCCATTCCTTCAGTCAGCCCAAAGGCATCGCTGTCAGTCAGGATGGCACCTTGTTTGTCGCCGATAGCGAGCATCACGTGATTAAACGGATTTCGCCGTCAGGAGAGGTAAAGGTGATTGCCGGTACGGGCAAGCCGGGTCTGCGCGACGGAGCGGGAAAGGATGCGGAATTTCACTCCCCGGCGGGTATCGCGCTTGCTGCTGACGGGACTCTGTATGTGGCTGACACGCTCAACCACCGGATTCGCAAGATTGACGCCAGCGGTACAGTGACAACAATTGCCGGCAGCGGCAACCAAAAAGACGGCGACAGCTGGCTGGTGGGCGGCTTTGCCGACGGTAAGGCGACAGACGCCAAGCTGAATGAACCCTCTGCCGTCGCTCTCGATACAGACGGGACGATTTACATAGCAGATACGGGCAACCAGCGCATCCGGATGCTGAAGCCGGACGGCGACGTAGCGACACTGGCGGGTGGCGGAAGCGAGCTCGTAGAGAATCGCTACATCAAGGGAGGGTATGCAGACGGCAGTGCCGCCGATGCCCGCTTTAATTCCCCGCTCGGACTGGCGGTCGGTCCCGATCACAGCGTATACGTGGCCGATACGTGGAACAACAGCATCCGGGTGATTCAGGACGGAACCGTACGTACCGTCGCAGGAGGGAACGAGCACGGAAGGGACGACGGCTGGGGGGTAGATGCCAGACTGGATGGCCCGACCAATGTCGCCATCGACAGTGAAGGCAGTCTCTGGGTTGCAGACCATTGGAACCGGTCCATTCGCAAAATCGCCGCTGTCGCGATTCCCGACAGACAACAGCAGGACTCCATTCGCCTTCTGAATGGAACAACGCCGCTCCACTTGCAAAATCAGCCGTTCGTCCAAAATGGCAGCACCTACGTGCCGCTGCGCGAAATTGCCGAGCAATTGCGCTATACCGTTGGCTACGATAAGTCAAGCAAGCTGATCACACTGACCTACAACGGAAAACAACAGACAATCAAGGCCGATCAGACCAAAATCGTCAACGGACGGGCCATGGTGACGATCCGGGAAATCGGCAAATTGATCGACATGAATGTAAATTGGAGCCCGACGTATCGATTGATCACACTTGCTCCTTTGCCAAACAAAAAATGATCAAACCTCCATTCACGCTTTGGATTTTTGCAAAGTCCGCATAGGAAAGGAGTATCGGAAAGATGACATTTTTTGAGGTGTTGTTCCTTGCACATCTGGTAGGAGATTATTTGTTGCAGACGTCGTGGATGGCAGCCAATAAAGCGAAAAAGTGGATGCCGCTGCTGGTTCACTGTGCGGTCTACACAATCACGCTATACGTCGCCGCTAATCTGTTGTGGGGAAAAACACCGCTATCGCTTTCTGCAATTCTATTCATTTTTATTACGCATGTCATTTTGGATCGACGCACCTTTGTCATCTGGTGGGTGAATCACATCCAAACGTCAAGGGGGAAAGAGTCCGGGTGGCTGACCATAATGGCTGACCAGATCTTTCACTTGCTGGTCATCGCCGGGGCGATCGCCCTATCGTAAGCCCCAGGCGCAAAAGTAGCTGTGGATGTACGAGTTTGAAAAAGGGGAGAGGTCATTTGAGAAGGAACATACAGCGATTGATGCTAGGTTTTCTTCTCCTGATTGTAATTGCCGGAACGCTTACCCCGGCGTTCGCCGCAGACAAAGTAGAGCGTGTGGCGAAACTGTCGGAGATAAAAGGCGATGTCAAGGTAAAAAAAGCAGGCGGAGCAAAACCGTTTAAGGCTTTTGACAACATGGCAGTTACCAAAGGAGACCAAATCATTACCGGAGCTGATAGCAGTGTCAAGCTGCTCCTAGATGACGGCAGCAAGATCACAGTCGGCAGCAACACCCAGAGCTTGATCAGCGATTTGATGAATAGCAACGGCGGCAATCAGACAGCCGTGAAAGTAGTATCCGGCCAAGTCTGGTCGAAAATCGAGAACCTGTCGAATGCCAACGATTCCTTTCAATTTGAAACCCCGACTGCCGTTATGGGAATTCGCGGGACGATGGTGTTTATCAGAGGTAATAGTGTCTCTGTAGCAGAGGGACTGGTGTCTGTCCAAGGAGTCGTTCCGGGCTCTCAGACTGCGTTGGCCTTGGCCAATGAGCAAGCGGAAGTGTCCGAGTCCGGCGCACTGCAGGGATCGACGATTGATGTACGCAATCTGGTAGACAGCATGGATCTGGTACTGTTAAAAACGGCAGCAGAGGATATTATCGCCGCTGTGTATGATGCGAAGAACAATCCGCAGTTTACCAAGGCCGGGAAAGGCATCGCCAACGAGTTTCTGACACAGGCGGCAGAGTTCGTAAGAGCGGCGAAGGCGAAAGACCCGTCCATTTCTGTGCCGAGTGATTTCGAGCAAGTAGTAGAGCAAGTGAAAAAGTTGATTGAAGAAAATCGGAACAACCCGAATAATCCTAATCCCCATGATACCGTAAGTACCCACTACCCTGGTAAAGGTTCTCTGCAGAACCCAGGCTCCTCTTTACCGCCAACACCACCTGCTGGTGGCAGTAGTGGAGGTTCAGGCGGCAGTGGTGGTGGAGGTGGTGGGGGCAGCAGTCAAAATGATTCCCCTTCCATTACTTCCATGATCGCCAGCCCGGTCGGAAACGGTGAACGCAGCCATGTGGTAGTTGCGGGGAAAAATACGCGTTTCCTGCAAAAAACCGTCAGTGTGAGCGTGCTTGATTCACAATGGGGCGGGATTCCGGTGGGAATCGATTCTGCCGGAGCAGCCTCTGACACTGAATTCAGCTTTGATGTAAATACTCCGGATGATGGAAGCTATACAATCACAATCGTTTACGATGGGAAGCTGTTTAGCAAAAGTGTTGCTTTCCATGGAGCGCCATCGCGGATTGAGTCCGTAACGACGAAGTCAGGCAGCGACAATACCCACTATGTTGACCTGCAAGGGCGAAACCTCGTCTTGCAGAGCGGCGAGGTTAGTCTCTCCATCAAGGGTGGAAAGGATAACAAGACCTACACGATCCGCAATATAAAAATTCTCGGCAAAAGCCAATTGAGCTTTGATTTGCCTGACGAAATCGAGGAAGGAACGTACTCGCTTACGCTGCGTGTAGGCGATAAGACGTATACGTACCCTGCTTTTGTCATTCCCAAAAAGCAAACGCGGATCACTGCCGCAGTGAACTCAACAGATGCTTCAGGTCGCCGTGTTTTGGTAACGGGAACCCATACGCATTTTAAACAAAATGAAACCATTCTTACGGTCACAGATGCTCTGGGAAAAGAAGTGTATCGTGCAGCCAATGGAGATTTGTCTGTAGGAAAGGATACGGAGCTGCAATTCCAATTGCCGCTTACGGTTACCGGTAAAGTCACGCTAACAGTGAAGACTGGCTCTGAGGAAGTGAGCGGGCCGCTTGAATTGCCTACGGTAAAAGAGCTGTCTATTGCTTATCCGAATGATCCGCTGGTCGTCAATAAGCCGGTACAGCTGCAAGCAGCGGTCAAGTACAGTGATGGAGCCACACTGAGTGTAACGGACAAAGCAAGCTGGTCGCTTGCGGATGCAAGTTTGGCGACAATCAGTTCGTCCGGATTGCTGACACCGATCAAAGCTGGAACAATTGAAGTCAGAGCGGCATTTGCGGGAAAACGCGCGAGCGCCACCCTGCAAGCAATCTCTACAGTCAAGCAATTAACGATAACACCAAGCACGCTGGAAGTCGTGGTTGGCAACACCGCTAATTTTGCAGTCGCTGCCACATTGAACGACGGCACGGTAGAGGATGTTACGACTAAAGCGATATGGACAGTATCCGATGCCGATATTGCAGCCGTTAACGGTGGCGTGGTGACTGGCCTGAAAGCCGGGAACACAAGTATCACGGCAGCCTATGAAGGGCAGAGTGTCCAAGCGAGTGTGGCCGTAAGTGATCCTTATATCCCGCCGCCAGGGCCGACAGTAACAGCAGTACGGTTTGGAGAAGAAGGGCCAATCACAGTTGGCTTGGGAAGCACGACTGCCACCTATCTGCATCTGGTGGCCAGCATGAGCGACGGGACAAATCGGACGCTGACTTCAGGGATTGTCTGGAATACTTCAGATGCGAATGTTGTCACAATCCAGGGGGATGGAAAAATAATTGCTCATGCTGCAGGCAGCGCATCAGTAACGGCAACCTATGGAGGCAAGTCGACAGATCAAATCAGCATTATCGTAGTACCTTTGCCTGACCAGCCTGACCGTCCTGACCCGCCGACAAATGCAACATTCACATATGCGTATCCAAGCGATCCTGAGCAGTACAGACCTGGAACGATTGCGGGAACCATTCGCTGGTCTCCAACAGCAGCTCAAGGTGTTACAGGCTACGAAATTTATTTCAAAACGGCTGGAGGAACAGAATTCATTGCAGCGGTGGATGGGGCAGATGTTAGCTCCCACGTGATTGACACAGCTAACCCGTTGCTGCTTCCCGCTGATACAACTGGCATCGCTGTTTTTGCAAAGAATGAAAATGGATTGAGTGCGACGGCAGCAGAAGTGACAAAAACGGCTACTCTGTCTGAAAATGCCATATATGCGAGTGTAGATGGCGATTTATATGTTGACATTTCTGGGGTAAATCCTGAGTACGTGCGGGCTTATCGATCCGCTACGCCAACTCAAAACGATGTTCTGTCTTCAGTAGTAGCGGATGGGCGGCTTATAATCAGTGGAATGCCTAGATCTGGAGCGGTATATTTTACTGTGACGGAACCAGGTAAGCTGGAAAGTGATCGGGTGATGAAAACATACGGTAATCTCACTGGGCCATTTTACAAAATAAAAGGGAAAGTCTTGTTTTCATCACCTCTATCTGAGGATGTAACAGTTAAAATAACTGCGTTGCCAGCAGATGATGGCGAAGGGTGGTTCTATAGCCAAGCTACAATTATTGCAGGTACTTCGGAAGCCAGCTATGAAATTGACGTTCCAGGGGGAGACTACATTGTGCGCTATATGATTGACCCCAACCAGGAGCTTCCAAAATATATTTCCGTGGGTTATTACAGTACAACAGGTACGACTGACTATGAAGGAGCAGAAGCTGTACAAGTGATTGGTGGAGATGTAGAAAATATTGACTTAAACGTTCTTGAATTTGCTCCTGCTCTCCAGACATTGACAATATCAAAAGGAACAGCTAATCAAACCACCAAAATCACAGCAATAAACCATCCTGAAGCGGTTTCTTTCAAGTATTATGTCTGGCCGCGACAAATGGAACTGTTCCCAGAACGATATCCTCTTGGGGCGGAGCTTGATAGTGAATGGCAAGATGTAGAGTTAAACCAGGATATTCATGCTGATGAGGGAGACGGCTTATCAGTAGCAGCACTTGATGAGAATGGAAAAGTTATTGCGTATAGTCTAAAACATCTGGATTTGGGCGATGTTAAAATAACACTTCGCATAAACACATGGAATAAAGAAGTCGTCCTTAACGAGGTAGTTAGTGTATCTGAACTTGTTAACTTGATTGCCACTTTTGATCAAGGAGCTGAAGTGGGCGTTTTAAATACGGTTAGTGAATCCGAATTGCTTGACCATGAGATAGCCATTGTTGCACATAAAGACAGTTTTCCCAAAAAAACACGCATATTAAAAGTCGAACAAGGTTCTTTAGGTAATAGCAGTGGTGATCCATTGGATGTATCAGACACTACGGTGACTTACGAAACCTCCCAGCATCTATCAGATGCTAAACGTTTTTTAGAAAGCAAGGGACTTTATGACATTTCCTTTGTCAATCAGTCAATGAGTTCACTTTCAATCGACACGGCTGTTGTCATAGAAACTGGGGAGAGACTCTACCTCTACAAGGTAGTTTCAGAAGGTGCCGATGAAAACAACAAGGAGATTGATGTGGATACTCCATCTGAGGATTTGAATGCTTTGGGTAATTTAATTCTTACCGCGAAAAAAGTAGACAGTAATGAGGTAGTTAACAATTCAATGTTATTGTTAGTTCGTACATCAGCTAATAGTCCAGTTGAATTTTATACGATCAAGTTTAATACGGGTCCTTAATTTGTATCGACATTTGATTATGTGGAATCTTATCGCAAACACAAACGCAAAGGTCAAGCATAATTTAGAAGACAGTTTTTGGTACACATCCCAAAAGGTCAATTCGAATAGATTGCCTAGCCCTCGGAGAAATGCTTCTGAGGGCCTTTTTCAATTTCCTTTAAATGGAGGCTTTTTCCCCATCCTTGCCGCAATCCCTCCGCTCAGAGTATAATGGGATAAAAATAATCAAAAGAGCACCCGCTCTATAGGTCGGGGGGAGACTCTTACGGGGGGATGTTCGGTGAATATTCCGAATGTGTTAACCGTTATTCGTATCGCACTCGTCCCTGTTTATCTGTTTGTCTTTTTCTCGACAATCCCTTACAACATCGAGATATCCCTGCTCATTCTAATACTGGCGGGTCTGACCGATATGATTGACGGTTACATAGCACGTACGTTTAATCAGATAACTTCGTTTGGGGTGATGATGGACCCCTTTGCAGACAAGCTAATGATGATGGCTGTAATCTCCTCACTCGTCGTGACAGAGCGGATCAGCATTTGGGCCGCCCTGTTTTTCTTTGCGCGCGATGTCGGCATGATCGTCTTTTCCGCGATCTTTCACTTTCGCGGCAAGAAGACGGTTCCGGCCAACGTTTTTGGCAAATTGACGACGGTTCTGTGCTACACGACGTTTCCGCTGCTGATGTTTCGCTACGAATACGCGG
>CAMIVR010000127.1 GCA_946402065.1 uncultured Brevibacillus sp. | reverse complement strand
ATGAAGCCGAAGTTGACGATGACTGCATCCACTTCCAGCTCTTTTTCTTCTTTTGTATCGGCATTTTGAATCACGACGCGTTCGATTTTGTCAGTGCCGTGAATTTGGGAAATCTCGTAGGGAGTGGTCACGTTGACTTTGGAAGCCATCAGTTGCTCGACACTGTGCTCATGGGCGCGGAACTTGTCGCGGCGATGGATGAGTGTCACTTCGGAGGCGATTGGTTCCAGCATCAACGACCAGTCAACGGCAGAGTCACCGCCGCCAACCACTAGCACTTTTTGTCCTTTGAACGAATTCAGGTCGGTTACAAAGTAATGCAGGTTTGCTTTTTCATACTTGACGGCATCAGGATGTTCCAGACGGCGCGGTTCAAATGCGCCGACACCGGCAGTGATAATCACGGCCTTGGAGTAGTGAATGCCTTTGTCAGACGTAATTTCAAATACGTTCTCGCTGTTTTTGACCACGTTCTCTACTTTTTCTTCAAGGCAGATCGCCGGATTGAAATGAGAGATTTGCTGTTTCAGCCCATTTACCAGATCCTGTGCCAGCACTTTGGGAAAACCGGCAACGTCGTAAATGTACTTCTCTGGGTACAGGGCAGAGAGCTGGCCGCCCAATTGCGGCATACTTTCGATGATTTTTACGCTGGCTTGACGCATTCCGCCATAAAAAGCGGTAAACAGGCCAGCAGGACCTCCACCGATAATGGTGAGATCGTACACCTGCTCGTCCTTTTGAAGATTACTCAATGAAAAGCACCTCCGAAGAAATCTGAATTCTAAACACCCTTACCTATTATAATCATCCTTGCTGGAGAAAAAAAGCCTGCGAAATGGCAAGGAAGGAAAATGGAAAATACCCCTTGCGCAAATTGTCGGATTTTTGCTACTATAAGTGTGAATGTGAATAGTTTGTGAAAATTTTCTTTTGCACGGAGTTGTGCATTTTTTCACAGCTTATCGTTTGTCCGGATAAGCTGCTCTGGCAGGCGTCTCTGTGAGGCAGTGGAAGAGAAGCGAACTGCCGGGGCACTATACATGAGAGCTTTAACCAAAACCTATGGAATGGAAGGGATTGCAAATGAGCACGCCGAAGATTCTCATTCTCGGTGCAGGGTATGGCGGACTGGTCACGGCATTGGGTCTGCAAAGAAAATTAAACTATAATGAAGCAGAAGTCACCCTTGTGAACAAGCATACGTATCACTTTATTACCACCTGGCTGCACGAGCCTGCAGCCGGAACGTCCTCGACCGAGCATGTGCGCGTAGAGCTGGACAAAGTGATTGACATGAAAAAAATCAATTTTATCAAAGGGACAGTCGAGAGCATTCAGCCTGATGACCGCACTGTGACGCTGGCAGACGGCCAAGTGCTCTCCTACGATACCCTGGTGATCGGGCTGGGCAGCGAGCCGGAGACGTTCGGGATCGAAGGGCTGAAGGAGAATGCCTTCAGCATCCGCAGCATCAACGCTGTACGCCAGATCCGCGATCATATCGAATACATGTTTGCCAAGTACAAAAACGATCCGAGCCGTACCGATTACCTGACATTTGTCGTCGGCGGCGCAGGCTTTACCGGAATCGAATTCTGTGGCGAGCTGGGCGACCGGATTCCCGAGCTGTGCGAGGAGTACGATGTGGACCCGGATCTCGTAAAAGTGTACAATATTGAGGCAGCCCCTACAGCGCTGCCTGGATTTGATCCCGATCTGATCGATTACGCGATGGATGTGCTTACCCGCAAAGGCATCGAATTCAAGATCAACACGCCGATCAAGCAGTGCACGAAAGAAGGCGTCCTGCTGGCGACTGGCGAAGAGATCAAGGCCGCTACCGTGATTTGGACCGGTGGCGTGCGCGGGAACTCGATCGTCGAGAAATCCGGGTTTGAGGTTATGCGCGGCCGGGTCAAGGTGGACGAATACCTGCATGCCCCAGGCTATGACAATGTGTACGTCGTGGGCGATTGCGCCTTGATCTTCAATCCGGAAGGCCGTCCGTATCCGCCGACAGCGCAGATTTCCGTGCAGGAAGGCGAGTATTTGGGCGAATCGCTCGTGGCAAAACTCCGCGACGAAGTGGTCTACCCGTTCAAGCCTGAGCTGCTCGGCTCCCTCGCTTCGCTTGGCAAAGGCGAAGGCATGGGCAAGGTGGGCAACAAGAAAGTGTACGGCTCTACAGCCGTTCTGATGAAGAAAGCCAGCGACCTGCGCTATCTCTACAAAATCGGCGGGGTTGGCCTCGCGTTGAAAAAAGTGAAACTGTAAGGAGTATCAGATGCGACACTGCAGCGTTCAAGTGAGAGGTCTACTGACGAGGGAAGAATTGGATCGCTACAATGGACTGATGGAAGTGGGCGGCTTTCTGGAGGAGCAGAAGCGCTATGACCTGGTTCATCATGTGCAAAAAGAGATCGACATTCTCATCCTGCCTGCCATCGAGCGATTAAAGGCAAAAGGGCGTGACCGCGATCGCGAAAACCTGCGTTATATGATTGACCACGGGCTTTTGGATCAGGATGATGATTAATCGATGAAGACCTCTTCCGTTTGAAGGGGTCTTTTTCTCGTGATACTTGAAAAGCCTGGGCTTCCGTGGCTGTGGGGGAGGCGAGGGGAATCGTCAAGAAGAGAACACTCCGCCGGTGACAGCTTGCATGGGAGTAACTCAGGGCGACTCCGGCAAAAAAGCGGAACCGCGCCCCAAAGCCACTCGCTTCGCGGCGGGTGTATCTCGAGGATGTAGATGTGGCGCTAAAAGCGTTCCGCTTTTTTGCCGGAGTCTGGGTGGCGCTGTCAAAAGCTGCGCTTTTCTCTTCTTGACGATTCCCTGGCTGCGGTGATAGGTGTAAGCAGTACAAGAAGTTATGAATTAAGAATGGCGAAGACGATTTTTTCACTTGATAATTCGAGATAATTTTGAAAGAAACAGAAATCTACTCCGATTCTATAGAATGCTTAACGATGCGTGACGATTCCGCTGACTGCTTAGATATACCCGCATTTATGTCAAATTTTCAAGTCCTTTTCGTTAACCCGTTGATTCCAAACTGACACGATTGAGAGAGAGAAAAGAGGAATCGGCCTAGACCTTTGCGACGCTTGCTCAGGCAACGCGCTGAAAACGGCACAGCTTTACAGACCAACCCAACGTTGAGTAATCATCCCTGGAATTTTGGTCGGCGTGCCGCTTTCAGCGCGTTGCCGGACTCCCCGACATCCTTGCAAGCGGCGCACCAGACGTAGCCGATTCCTCTTTTCTCTCTCCTCCGCAACAGCCCGAAACAAGTTCATTTTCCAAGGAGGAATAATTATGCCGCGCGATTCAAAAGTATGGTTGGGAGCAGCAGGGATCGTCGTTCGTGGAGAGGAAGCGTTGGTCGTAAAAAAAGCCTATGGCGGTCTCAAAGGCAAATGGTCGTTTCCGGCAGGCTTCGTTCAGCAAGGCGAGCGGGTCGATCAGGCTGCGGTTCGCGAAGTGCTGGAAGAGACCGGAATCACGGCGAAAGTAACCCAGATTGTCGCGGTTCGCACCGGAGTGATCAAGGAGGAAATCAGCGACAACATGATTGTTTTCCTGATGGACTACGTCAGCGGCGAGCCGAAAGCGCAGGAAGGCGAAATCGAAGTCGCTGCGTTTTTGCCCATCGCCGACCTGATTGTCAACCCGCTGTCCACCCAGTACATGCGGATCATCCTGCCCAAGCTGTATGCGCAGGGTGCGTATTTGACCGGAAAGGATTATCCGATCGATCCGGTATTTGGCTATACGTCCTATCAGATTTTTTCCTGAACCGGGGCGGACGGGGCGGTCTCTTACTTGTTTTGGCCGCAGTACTTGCGGATCAGCTTGGTCGCCCGCGTCTGGCTGATGTTCAGATCCGTCGCTACTTTGCGTGAGCTTCCCCACTTTTCGTACGACCGCACGACCATTCTTCGCTCCAGCTCCTCGATGGCCTCATCCAGTGAGTGCTGGGCGGCCAAATGAGCAGCGGAAGCAGCCAGCTTCGAGATCATTTCGGGCAGATCGGCGGGAGTGATGATCGATTCGGTCGTGACGATCAGGCGCTCAATGACATTTTCCAGCTGCCGTACATTGCCCGGCCAGGAGTAATTGGCCAGGATGTCGAGCGTCTCCGGGGCGATCAGCCTGTCTGCACCGTAGCGTTGATTGAACTTGTTGACAAAATAATAGGTTAACGGAATGATATCCTCCGGCCGCTCGCGCAACGGAGGAATTTTTATGTCGATCACATTCAAGCGATAGTACAAGTCTTCGCGAAATTGCTTGCTTTCCACCATATGGTACAGGTCGCGGTTGGTTGCGGCGATGACGCGAATGTTGACCTTTTTCACTTCTGTTCCGCCGATGGGGAGAAACTGGTGGTCCTGGATCACCTGCAGCAGCTTCGCCTGGATTTTCGGCGAGACCTCGCCGATTTCATCGAGGAAGATCGTCCCGTTGTTCGCGGCTTCAATCAGTCCGATCTTGCCGCCCCTGCTCGCCCCGGTAAACGCCCCTTGGGCATAGCCGAACAGCTCCGACTCCAGCAGCTCGTCCGGAATCGCCGCGCAGTTGATCGTCAACAGCGGTCCGCTCTTGCGGTGGCTCGCTTTGTGAATGTAACTGGCAAATGCCCCTTTTCCCGTACCGGATTCCCCCTGAATCAGCACCGTCGAATCGACCAGGGCGATTTTTCCGCAAAAAGTCAGCAGATCCTTCATTTTTTTGCTGTTGGTAATCAGGTTGTCGACTGCAATGCTGCTTTCCGTCGCTTCCTGGTCTTTGAGCAAGGTAATTTTTTTGAAGTTCTGCTCATGAGCGGTAATGACGACCAGCTCAATCTTCTGCTCGCGATTGAGAATCGGCACCGCTGTCGTGATCAGCTCACCGCCGTAGTACGTCGTCTGCTTGATCGTCACCGACTTTTTTTCCCTGAACACGATGGGGATGATCGAAGGTGTCCACAAGCCTTGCTGGAACAGTTCTTCATTGCGCTTGCCAATCGCTTCTGAGCGCTTGAGACCGTAATGCTGGGCGCAGATTCGATTCATGTAGACGATGCGCGTGTCACCGTCGATGACATAGAGTTCATCAGACGAGTGATCCATGATCTTTTCAAAGATTTCCGTACTCATTTCAAACCGGCTGTCGGTGTTTCTGCTCAGCATTATTCGCCCCTTTCTTGATCGGAATGAGGATTGAGTTGAAAACAACTCAATTGAAGTGAAAACAACTCAAAAAAACGGCACTTTTCAAGTTGGATTAGACCGAAAATAGCGAAAACACGCATTTTAGACAATTGGCATTTTATTTGCAATATTACACTAGTGTTTATGTTAATTCTACTCAAAGGCTTGGAAAGGGGACATAAAAATCATGTCGATTCAGGGCACAACCAAAAGCGCCAGCAGTGAAGTGAAAACGCTTCCGTACCGTCTGTACAGCGATCCCGCTGTGTTGACGGAGGAGATGGAGAAGATCTTTGCCAGCTCGTGGCAATTCGTCGGCCACATCAGCCAGGTCAGAAATGCGGGGGACTTCTTTACCTGTGAAGTGGCAGGCGAGCCGATTCTTGTCATTCGCGGGAAGGATGAGGAGCTGCGGGCGTTTTACAACGTATGTCCGCATCGTGCGACCAAGCTCGAAAAAGCAACGGAGGGGCAGAAAAAAATCTTGCAGTGCGGCTACCACGGCTGGACCTTCAACCTCGACGGCTCTCTGCACAGAGCACCGAATTTCAAAGACGTCGATGATTTCTGTGCAGGGGAGGCGTGTCTGCGCTCCGTCAGGCTGGAGGAGCTGGCTTCGCTCATCTTTGTCAATTTGGACGACAATGCAGTGCCGCTGGCTGCTTCGTACGGTGATTTCTTTGACGACTTGGGCACCTTTTCCTTCCTGGGCGAGCTGAAAAAGGTCGATAGCAAAACACGCGTGATCAAGTCGAACTGGAAAGCGTTTATCGACAATTATCTGGAATGCGACCACTGCCCGATCGCCCATCCCGGTTTTATGGCCACGCTGGATATGAGTCAATATCGCATCATCCAGTGCGAGAATTATTCCATTCAAGGCACCATCGTCAAACCGGAAAAGCAGGTCGGATCGATCGAGCTCGACAAGGCGGAAATGCAGGGCGGCCGCTTTTACTGGCTGTGGCCCAATCTGATGATCACGATCTACCCCGGACCGGGCAATATGTCGCTGATTCAGATGGTTCCGATCGATCACGAGACGACGCTTGGCGTCTACACCTATCTGTTCCGCGACGAGAATTTGACCCAGGAAGAGCAGGATTTGCGGGTCTTTATGGAACAGGTGCGGGATGAGGACGTCGAGCTGGTGGAGCTGGAGCAGATCGGCTTTCGCTCGCGGGCATTCCAGAAGGGTAAATTCTCACCGACCGAACATGCGGTGCTGCAGTTCCATGAAATGGTGCTCAAGGCACTGAACATCGAGGCATAGGCGAAAGGAGCGAGGATAGCGATGAAAAAGCGGCTGTTTATCGACGGGGAATGGATTGAGGCACGTCACTGCAACGAACTGCGCTCCCCGTATACCGGCGAGGTCATCGCCGAGATTCCGGCGGCTACAGTGGAGGAAACACTGCTGGCCATCGAATCCGCTCACCGGGCAAGGAGACTGATGGCGGAGCTGCCGAGCCACCGGCGGGCGAAGATTCTGGAAAATCTCGCCCGTCTGCTGGAAGAGCGGGGCGAGGAAGCGGCTCGAATCATCGCCACGGAAGCTGCAAAGCCAATCGCACTGGCGAGAGTAGAGGTTAATCGGACGATCCAGACGTACAAATTCGCCGCCGAAGAAGCCAAGCGGATTCACGGCGAGACATTGCCGCTGGATGCCGCTCCCGGAGGAGAGGGCAGGCTGGCCTATACCGTGCGGGAGCCGATCGGCGTCATTGGGGCGATTACTCCGTTTAATTTCCCGATGAACCTGGTAGCGCACAAGGTGGGGCCAGCGCTTGCCTCAGGAAACACGGTTGTGCTCAAGCCGGCATCGCAAACGCCACTGTCTGCCTATTTGCTGGCGGAGCTGCTTGCAGAGGCCGGCCTGCCTGCTGGGGCGCTCAATCTGGTTACCGGCAGCGGCAAAGTCGTCGGCGATGTCATTGCGGGCGATGAGCGGGTCAGCATGATCACCTTTACCGGCAGCCCGGCCGTGGGCATCGGCATCCGCAACAGGGCGGGCTTGAAGCGGGTGACGCTGGAGCTCGGCTCCAACTCCGCCGTCATCATCGACAAGGATGTTGACGTCGAAAAGGTGATTGCCCGCTGTGTCAATGGTGCCTTTGCGTTTCAGGGGCAGGTCTGTATTTCCTTACAGCGAGTCTACGCACACGAGCAGGTGTACGATCTGTTCGTGGAAAAATTTCTCGCAGCGACCGGCAGCTTGCAGCTTGGCAGTCCCTTGGATGAAGGGACGGACATCTCGGCTTTGATTTCCCCGGCAGACTTGGAGCGGTCGCTGGCCTGGATTGAAGAAGCCAGGCGAGCAGGGGCAGAGGTCGCGGCTGGAGGCGAGGCCGTAGGCAATGTACTCAAGCCGACCGTCATTCTCAATGCCGCTCCCGGCCTGAAGGTATCGTGTCAGGAAGTATTTGCCCCGATCGTCCTGATCAACAAGGTAGCTTCCGTAGCGGAAGCGATCGCTCTCGTGAACGACTCGCGCTTTGGCTTGCAGGCGGGCATTTATACGGAAAACGTGCGGACGGCCTTGGATGCGGCCGAGCAGCTTCACGTCGGCGGTGTCATGATCAATGATATCCCGACCTTCCGTGTCGATCACATGCCTTACGGCGGGGTGAAGGAGAGCGGAATGGGACGGGAGGGCCTGAAGTATGCAATCGAGGAGATGACCGAGCTGAAGCTGGTAGTGTGGAACCGCAACTAGCCGAGTGGGGAAGCTTGTAAGCGTTTGTCGATCCATGATAAAATTATATTTTCTGAATATTTAATCTGGTGGGAAGGAGTGAAGGCTGTGATTCAATTTCATAAGGTGAAAAAGGTGATCAACGACGTACAGATTATCAAAGAGTTGGACCTGAAAGTGGAAGAAGGAGAGTTGTTTGTCCTGATCGGCCCGAGCGGCTGCGGAAAGACAACCACCATGAAGATGATCAATCGCCTGATCGATCCTTCTTCGGGCACGATTGAAGTAAACGGTGAGGACATTTCTCGCAAAGACCCGGTGCAGCTCAGGCGGAACATCGGCTATGTGATTCAGCAGATCGCCCTGTTTCCCCACATGACGATCGGACAGAATGTGGCGCTCGTGCCCAAATTGAAAAAGCTTGACCCAAACGTGTATGAGCGGCGTGTAGATGAGCTGCTCGACATGGTTGGGCTCGATCCGCAGAAGTTCAAGCACCGCTATCCGAATGAGCTGAGCGGCGGCCAGCAGCAGCGCGTAGGCGTCATTCGCGCCATGGCTGCTGAACCGCCGATCATCCTGATGGATGAGCCGTTCAGCGCCCTCGATCCGATCAGCAGAGAACAGCTGCAGGACGAATTCGTCAGGCTGCAACGGACTATTCGCAAGACGATCGTCTTCGTCACGCACGACATGGATGAGGCGATCAAAATCGCTGACCGGATTTGTCTGATGAAGGACGGACAGATCGTTCAGCTGGATACGCCGCACAACCTGTTGCAGCACCCGGCCGATGAGTTCGTCATTGACTTCATCGGACCCAAGCGCCTGCAAAAGCACTTGAAAGAGTTCAATGTATCCACGCCCAGCCACAGCGTGACACCGCTGCAGCCTGGAATGAGCCAAGGTGGTCGAGTGCGATGAGTGAATGGTTTGCATTCCTTGCCGACCGTTATCCGGACGTCCTGCTCGTCATCTGGCAGCATATCTACATTTCGCTCAGTGCGGTCGCGGCGGGCTTTCTCGTTTCCGTCCCGCTGGGAATCTACCTGACTCGGGCAAATAAGCGGACGAGCGATTTCGTCATCGGGATCGTCAACGTGATTCAGACCATTCCCAGCATGGCACTGCTCGGCTTCATGATCCCGCTGATCGGGATCGGTACGTTTCCGGCAATGGTCGCGTTGTTTCTCTATTCCATACTCCCGATGCTGCAGAATACGTACACCGGGATCAGGGAAGTCAGTCCGGCGATGAAGGAAGCAGCGAGGGGGATGGGCATGACCGATATGCAAATCCTGTTCAAGGTAGAGCTGCCTCTGGCCATCTCGGTGATCATGGGCGGGTTTCGCACGGCGACGATCTATACGATCAGTTGGGCGACACTCGGTTCCCTGGTCGGCGGTGGCGGACTCGGATACCTCGTTTTTGGCGGCCTGACTGTCTCCAACGACAGCATGCTGATTACCGGTGCGCTGGCGGCGGCATTGCTGGCGGCTGTTGCCGATGTGTTGACAAAACATTTCCAAAATATATGCACGCCAAAAGGGCTGCGTAAATAAACATGTTGATTCCAGAGGGGGTTTGTTCATGCGTAAACAGCTTTCCAGCATAATCGCGCTATTGCTCTGCGTGACCGTATTCACGGGGTGTTCCCAGGGAAGTGACTCGGCCACGATTAAAATCGGTTCACAGTCGACGTCCGAACAGCTCATCATCGCCAATATGCTCAAGCTGCTGATCCAGCAGGATACGAAATTGAAGCCGGAGATTGTCTCGGGCCTCGGGTCTACCCCGGTCGTGCTCAAAGCGATGGAGCAAAACGACATACAGATTTCTGCCGTACGCTATGTCGGAACGGATCTGGCGAGCAGTCTGAAAATCGAGTTGCCGCCGAAAGACCCGCAGGAAGCGATGGATATGGTGCAAAAGGGCATCCAGGAAAAATTCGACCAAAAGTGGTACCCGTCCTACGGCTTTGAAAACACTTACGTCTTCACCGTACGCCAGGACTTGGCTGACAAGCTGCATCTGGAAAAGGTGAGCGATGTCGCGGCACATGCCAAAACAATGCAGCTCGGTACGGAAAACGCCTGGTTTGAACGCGTCTACGACGGATATCCCGGATTCAAAAAGGAGTACGGCTTCGAGTTTGGCAAAACCTCGCCGATGGAGATCGGGCTCGTATACAAGGCGGTCAGCAACAAAGACGTCGATATTGTCGTGGCCTACTCGACAGATGCCCGGCTGAAAGAGTACAACCTGAAGACATTGGACGATGACAAACACTTTTTCCCGCCTTATCAAGCGTCGCCGGTCATACGCAACGACGCCTTGAAAAGCCACCCCGAGCTGGACAATGTGATCAACAAGCTCGTCGGCAAGATCGACACAGCCACGATGACGGCATTGAACTACCAGGCTGACGTGGAGAAAAAGGACCCGGAAGAAGTGGCCAAGAGCTTCCTGCAGGAGAAGGGGCTGCTGAAGCAGTAAGCGGACGGACGATTCAAGAAGGAAGGAGCGTTGTTCACATGGATACCTTCGTCGGTGTGGTGAAGCTGTTTGCGAAGGATTGGGACAAAATTCTCAAGCTCACCCTGGAGCATCTGTACATGAGCATCAGCGGGGTGCTGCTGGCACTGTTGATCGGAATCCCGCTGGCTGTCTTGATGACGCGCAACAAGCGCATGGCAGCGGGAATCCAAACCTGTATCAACGCGCTGCAAACCGTCCCGTCGATCGCTCTTTTGCTGATCATCATGGTGTTCTTCGGGTTGGGATATACGACGGCGATTGTAGCGCTGGTCTGTTACTCGTTTCTGCCCATTATTCAAAATACGTATACCGGGCTGCAAAATGTCGACCCGAACCTGATCGAAGCAGGCAGAGGGATGGGCATGACCAATGTACAGTTATTGTTCAAGGTCAAGTTTCCGCTGGCCTTGCCGGTGATAATGGCCGGCGTGCGGGTGGCCACCGTGATCGCCATCGGGGTAGCGACGATTGCCACCTTCGTAGGGGCCGGCGGCTTGGGAGAAATGATCTATCGCGGCATCGTCACTACCGACGATGTGAAAATCCTCGCCGGTTCCATCCCGGCGGCAGTGCTTGCCGTCGGCGTCGACTTTCTGCTGAAAGCTGCGGAAAAAAGGTCCGGGATGAATCTGTACAAGACGAGAAGCCGCTAGGTATGCCGGACTATAGGCAACACAACAGTATTTCTCTCCACCCTACGAAAGCCCGAGGACTGGACGAACCTATCATACAAACCAGGAGTGAGGCGCGATATGAATCTGCCAACCTATAAAATCGCCGTAATCCCCGGAGACGGGATCGGCCCGGAGGTGATCGCCGAAGGCATCAAGGTCTTGAACAAAGCAGCCGAGTTGTCCGGACGCTTTGCGTTTGTCTTTCAGACGTTTCCCTGGGGCTGCGAGTATTACCTCCGGCACGGCCGGATGATGGCTGAGGACGGGATGGAGCAGCTGCGGGCTTTTGACGCGATCTACCTCGGCGCAGTCGGCTATCCGGGCGTTCCCGACCACGTCTCCTTGTGGGACCTGCTGTTGAAAATTCGCAAGCAGTTTGACCAGTATGTCAATATCCGTCCGATCACCTTGCTGCGGGGCGTCCCGTGTCCGCTCAAGGACGTCCCGCGCGAGGCAATCGACATGCTGTTCATCCGGGAAAACAGCGAAGGGGAGTACGCCGGAGCGGGAGACTGGCTGTACAGAGGAAAACCGGAGGAAGTCGTGCTGCAGACAGGCGTGTTTTCCCGCAAAGGCACAGAGCGCATCATCCGCTACGCCTTTGAGACTGCCCGGCGCATGGGCAAATCGCTGACAAGCATCAGCAAGGGGAACGCACTCAATTACTCGATGGTCTTCTGGGATCAAGTATTTGCCGAGGTTGCCGCGGAGTACCCGGACGTTCCGACTGCCTCCTATCTGGTCGATGCCGCCAGCATGTTCATGATCAAGGATCCCGGCCGCTTCGAGGTCGTGGTGACGTCCAATTTGTTCGGCGATATTTTGACCGACCTGGGTGCGGCATTGGCAGGAGGGCTGGGTCTGGCGGCAGGGGCGAACATCAATCCGGAACGAGCGTGGCCGTCTATGTTTGAACCCATTCACGGATCAGCTCCCGACATCGCCGGAAAAGGTGTAGCCAATCCGCTGGCAGCAATCTGGTCAGCCAGTCAGCTGCTGGAGTTTTTCGGCCATGACGAGTGGGCGAACATGGTCTTGCAAGCTATGGAATGCGTGCTGGTCGAGCGAGCGGTGCTCACTCCGGATATGCACGGCACGGCGACGACTTCAGAAGTGGGAGACAGCGTCGTGCAGCAGCTGACATCGCTTGTCAAGCAGTAAAAGTACCAAACGTGGTCTCGTTCTGTTTTCCTGGGTTCCCAGGCAGAGGGAGACTTTCGTATTTAGAATAGAATTAATATTTACAAAATTCTAATTTCCATGCTAAAATCCTTTAAATATCGTTTCCTGTTTTTCCTACAGGCGAATTACATGTCAATCTGGAGGTGAGCACGGTTCATGCCGTCGACGATGTCAGTCTGGACATCTACGAAAAAGAAACACTGGCGCTCGTCGGGGAATCAGGCTGCGGGAAAAGCACGCTGGGGCGTACCTTGATCCGCCTGCTGGACGCAACGGCAGGGGAAGCGTACTTTGCAGGGCAGGATATTTTCAAGCTGAACGAGCACGAGATGCGCGGCTTGCGCAGGGAGATGCAGATCATTTTTCAGGATCCGTATGCGTCGCTCAACCCGCGCATGAAAGTGACGGATATTATCGGGGAGCCGCTGGTCACACACGGGGCGGTGAGCCGCAAAGAGAAGGAGGAGCGCGTCGCCGAGCTGATGGAGCTGGTCGGGCTGCGCCGTTCGTACGGCAACCGCTACCCGCATATGTTCAGCGGCGGCCAGCGCCAGCGGATCGGCATCGCCCGGGCACTCGCCTTAAGCCCGAGATTCGTCGTCTGCGACGAGCCTGTATCGGCGCTGGACGTCTCGATCCAATCGCAGATCATCAATCTGCTGCAGGAGCTGCAGGAGGTGAAGCACCTCACATACCTGTTTATTTCGCACGACCTGAACGTCGTCAGGTATTTATCCGACCGGATCTGCGTGATGTTTCTCGGAAAAATCATGGAGATGGGGCCGACGAGTGAAGTGTACGCCAGGCCGCTGCACCCCTATACCAAATTTTTGATCGCCGCCTCGCCCGTCCCTGATCCGCATGCGCGGAGCAATGAAAAGCTCATTCTGGAAGGGGATATTCCCAGCCCGCTCAATCCGCCGTCCGGCTGCCGGTTTCGTACGCGATGCCCCTACGTACAGGACATTTGCAAAAGTCAGGAACCGGAGATCAGGAATATGGACGGGCGAACGGTTGCGTGTCATTTTCCGCTCGGGTAGGGATGAGCGCTTACCGCAAACCCATTTTGCGCATAAGACAGGGGATCCCGGCGCACAGTCGGCACATGTTGCCTGTCATTCCGGGCGCCGACACACAGTTGACACATGTTACCTGCCCTTGTGCAGTCTGGCGGAATTGACCGGGCTTTCGCTTTTCGCTACACTTATACCGAGAGATGACGTTCTCGGAGGTAGACGAGCGAATGAATATTATTCAGTTTGTGATTTCGATTGTATTGTTTACGGTTTTGGCCTTTGGTATCGGCTTTATTTTAAATATGGTCCTGAAAACAACATGGCTGCCTGTCGTCGCATGTGTCGGTGTCGTCGTCGGGGCGCTGATTTACCAAAAAATCATTCCCAGCGTGTTTGATTTGACCATACTGATCTTCGGCTTGGCCGGTTCCATCCTCAGCGGCTGGACGATTCAGGTGCTGAGAAAAAAAGGCTATCGGATGTTCTGACGACTTGACTCTAGTATTTTTTTGCGTATAGTTCCCTCATTTCTGGACATTACTAGAAATGAGAGGAGGCTAAAGCAAAATGAATTGGAGGATTTTCGTCTGCATATTGGTGACGATTTTCTGTGTAATGGAATTTGCCACAAGCGGATTTTCCTATTATGTGATGGGCAGTATAGCCAACCTGAACACTTTCGGCGTAACGGAAAAACGGGACGGGGCGAGCGTCGTGAAGAAACGCACGGTTTCAGCTGGTCCGACGATCCAGGTTATTGATAAAGACGATGTTGATAAAGCGTTTGCGAAGTACCCGAAAGTGCGTGTCGTCGCGACCGGCTACTACGCCGGCTACGATTCCACAGGCAAGACGCCATCCCACCCATCCTATGGCGTGACGTTTTCGGGCGTAAAGGTGAGGCGCGGGATCTATTCGACCATTGCCGCCGATCTGAACGTGTTTCCGCTGGGAACGGTTCTCTACATACCCGGCTATGGATACGGGGTTGTGGCGGATAAAGGCGGAGCCATTCGCGGCAACAAGATCGACCTGTACTTTGAGACGAGAGACGATATCTTTGCGCAATGGGGAAAGAAGGCGCTTGATGTCTACGTCATCCATCGCGGCGGCGGGATCGTAACAGAAGCGATGATGAAGGGATTAAACGAAAGAGGCATTGCCGCCATGGCCCAGCCAAGCGAATAAGCCATGAACAAAACAAGGATCTGTGAGCAGGTTACTCACAGATCCATTTTTATTTGGTCACAGGCCGTTCGGCGATCGGCAGGCCGGGATGAATCAGGCGAATCAACTGCTCGATTCCGTCGAGGATACGCGGGGACGGACGGCAGTACAGCCCTTCTTCAAGCAGGTGGACCTGCTGCTGCCTGATGGCAGAAACGTCTGCCCATTCGGAACGTTCGGTAATCATGGTCGGTTTGATCCGCTTTAGCTCGATGCCGCACCAGACGACGCAGATGTGGTCGGGGTCGCGCTCGCGCACTTCTTCTCTGGTCGCCTTGACATTGTCCGTCGGGTAGTCGGTGAAAATATTGACGGCCCCGGCAAGCTCGCTGACATCGGTCAGCCAATTGTCCCGCCCTGGTGTGTAGATCGGATTGGGCCACCATTCCCAGTACAATTTCGGCCGCTCCACAATCGGTTCAGTCAGGCGGCGGAAGCTGTCGAGTGTCTGCGAGAAGTGCAGTGCGGCGTGCTCAGCTGCTGCCTCCCTGCCAATCGCGCGTCCAAGGGCGCGGATGTCGTCGGGAATGTCAGTCAATCGCGAAGGGTTCAGTACAATGTGAGGAATGTCGCGGCGAATCAGTTCCTCGATGTTTTTTTCCATTCCCGGGACGCTCAGCGAGGCGACGACCAGATCGGGTGCAAGCGCGGCTACTTTATCCATATCGACAGACAAATCAGGGCCGACCCGCGGCAAATGCTGCCATTCGGGAGGCCAGTCCGAGTAATCGTCCAGACCGACGACTTCATCGCCGACGCCGAGGCAGTAGAGGATTTCTGTATTGCTGGGACAGATCGATACGATTCTCATTCGCCACCCGCCTCTCAAGGATTTGGAATATCGACACGCATGGAAGGAAACGCAGCTACGCAGCAAAAATGGTATTGTTCGTCACGATGGCAACGATGATGCCTAACCATCCGCCGACAAACACTTCAATCGGCTGGTGGCCGAGCAGCTCTTTTAATTTTTGCGCCTTTTCTTCGCGCGGCCGCACTTTTAGCGTACGCATTCCTTCAATCACATGGTTAAATTCTTCAACCAATTTATTCAGGACAACCGCTTGCATTCCGGCGTGCCGTCGCACCCCAGCGGCGTCGAACATGACGATAATGCCCAGAATGGCTGCAATCGCAAATTGACTGGTGCCAAAGCCCTCACGAATGCCGACCGCTGTGGACAGGGCCGTCACCGCAGACGAGTGGGAGCTGGGCATTCCCCCTGTGCTGAACATCAGAGACCATTGCCACGTCCTATTCGTTAAAAAGTTAAGCGGTATCTTTATAAATTGTGCGATGATTATCGAAAGGAGAGATGCCCATAAGGGGAAATTGCCTAACAAAACGCTCATTGTTCAAGGATCGTTCCTTTCTGTGATAACTTATGAGATTATTGTAACAGAATTGGCAAAAGATCATCCGTAAAGATTTCGTCAGGTAAGCTACTTCCCGGGCGTGCCTGGAGACTGCAAGAAAGGAACGATGGTATGACAGCGCGTTATCCTGAACAGTACTACGAGTATTTCCGAAAGTTTAATGCAGGTGAATATTACGAATGCCACGATTTACTGGAGGAGCTCTGGATGGTCGATCGGTCCAACAAATTTCTCCAGGGTATGCTGCAGTTGGCGGTAGCCATTTACCACTTCGAATGTGGTAATATAAAAGGGTCGAGGTGGATGTTTCAGAATGCGCGCAAGTACCTTGTGAGGTACACACCCGTCTGCTGGGATTTGCGTGTAGACCAGGTTATTGAATACATCGATCACTGTCTGTCAGTGCTTCCCCAGGTCGACTCCCTCACGATCGAAGAAGTCAAGCAATGTCCCTTTCCGTATCGAAAGCTGTCGCTTGAAGGCGAAGAGACAGATTAACATCCTTCTCGTATCTTACACTAGAAGTGAAGCAGTGAAAAGACTACATACTAAAGATAAAGGAGCGTTGCTGTATGTCATTTCAAAACCCGAGTGCCGAAGTACGCCGGCAAATTTTGATCGATGCCAAGACGATTGCCGTCGTCGGCTGCTCCAACAAACCGGAACGCACCAGCTATATGATTGCCCAGGCAATGCAAAACGCCGGGTACAAAATCATTCCGGTCAACCCGGTGATCGCCGGCCAGACCGTCCTCGGCGAAACGGTGGTTGCTTCGCTTACGGAAATCAGCGAGCACGTCGATATCGTCGACGTCTTCCGCCGCAGCGAGGAAGTGCTGCCCGTAGCCGAGGACGCTGTCAAAATCAAGCCGAACGTGCTTTGGCTGCAAGAAGGCGTCTATAACGAGGAGGCAGCCGCTCTGGCGCAAGAGCATGGCATTACCGTCATCATGGACCACTGCATCAAGGTGGATCATGCGATTCTCGTTCCGCGGAACAAATAATTAGGAGGTACGTTTGCAATATTCAGCGTAGCGAATGCCGGGTTTTAAGGAGAAGAGATTTGCTCGGGACTAAGGTAATCTATCCTTGTACCCTCGTATCAACATGACTTTTCCTTAATCAAGTAGCATGATAATTTTCGCGTAACAGGTTTACTTTTCCTAACTTAGTGCATATAATGTTCCTAGAGATAACCGCTACTGTTCTGTATGGATGGTAGGACAAAAGTGAGCAGCAGGAGAAGAAGTCTTCTCCTGCTGTTTCGTTATGGGGGATGATTTTTTATGGGGAAAAGGGTTGCAAGATTTCCTTAGGATAAAACTCGATGAATAAGAGGCGGGTGGCCGCCTCTTCGTTCGTTTCAAGTGACTTTATTTCACATGAGACTCGGCACCCGGGACCACCAGCCGATTCCCTATGTGACCATAGATAAAGAGGGCTATATTTGATTCTGTACATAGTTAGTATTCTTTAGGGCATTCCTAAAAAGATTACCAGCTTTTGCAGAGACTGAGGCGCAAAAAGCCTGAGGTAAGAAAACACAAAAATAGTAGATACAAAGCCCGTCTCCAAACAGAGGCGGGTTATGTATTATCTTTTGACAGGGAATAGCCATGCATATTGTTCGATGTAGCCCATGTTTCTTTTGGGATATTGGGAAAGCGATGGCGAAAAGCGTTGCAGACTGCTTGAAATGCGGCAGATACCCCGAGGGCGGTCGAGGCGTACGACAATTTGTTCGTTGCATTTTTCTCAACATTTTGTTGCACGTTCAGGAACGCTTTTCAACACCTCCTAATAAGATGTTGTTGAATCGTCATCAAGGAGGAGATACCATGCAGATGAATGAGTCGAAGGCTGCAGAGCAGCCATCCAAATTTCAAGACCTCGTCACACAGCACAAGAAGGGGTGGAGGCGCTTTCCCGTGCTTATCTGGGCCCTTATAGGTCCGGGTCTTTTGGCAATGATTGGCGATAACGATGCGGGCGGAGTCTTGGAATATGTCATCACGGGTTCGCACTTTGGAATTGGATTGTTTATCCCATTGGTCGCCAGCCTCGCGCTTATTACCTTCACGGTACAAGAATTGACTGTACGTATGTGTGCCGTTACCCAAAAAGGATTTACGAAGCTTATTTTTGAACACTTTGGTCGCGCCTGGGGATATTATCACGTCACATCGCTTTTCTTTGAGAATTTATCATGACTTGCGAGAAGACCCCCACCTCCACGAAATTTTTTTCGTAGATGGGGGATGAATCGCCTCTTTCGCTTCTGAATAAGTGGTATAATCAGAATGTATGTTTGGGGAACACTCATTCGGAAAGGAAGGTGACACGGGATGGGGGCTAAAAAAGCCAAGCGCAAGGCTCCTGCCGGAGATGTCTTGGTGACCAAGGTTCCGCTCCGATTGAACGCGGAACAAAAAGAACTCGTTGACCGACTTCGCCGGGAGTCTGCCCGTCTGTGGAACGACATCCTGGATCATCACTGGCGGCTCTGGCGAACGTCGAAGGTGTGGACGAACGAAGCCGAGCTAAAAAAGTGCTTCAACGCCAAGGGGTATGCCCTGCACTCGCAGACCATCCAGGCGATCATTGAATTGCATCAGGAAACATGTAAGCGCACCTTTGAACAGCGGGCCAAAGGCAATACCGATTGGAAGTATCCCTGGAGGTATAAATCCTACTTTTCTGTGCGCTACAAGAAAGCCGCGAT
>CAMIVR010000126.1 GCA_946402065.1 uncultured Brevibacillus sp. | reverse complement strand
TCCTTTTGCTACATCCGGCCCGAGAGCCAGAATGACTCGACACGGGAGCGGCGAATCAGCCAGCTCGACTACGGTCTGCATCATGACAGCGACCGCCCCCAGCATGTCATTGCTTCCCCTGCCGTACATTTTTCCGTCTTCGATCCGTGGCACAAACAATTCGGGCTGTGCCGGAACCACATCGACATGACCGTTGAGGATAATTGTCGGCCCACTCGTACCAATCTCCGCTACCAGCATGGTCAAGCCTTCGTTTTCCATCACTTGTGCCGGAACACCCCGGGCACCCAGCCACTCCGCGCAAAACGCGATCGTGCGATTGATATTTTCATCATTGGTGCTGGCAAATCGAATCAACTGGCCGGTTAAGGCAATTATCGGTTCCGTCATCATCTGTCACTTCCCTGTGCTAAAATTCTGGATCGGTTGACTGGTACGATTTGTCCATTTGTACAAATTATCAAACAATTCCAGTTGTTCATTTTAGCAATTCCCGTGCCAAATCATGTGCAGGCGAATCTGGTGAGCACATGAGCGAAAGGAAACGTTCGAACACATGAAAAGAGGATAAACAGGAACATCCCATTTATCCTCTTTCGCCAATTTATCCATTTTTTCGTCCAATTTCTCCACTTTATCAACCAATTCCTGCGACCGTTTTAACTGCAGCAAAACCTTTGGCGGTCAGCTTACATCCCGAACGTCCGACACTTACCTCAATCAACCCCTCTTGGCTCATGCGCTCAGTGATCTTTCTGATTTCATACTCGGTGACAAGGCTGCCGGCGGAGCGGACAAGCTGTACGAGCTTTTTTCTGCCTACGGTCTGACTGTTTTGCTGGGCTTGCAGAATGATCGACAAAATCAGCGACTCAATCGGCAATTCCGTCGTCGCAACGCTTGGCGGACAAGCACGCTCCCGATTCTGCTTCTGCATCACTTGCTTGGAGAAGGGAAGACTATCGGCTTCGATCGCCCCATCGCTCATGAATGCGAGGTACTGCATCGTATTTTCCAGTTCCCGTACATTTCCCGGCCAATGATATTCTTGCAGCAGTGCAAGCGCATCGCTGGAAATGCTGCCGAGAAAATGCCTGCGCTTGAGGAAGTGCATGGCCAATACCGGGATGTCCTCCTTGCGGTCTCGCAGGGAAGGGACGTGAATCGGCACGACATTCAACCGATAGTAGAGGTCGTCGCGAAATTTGCCTTCAGCGACCAGCCTGGCCAGATCGCGATTGGTCGCGGCTATTACTCTGACATCGACAGGCAGCACTTTGGTTCCGCCGACTTTCAACACCTCTTTTTGCTGGATGACGCGCAGCAAGCGGCTTTGCAGCGTAGGGGAAATATCTCCGATCTCATCGAGAAAAATCGTCCCTTTGTGGGCGAGCTCAAACAACCCGGGCTTGCCGCCTCTTTTCGCTCCGGTAAAGGCTCCTTCTTCATAGCCGAACAGCTCGCTTTCAAGCAGATTGTCCGGCAGTGCGCTGCAGTTCACCGCTACGAACGGATATTTGCTTATACGCGAGGAATTGTGGATTGCATGAGCAAACAGTTCCTTGCCTGTCCCGCTTTCGCCGAGAATCAGCACGCTCAAGTCGCTCTCCGCCACTTTTTTGGCGATGCGCACCACTTTGTTCATCTCTTCGCTCTTGGTAATCAAGTCCGCAAACGTATACTTGGCTTCATGGCCGATCGCCTTGATTTGTGCGCGAAGCTTCAGCTCCAGCTCCTCTACCTTCTGCGCCACCTGCAGCGTAAACATTGCACCGGTCGTCTCGCCGTCACTCTCTACATTTAGCTTGTTCCAGACGATGTTCTGCTGCTTGACGTGAATCAGCCGATCCTTTACTTCCTCGTTGAGTATGGACGTGTCCATTCCTTCCCGGCGCAGGAGGTCCTCGATTTTTTTGCCGATCGCTTCGTATCCGCGCGTTTTGAGAATCAATTCCGCGGATCGGTTAAAGATCGTGATGATGCCGTCATTGTCGTAAGCAATAACGCCGTCCTGGACCATATCCAGCGTATTTTGCAACAGGTTTTTCGTGTGGATGAGCCCCTGCATCGTCACTTCCAACCCCTGGCTGCGGGAAATGATCTGCTCGGAATACGTGCGCAAAATCGCCCTGGTTTCGTTGTTGAGCAAGCCGAACTTCGTCAGCAGATCCACCAGCGTGCTGACGTCTACGACGCGCTCGCCGATGTCGATCACTTGTTTGGCGAAGCTGGGGACATGCTGGCTTTCTCCCGGCGTAATCGCCAGATCAATCTGCGGGATATCGACAAGCTCCGGATAGAATGGGATCAATTCGATATGCCGCGCCCCCAACTCGTAGAGCAGGGCAACCGTTTCCTCGGCAGAATCGCGCAAGTCATTGACGACGAGCAGCCTCGTGCCGTGCGGGATGGACAGGACCTTCTCCCAGCTGCGTTTGAGCAGGGTCCGGCGGAGAATGATGATTTCCGTGCCTGCTTTGAGGTGAGAGGCAATCTGGCGGGCGAGGATATTGGAGCTGACCAGCGCGAGATCAATCTCGACATCTGCTTCGGTCCATTGCTTGGTCGAAAACGGGATGAACGTGATGTACTTGCCAAACAAAATATCCAGCTGTTTGCTGATCGCCTTGCTCGTGTTGACGAATCCGGAAATAACCGCGACTTTTATCTTGGTATCCACCACAGCCTGCCCTCCCTTTTATGCTATGGTTTGCTTATCGGCGAAGCAAACGCTTCTTGGCGATTCACATGCACTCCCTACTGTCGCTTCACAGGGTACTGAACGGTCAGTTTGTAGGTCGCTTCCCCGCCTGAGCTTGCTCTGACCTTTACTTTGTAGTTGCCCGGCGCTGTGATCAGATATTGCAGTGCCTTGGGATGCTTGGATGATACAGCCTTGGCGACGATACGGTTTTTTTCGTTATAGACATAGAGGTTCAGATTGGCATTACCCGTCCAGTCTAGCGTCAGATTCAGCTCGCCCGCTTGCTGGACGGAAAAATTGTAGTCGCGATAGCGGGTCTCTCCGGCGTTGCTTGAAACCGTCGCTTTTTTCACCACTTTTCGCTGCTTGACCATATCCGTTCCGGACCGCAGGGGAGCGTTGGCGGCGAGGGCGAACGGCTGTGGTCCGCGCGGTACGTTGTACGCCTGAACCTGTACCGTATACGTTCCCTGCTCAGGTTCCGGGATTCGCACTTGCTCCACGTTGTTGAGATTATCTGCCTGCTCGCCATCAGGAGCAAGAAAGTCATTCCCGTGATACTGCCTGCCGCTCGGTGACGTCACAATCAGGTTGAGATCGTTGACGAGTGTCCGCAAGGCTAATGGCGAGGCGGGATAATCCGTCCAGGCGAGCGTGATCGTCAGTGGCTTGGAGGCGTCCGTCGACTCAATCGTATAAGCGGCCAGGTCATTCGTCTGCAAGCCTGTCGTCTCGTCAATAAAGTTGGTCCCGATCGCTCCGTTCAGATTAACGCGGCCAAAGCCTTGCGAGAACACGCCGGCGTCCGGCAGTGCGTCCGCACCGGTAATCAGCATCGCCTTGACGAGCGAAGCACTCGGATTTTCCACGCCCTCTTCCAGCAAAAATTGGCGGACCTGCGCTACCCCGCCTGCTGCAATCGGCGTTGCCATGCTCGTCCCGCTGAGAAACGCGTAATACGGATTCTCATAGCCGGCCTCGTATTTGCGGACCGGGACTTGCTGCGAGCGGGTGGAGAGGATCATCGACCCCGGAGCCACGACATCGGGCTTGAGGCGGTCATCGGCAGTCGGTCCCTCCATGCTGAATCGGGCAACTGCGTCGGGGTTATCCGCATCGTCTTCATCGCGCATACTTTCCGACGCCCCTACGGCGATCACATTTTTCGCCGTGGCCGGACTGCTGACGATCGTATGGCGGGGTCGTTTGTTACCCGCCGCGACAAGTGCCGTCATATCCGGATGCTCCCAAATAAACTGGTCAAATTGCAGCGAATCGACGGAATACTCGCCGTCGTCGTCAATTCCCCAGGAATCCGAGTGTATCCGTGCGCCACCGTCGTACGCTTCCTGCAAGATGTTGGACACTTCCCCGACCAGATAGCCTTTCTTGTCCAGCATCGAGTGAAAGATCAGCTTGGCATCCGGCGCCATGCCCGTTATTTTGCCATCGGACGCCTTGCCTGTCCCGACGATGGAACCGGCCACGTGCGTCCCGTGCCCGTCTTTGTCGCTCGGGTCGTCTTTGACGCCGAGCGGAATCATTTTGACGATGCGTCCGATGAAGTCGGGGTGCAGCGGTTCGCCATAGCCGACATCCAAGCCGGTGTCGGCAACACCGACAATCTGATTTTTCCCGGTGTAGCCTGTCTCGGCCAGCGTATCGGAATGAATGATCCCTCTGGCGACATCATTGGCAGGATGGCGGTCCTGAAGCGGCAAAATGGCGACGATATCGTCGGACGAAATAACGTCCTGCACACTTCGCTGCGTCACGTACCTCGTTTCGACTTCCCGTGTATCATTGTGCTTGTCCAGCCCAAAGACGGCGACCCGTTGTTCGTCTCCGCGGCTCAACGCATCCAGCAGGTCTGGCGAGTATTTGTACCCCGCTTGAAACGGCAGCACGCTCGCAACAAAGCCAAGCTGCTCTAATGCCTCCCGATCGGACTCTTCAGAAAGTTTGACGACAAATGAAAAATCAGGCAAATAATCGCCTACTTCGACACCGACCTGCTCCATTTGTTCGATCCAATCCGACTGTATCGGCCCGCTGCAGCGGACAATCAGCAGCCGATCCGAACGGTTTGTTTCGGCCCGAAGCGACTTTTGCCGGGTTGAGGGGTATCGCAGTGATAACCCCTCGTCAGCATGTATGATCATTCCGTGTTTCGCCTGTTGCGAGGCCGTTGCCCCTGTCGGCAGCGATCCTAGCCATAAGACTGCAGCGATCGAACCAGATAATACACGTACCCATTTTCTCCGCAAACCCGAATCCCCTCTCCGTTTGCCTTCTTTTTACTTTTGTGTAACCGTAGCTTACCATTCTTGCATCAGTCTGAAAAGGGGAGAAACAACGGGGCAAAATCCTCCCATTGCAGCGTAGAAAGCTGATCGTGCAGCGCTATTTCATTTGTTTTGCCCCTGTTTTCCGGCAACGCAACGAAGGCTGCCAGCCGGACGGATTGCGCCTGGATCGCTTCATCGACGAGGTATTCGGCAAAGCGGGCATTTCCGGCGAGATTGCCTGCCTCGCTTGCTCGCTGCAAATGCGCACCCAGCTTCTCCTCAACCTCACCACTGAAATGATAGCCGATGCGCTCACAGCGCAGCTTGATGATTTGCAAAAGTTCGTCAGCCGTGTAGTCAGGAAAGGAAAACGACTTTTTAAACCGGGAGAAAAGCCCTTGGTTACTCGCAATCAAGGACGCCATCGCATCTGGATAGCCAGCTAACACGACGACGAGATTTTCTTTATGCCTAGTCATTTCATCGACGATCGTGTCAATAGATTCCCGGCCAAAATCGTTTCCACCTTGCGACAGCAAGGCATACGCTTCATCGACAAACAGGACGCCGCCGAGCGCCTCGCGGATCTTTTGCCTCGTCTTCCCTGCCGTTTGCCCGACAAAACCGGCGACGAGATCTGCCCGACTCACGGTCACGAGGTGTCCGCGCTTCAAGTAGCCGCATTCTTTGAGCATCGCTGCGTACAGCTTGGCAACCGTCGTCTTGCCGGTCCCGGGGTTACCGGTAAAGACAGCGTGCAGCTCTATCGGAACCGCCGGAAGCTGCCTGGCCAGACGAAGCTGCTGAATCTTCACGAACGCGCTCACCTTGTTCAACTCTGCCTTGATGTTGACCAGCCCAATCAGTTGATCGAGCTGCTCTATGGCGGTTTGCTGCACATTCGTTTCCTCGCTGCCTTCTACGTCCATCTGCAAATCCTGCGGATCCAGCACAGTAAAATCGTCCATGTGAAACTGCTCTTGTTCCGCCGTCCGCTTGCCTTTTGTAAATATCGCGTCGAGGATAATGTTGGTCACGGTACGCGCATTGCCGAACGTCTCATCGACACGCTCACGCTCAATTCGCTGGACGAGTGCTTGCCGCGCTGACGGCGTCAGGGAAAAGTCATTGCGCTCGGCTACCTGTTCTCCGATCAGGAGCAGTTCTTCCCGTGAATAATCGGGCAGCGTAAAGTGCCCCTGCTCGGGAAAACGGCTGCGCAAGCCGGGATTCGCCAGCAGAAAGCTGCGCATCTCCTCCGGGTAGCCCGCGAGAATCACGACAAAGCGTCCGGCATAGTCGCCGCTGGTCATCGCTGAAACAAGCGTATCGATAACGACTTGACCGTAATCGCTTGAGTTGCTGTCGACACGCTTCAGGCTGTACGCTTCGTCGATAAACAGCACACCACCGACTGCTCGTTCAATCGCTGCCATCGTCCGCTGCTCGGTTTGGCCGAGGTAGGCACCAACCAGTTCCGAGCGGTCTACTTCTGTTACATGGCTGTGGTCGATTAGTCCGAGCTCGTGATACAAGCGGGCGATCAAACGGGCCAAGGTCGTCTTTCCCGTCCCCGGGTTGCCCATCAGCACCATGTGCAGCTCCGGTTTGTCCTGCATGGCCCAGCCTTCCGCACTGCGGCGTTTTTGGTACTGTAAAAAGTGTGCGAGTCCATTGACGCGCTGCTTGATTTCTGTCATGCCCACCAAGCGTTCAATCTGTTCCAACGCCGTTCCTTCCGCCTGCTCGCTTACAGGTACATACGGTGCGAGCAAATCTGTTTTTTGCGCCTCCAATTGAGCGAGCCGGCGAATGGACTGTTGCAAATCGCTCAGCAATTCTGTTGAGAAAAACATGCCTTTGAGCGATTCGGCATAGGTTTGCCCCGCCTGGTCAATCTCGGCGAGAATAGCCGTTACCTCGCTGTACAGTTGAACAAGCCGACTGCTCACCTGCTTGCCGGCTTCGTCATTGATCAGTTCAAGTGCTTGCTCCAGCGTCGTAAAGAGCATCCCATCCTGCTCGATCAGCACCATTTGCTCCTCGACTTCGGCTAGAAGCTTGGCCACCTGCTGCTTGCGGGTGGTCGCGCTGTCCGTTTCCCGAATCGTCGGATAATCGCGCTGCCAGCTCGTCTCGTACAGCCGATAGAAAATCATTTGTGCTTCCAATCGCGCCGCCGGAGCGTACGCAGGATCGCACGCTCGTGCGCGCTTGATCCATTGCCACGGACGGGCACCTTTATCGCTTTTATGCCAACGCTGTTCCGCCAGGATGGTCAAGACGACACATTCTGCCTGATCCAAGCTCATTGCAGGCAGCGCCTCGGTCTCCCGGCAATGCTCGATCGCCCGCAGCGCTGCATAGAGTGCGCTCTTATGGATGCTTGTGAAGCCTGCGGGGTTCGCCCTCCAGCTGCTTACCTGCTGGACAAGCTGCTGCTCATCAACCTGCTGCTTCATCTCGATTCCTCCCCCGATCGTTTCTTTGATTCCTCTATTGTTGCATGAAGCCGCAGAAAAGGAAAGGGAGCCGGGCGTGCCACGCTTGGCTGCACGCACCGAGCATCCGCTGCTCTTTAGTACGCTATCGGCTCCCTACAGGCTGACCAGATAGCAAAAAGCGGCCCTGTTCACAGAGCCGCTCATCCCTTACAGCTTGACATTTCCCAGTTCAATTTCCGCATTGACGTGGGCCAGCGCTGCCGTAAAGACGTCGTTTTCTTCTTCTGCAGCGATTTTGAAAGTCGCCAGCGTCTCTTTGCCGCACGTCACTTCTACGTTGTATTGCGAATCACCGTCGTATGTAGTGGCGAAAGTAAGCTGTTTACCGTTCACCTGCATGTCTTTTTCCATGCGGATCACCTCCCCGCATAGTTTGCCCATTCAGGTGAAAAAATCCTCGCTACACAGGTGAAAAGGCGGTCAGCACGGTTGGCTGGCTGATTCGCTCACCGTTAGGCAGGTGGATAGATAGCTCGCCTTCCCCTTCGGCTGCACCCTCTGCCCAGTCAAAGCGAAACGGCAGCTTGGTCCATGGCTCATCCTCGGGAAGTGTCGCCAGCATTTGCCGCAGCGTTTCGGTCAGAAGCGGAACAGCGATGCTTTCACCTGTCGTGCTAGGTACGGAGAGCAGTTTGGGGGCATCCTCAAAATACAGTACCGTATCGAGTAATAAATGAACCTGCTGCCAGGCCAGTGCTGAATCAAATGGTTCAAACGGCTTGCTCATCTTCCACTCAGTCCTTTTTTTCTTTGAGATCGTCAAATAAGCTAAATTGTTCTGCAGTTATTTCGTCGTTCGGCGAAACAGGCGGATTTGCGTTGCTTGGCGATTGTGCCTTGCCCGTGCCCGGGTCTTCGCTGCCGGACTCATCTGCCTCCAATGGCAGCGCGGCTTCCAGCATGACCGCTTTGACTCCGCCATCCATCACCAGTCTGCCGATTCCGCCAGACTCGTTGACGGGAACGTGTGAAGCGTCGAGCACCAAAGCATCACCACTTTGCGTAATGACAATGGTCGTGCCCGTATCTTCCAGCATGGCTGCCAGCAGTTCGTGCGGATGGGTCTTGCGTTTGCGGATCAATACATTGCCCTTGCCGGCACGCGCCTGAAGCTGGATATCAACCAGCGGAGTCCGTTTGACAACCCCTTCTGCAGTAATAATCCGAACAATTTTCGAGCCGACGTCTTCCCTCGCATCGATCAGGCTGATCACTTCATCGCCGGCAGCCAGGTTGATCGCTTTGACCCCACTGGAGGCCCGTCCTGTCGGCGACACTTCATTTTTGGCAAAGCGAATCGCCATGCCGTCTCTGGTCACAACGGCAAACGCTCCCGCTTCTTCCACCAGCAGAACTTGAATGACTTCATCCGACTCGGATTTGAGTTTCGCCGCGGCCAATGCGCCGGAGCGATTGGTCGCATATTCGGCGAGCTGGGTCCGCTTGATTAATCCGCTGCGGGTGATATGGCAGACAGTCAACGCCTTCTGGAAGTCGTCGACGATGTGGAAGCCGACTATCCGTTGGTGCTTCTCCAGTGGAATGACATTGACCAGGGCAGTGCCGATGTCTTTCCACTTGGCCTCCGGCACATCGTTTAAAAGCATGGCAAAGTACTTGCCGTCCTGAGTGAAGAACAGGCCGGTATGCGACGTGTTTGCCTCGGCAAAATAGCGTACGCGATCGCCCTCTTTCACTCCGCACGTTTCAATCGTCCCGCCCATTGATTTGAAGGAGCGCGGGCTCGTCCGTTTGATGTAGCCTTCGTGGGTCAGCGTAACGATGCAATCTTCTGCATTGATTTGCATCGCGAGGTCGACCTTGATCTCCTCGATTTCGCCCTGAATTTCCGTCAAGCGCGGTTCGTCGTAGCGCTTCTTGATATCTGTCAGCTCCTGCTGGATGACCTGGATCAGCTTTTTCTCGCTGCCTAATATACTCTCCAGCTCCTTGATCTCTTTGGCCAATGCGGCCAATTCCTTCTCAAGCTTGACGATGTCGATACGCGTCAGGGAGGCGAGCTGAATGCTCAGGATTGCGTCCGCCTGCAGATCGGTGAAGCCGTACCGTTCGATGATGTTTTTCTTCGCATCTGCCCGGTCTTCAGATGCCATAATCGTGTCGACGATCTCCCGCAAGATCGACTTGGCCCGGATGAGCCCTTCAACGATGTGTTCCCGGTTCTTCTTCTTGTTCAGGTCGTATTGCGAACGGCGGGTTACGACTTCTTTTTGATGCGTTATGTATGCATGCAGCAAATCTTTTAGCCCCATCTGGCGAATGGTGCCTTCATAGATGGCGTTCATGTTGTAATTGTAGTAAATTTGCAGGTCGGTGTTCTTGTACAGATACTGTAAAATGGCCTCCGGATCGACTTCCTTGCGAATGTCGATGACGATACGCACTTTTTTCTGCTCGGCTTCTTTTCGTCCCGTCTCGTCGCGCACGGCAAGCGCACCCTCGATCTTTTTCTCCAGAACGAGATCGTCGATTTGGGCGACCAGTCGCGATTTGATCACTTCAAAAGGAATTTCCGAGATGACGATTTTTTTCACTTTGCTCTTTTCCGGCTCTTCGATGTGGGTTCGACCACGGATGATGAACTGGCCGCGCCCGGTCTCAAACGCCTTGCGGATGCCGGAAACCCCTTGGACGATGCCGCCCGTCGGAAAATCGGGGCCTTTGACATAGGTCATCAGCTCGTCGAGGGAAATCGCCGGATTTTTCATTTGGGCAATGGTCGCATCGATGACTTCCCCGAGATTATGGGTCGGGATATCCGTAGCAAAGCCGACGGCAATTCCTGCCGCACCGTTGACCAGCAGGTTCGGAAAGCGGGCTGGCAGTACAGCAGGCTGTTCCGTCGAATTGTCGTAGTTGGGAATAAACGTAACGGTCTCTTTATCAATATCGCGCAGCATTTCATTGGCCAGCGACGACAAGCGCGACTCTGTATAACGCATTGCGGCCGGCGGGTCGGCATCCAGACTGCCGAAATTCCCGTGGCCCTGAATCAATACCTGCCGCATTTTCCACCACTGCGCCATGCGGACCATCGTTTCGTAGATGGCGGCATCGCCGTGCGGATGATACGTCCCCATAACGTAACCGACCGTTTTCGCAGACTTGCGGTACGGCTTGTCAAAGGTGTTGCCCTCCTGGTACATGGCGTATAAAATCCGCCGCTGCACGGGCTTCAATCCGTCCCGGGCGTCGGGAATCGCCCGCGACAAAATTACCAGGTTGGCATAGTCGGCAAAGCGCTTGCCCATGATTTCGGAGAAGCTTTGTTCAATGACTTTGTTTGATAGCATCTTTATTCATCCTCCCCTACTTCGAAGGTGACGTGACTCTCAATCCATTCGCGGCGGGGCGGGACTTTGTCTCCCATCAGGGTGGTGACGAGCCTTTCACTCTGGGCGAGATCTTGCAGTGACACCTGGATCAGCGTCCGCGTCTCCGGATTCATCGTCGTTTCCCAGAGCTGATCCGCATTCATTTCGCCCAATCCTTTATAACGCTGCACTTCCGCTCCCCGGCCAAGCTTTTTGACTGCTTGCTCGAGTTCGAAATCGCTCCAGCAGTAGATCGATTCCGCCTTCTTGCCCTCCTTTTTCACCTGGTAGAGCGGCGGCATGGCCAGGTACAGCTTCCCTGCGGCGATCAGCGGCTGCATGTACCGGAAAAAGAACGTCAGCAACAGCGTTTGGATATGCGAGCCGTCGACATCGGCGTCAGACATGATGATGATTTTGTCAAAGGCGCAGTTTTCGATCGCGAAGTCCGGTCCGATGTCCGTTTCAAGCACTTCCAGCACTGTGCGGAACTCCTCGTTGGCCAACACGTCAGAGAGCTTTGATTTCTCGGTATTGAGCGGCTTCCCGCGCAGGCCGAAAATCGCCTGGAACTCAGAGTTGCGCGCTTGTTTGGCCGAGCCGCCGGCCGAATCGCCCTCGACGAGAAACAGCTCGTTGCGCTTCGGATCCTTGTACTGCGGCGGTGCGAATTTTTCCGAAATGGATTTGCGCTTCTTCGCGCCCTTGCCTTTTTTATCGCCGCGCAGCGCTTCCCGCTGTTTGCGCAGCTCTTCGCGGATTTCTGCGGAACGAACGGCCTTTTCGATCAGCAGCTTGCCGATTTCCGGGTTTTCTTCGAGGAAAAACCCGAGCTTTTCCGAGATGATCTGCTCGACGATCGTCCGCGCCTCTTCGTTGCCCAGCTTGTCCTTCGTCTGCGACTCGAACTGAACATCGGCCATTTGCAGCGAGAGCACGCCGAGAAAGCCCTCGCGCAGGTCGTTGCCGCTCAAATTCGCGTCCTTTTCCTTGATCAGCCCTTTTTTGCGGGCAAAATCGTTGAAAATCCGCGTCGTGCCGTTGCGAAAACCCGTAACATGGGTTCCCCCGTCCGTCGTCGGAATGGAGTTGACGTAGGATACGAGCGTCTCGGCATAGCCGTCGTTGTACTGGAAGGCCAGCTCGACGTAGACGTTGTCCTTCTCGCCTTCAAAATAGACGATCGGATGCAACGTCTGCTTCCCTTCGTTCAAGTACGAAACGTACGATTGCAGTCCGTCTTCAAAGTAAAACTCTTCCCGTTTCTCTTCCGGCCCGCGTTTGTCGATCAGGATCATTCTCAGCTTGCGCAGGAGGAAGGCCGTTTCGCGAAAGCGGTCCCGAATCTGCTCATAGTCAAACCGGGTCTGGGTAAATACGGTTTCATCGGGCAAAAATGTAACTTTGGTTCCTGTCCGCTTGGTCGTGCCAATGACCTCCAAATCGGTTACGGGCTTGCCGACGTATTCATTCCCTGCCTCGTCCACGACGTATTCAAACCGCTGCTTGTGAATTTTGCCTTCGCGGTGGATTTCCACTTCCAGCCATTTCGACAGGGCGACCACGACGCTAGAGCCGACGCCGTGCAATCCGCCGCTCTTTTTGTAGCCGCCGCCGCCGAATTTTCCCCCGGCGTGCAGCGTGGTAAAAATCACTTCAGGCACCGGTCTGCCGCTTTTGTGCATTCCGGTGGGAATGCCGCGACCGAAGTCCTCCACGCTTACGCTGCCATCCTTGTAAAGCGTGACGACAATTTTATCATTAACGCCTGCTAACGCCTCATCCTTGGCGTTATCGACGATTTCCCACAAAAGATGATGCAGTCCCCGACTGCCTGTCGAGCCTATGTACATGCCAGGCCGTTTGCGAACGGCAATTAATCCTTCCAATACCTGGATATCGTCTTCGGTGTATGCTAGTGTATCTGCTTGATTCATTCACTTCTCTCCTCTTTGCCAACCATACTTCCGCTAAGGCGAACACTTAATCGTATTGTATACGATTTTCGCGAAAAAGAACACTCCCTCCCCGAATTCAAAGTTGGAAGTGGGAAAAAAGCAGCCATCCTGCGAGACAAGCTGGCACCATCCTACGATCTTATTACAGAGCTTATCCATTTCTTTTGCTTCCCTTGCATCGTTGGCAGACACATTTTCCCTCACACCGGCTATTTTGCTGGTTTGCCCGTTTTGGCTGCATCATTCGCCGCTGTTTTCGGCACGGATCCCCCCGGGAAACAGGTATTCACCCACAAATAACGGGCAAGCTATAGGAGTGTTGAAGTGATTTGTGATCGAAAGGGGGACTTTCCATGATTTCTGCAACCAAGCCGTTTGTCAAGCTGCACAAATACGATGACGAGCTCGTCTCCGACATCGAGGCGCTCAATTCCTCCGGATATGCCAAAGACGACATTACCGTACTGAAGTGGAACCCGGATAAAAACCACTCCAACCGCCGCGACAATTTCTACAAGTACAGCACGCATTTTGAGCGCCCCATCGGCGATATTGATGCCAAAGCCAACTTCTTCGACAATGGCGGCAAAGAGCTGCGCTCCAAGCTGGAACACCTTGGCCTGACCAAGGATGAAGCATCCGCCCTCGTTCGGGAAATCGAAGAAACGGACAAAACCTGCATTCTCGTCGTCCGCGATTTAAAAGACGAGATTATCAAAATGACGTAAAGCAAAACCAGCGGACGCTCATCTGATGCTACCAGACAGGCGCCCGCTGCTTTTTTGGGGTTCTATGGCTCAAGCAATTCGATATCTTCCAGTACTTCGTCCAATCGGGCGTAAATCGCTTCTTCTTCCGATTCCTCTAACGGCACGAGCTCTTCGCCATCGAGTTGAAAGACAAAAATATCGACTTCTTCTTCTGTATCCTCATCTTCCTCTTCTTCGTCCAATGCAGTCGTCAATGCGACGTATTGTTTTTGATTGTGGTCAAATATGGCAATGACTTCGAAATCACCCAGCAGTTCGCCATTTTCGTCGTCAAGACTAATAACATCGCCTAATTCAAGACCTTTGTTTTCCGCTTCGCTCGTCAAGAAAGCCACGTCCTTCACATAAAAAATTTTCCTTCTACCTTATCTTACTTTTTTTCAAGACAGGAAGCAAAGTTATTTACCCGATCGGCAAGATTATTTCTACGGTCGTGCCTACATTTTGCTCACTTTTTACCGAAATCGTTCCGTGGTGATTCTCGATGATCTTGTAGCTTACCATCATGCCAAGCCCTGTCCCTTTCTCCTTGGTTGTATAAAACGGTTGGCCGAGCTTGGGCAAGATCTCCTCCGGAATGCCGCAGCCCTGGTCGACAAAGCGGATAAGGATGTGCTCCCCCCCTTGCCGCCTGACCTCAATGACCAGATTGCCGCCATCCGGCATGGCTTCGATGGCGTTTTTCATGATGTTGATAAACACTTGCTTCATCTGGTTTTCCTCGCAAATAATCTGCGGAATGTCCGGCTCAAACTGGAGAAAGATTTGCACATTGTTGATGATCGCATGGGTCTCGACGAGAATGATGATGTTTTGCAGCAGATAGATGATGCTGCTCGATTCGCGCCGCTCCAGCTGGGGCTTGGCCAGGACGAGAAACTCGCTGATGATGAATTCAATGCGGTTCAGTTCATCCAGCATGATTTGGTAGTATTCCGCTTTGCCGGATTTCTCCGACTGCAGCAATTGCAAAAAGCCTTTGATCGCCGTCAGCGGATTGCGGATCTCATGGGCGACACCTGCGGCGAGCTGACCGACGAGCGTCAGCATCTCCGATTTTTTCACGATTTCCTTTACCTGTTTTCGTTCCGATATGTCCAAAATCAAGACAAGGATCGCTTGCTTGCCTTTGTATCTCGTGTCATTTGACATCACGTCGATGTCGACGGACTTGCCGTCCTTCCGCATGCCGAGAAATTGCCAATGCATTTTGCCCTGTTCCCAGCTCTTTCGCTTCAGCAAGTAATTCATTGCCATTTCCTTGTCTTCCGGCGCAATCACGTCCATAAGGGTAAGTCCGTTGATTTCTTCCTGCGTGTAGCCAAAAATCTCTGTAAATCGGGGATTCACATAGGCAAATGATTCGTTGCGCGGATCGTAAATGGCAACGCCGATCAGCGATTCATGCAGCATGCTGAGGAACAGCAGCTCCTCTTCCGGCAGGTGAAGCTCCTGCATCTGTTGTTCGTCATGCCGGGCCGGACTCGACAGCGATCTGCTGCAGCTGCGGATCGTCATCATGACCATCGAGACATCGCCCCCACTGTCGGGGAGCGGAGAAAACATGCACTCGTGTGGCTGGATGTGGCGAGGGCTTGGCGAAATCCAATCCGAGCAGATCCGCTTTTGCTGTACGACAGTATCTATAGCGTGCTTGATTTTCTCGGCCTCTGCCGGAAACAGATGATCCACAGCTTGTCCGATGATTCCTTCCCGGCTCCCGCCGATCAACATGTGTCCCTGTCGATTCACATGTACGATGTCATGAGCAGAAGAGATGACAAACACAGCATCGGGAAGCTCCTCAAAAAAAGAGTAGACCTGCTCCAATTCCTGAACGCGCTGTTGCAATGAATGCAGCCCATCATGGTGCATCGTTTCTTGATCTTTTTCATTCATGCTGTCAGGTAGGAATTGCTTTTCCACTGATGCCACTCCTCTTTCTAGTGTTTTATGTATCCATTTGACCATGGGGTTGAATAATTCGACGCAATTAGCTAAAAAACGACAATTGTCAAACAAAAAGAAGCATCACAGTGGATGCTTCAATACGGTACGTGAGCTGCGATTACAGAAGCACTTGCGGTTAGGCAAAGAGCATTTCTTGTTTGTCGAATCATCATGATGTTGCCCATTTACCTATCCTCCCTGTTTAGACATGCAAACATAAGATATCCCTAAAAATAGTATAACTCTTTATTAATGTCAATAATTTCCGCCAAATTAGCTACAAATTGTCATTTTTAGCAAAAATATTGCCTGGCAAAATGCCGCATGTCTCTCCCCGATGTGAACGTACGTGTGAAGAAAAATTGGTGCTACTTGGGCTGCAGCGGTTCCCGGAGAGCCGAACGATGATTGTTGATCGAAATTTTAGCCAACGGCGATTGACCGAAAAAAAGAAGCGAAGGAACAGTCTTTGCTTCTTTTTTCACAAATGCCCTATTTGATCAAATCTCGCAGGCTTTGAATCGTCTTCATGATATCGTTTGCTTTCGAAAGGTTCGCAGTTAACCCGAGCAGATCGATGTTTGGCAGACTAAACGAAGAGAAGAGTGAGCGTCTGCCCGTACTCTTGCGCAACGATTTCTGCCACTCTTTATGGTACGCACTCAGCATCTCCGGATTTTTGCGAACGTCACTTCGTTTCAGCCTGACATTGTTGTTTTTTAACCATCGCTGAAATTCTGGAGTCATTTCTACCTGGGTCTCGGTTGTTGCCTTCCTCGCCATTTCCTTCCCGCTCCTTTCCAAAAATATTTGAACAGGATATAACCTACTGTATGTTGGAAGCAAATAGGTTTGAAACGGCTTCGACCTACGTTTTGCAAAATGTACGTGGAAACATCGGCAAAGGCTGCGCCATCAACGCAGCGCAGCCTCTATATGGACTTTACTTCTATTCCGCTTCTATCAAGACGCCTTTTTCTACCAGAAATGCTTCTTCCGCTTGCAAAACCTCAACGATTGCTGCACGGTCGACCTTCATCCCGGCACGCTCCAATCGCGTCTCAATATAGACGAGCAACTCCTCAAAGTCGAGGACTTTTACTTCTTCTTCATTTTGTTTGCCATACTCCGCCACGTTCATTCCCCCCTGACACTTTGCTTATTTGATCCATTGTACACATTTTTAGCCCTGTTTCCAATACCGTCTCGATCTGCGATTAGGCGTAAGCAAATAGGCGCTCCATATGATCAGAACGAGACTGAGGAGGCCGTACATGCAAAAAAAGATCAGCCAGGGAGAGAGCGACAGCGTAAAGGCAGAAATGATATTTTCCCCGAGGATGTCAAACAGCACGATCGCGGGATTCGTGACGGCAAGCCACTGCAGGGAAGCCAATTCCCATACGCTCCCGGCAAACTGGTCAGGATGCAGCTCGCGCAGTAAGGTGCCGCAAAAAAAGAGCAACAGCCCTGTGCCGACGACAAAGAAAAAGGCAATTCCATAAGCAGTTATCGTACTGACGCCTGTGCGCTTGATCCACGTAGAACAAAACAGACCGAGCGAGCCGAAAAATATGATGTTGCTGACAAAAAACAGGACGAGTTTAATCAGCTGCAGCGGCGAGACGCCCCCGTACAACAAGACGAAGCTGTAGATCGGCAGCGATGCCAGCACAAGCAAAAAGACAAACGCCAATGAGGTGATCAGCTTGCTTGCGATAATCGTCAGCGGCGACAGCTGTGTCGTCAGCAGCACGTGCAGTGTCTGTCGCTCGCGCTCGCCGCTGATCGCCCCTGCTGACAGCGCCGGGGCGATAAAGCAAATCATCCCGTATTGCAGGACGGCCGTCATCACGAACAGCTCGCGGTTTTCTCCCGGCAAGATCGCCCGATCAAGCTGGCTGATGTACATGAAGCCGAGCAGTACCGCGCCCATGACGAACAGATACAGAGCGACAATCCAGAAGCTCTTCTTGGTCCGGAACCGCTCTCTCATCTCTTTGACAATGAGTGGATTGGTGAAAAAAGCCTTCATCAGCTGCCCACTCCTTCCGTAATCGCCAAAAACACATCTTCGAGATTTTCCTTCGACTCGCCGTAGTAGACAATCAGGATACCGGCTTCCACCAGTCGCTGCAAGAGATGCGCCTTATCCGTCTCCGTGCCTGTAAAGTGAAAGCGGAAGTGGCTGTTTTTGTTATCCAGCCGCTTTACATATGGAGAGGCAGCGAGAATCGCTTCCGCCTGTTCCATGCCCGCTACCGTTTTCAGCTGCATTACGGAGATGCCGCGCGTGTTCAGGCTGACCTCCTCGACCGGACCGCAGGCAATCAGCTTGCCTTTTTCAATCACGCCAATATCGTCACACAGCTCGGCCAGTTCTGGCAGAATGTGCGAGCTGATCAGGATCGTTTTGCCCATTTTGCGCAGCTGCTTGAGAATCTCCCGCATCTCAATCCTGGCCCGCGGGTCCAATCCGGAAGCAGGCTCGTCGAGAATGAGCACCTCCGGGCTGTGGACGAGGCAGCGGGCCAGACCGAGACGCTGCTTCATTCCGCGGGAGAGCGAATCGACGTAGGCGTCCGCTTTGTTTGACAAATTGACGAGCTCGAGCAGATCGGCGATCAGCGATTTGCGCTTGGCTGCAGGTATGTTGTACGCACCTGCGTAAAAGTCAAGGTACTCCGTCGCCTTCAGGTTGTCGTATACGCCAAAAAAGTCAGGCATGTAGCCAAGTGACTGCCGCACGGATTTGGGTTCTTTGACGACGTCGTAGCCCGCGACATACGCTTTTCCGTCGCTTGGCGAGAGCAGTGTAGAGAGAATCAGCATCGTCGTCGATTTTCCCGCACCGTTTGGTCCGATGAACCCGAAGACTTTGCCTTTTTCCACTTTGATGCTGAGATTGCTCAATGCTTGGAGTTTCCCGTAGTTTTTACTTAGATGCTCCGTCAGAATCATCCCTTATTGCACCTCTCCTTCGACCTGAAAATAGAGTTGCGGCAGAGAAAGCTTGGACTCTGTCGGATTGCTGAACCGGATTAAAATCGCCCCGTCCTTGGTCAGATAGTCCTCCAGGTCATTCTCCAGAACAACTTCCCGATCCGGTTCGAGTGTGCGCCACTGATTGGATTTCG
>CAMIVR010000125.1 GCA_946402065.1 uncultured Brevibacillus sp. | reverse complement strand
GATGTATCCCAAGGATGTAGATGTGGCGCGAAAGACGTTCCGTTTTTTAGACTCCGTCTGGGTAGGCGCTGTCAAAAAGCTCCGCTTATCTCTTCTTGGCGATTTCCCAGCTGCGGTGTTTGTAGGTTTCTCAAGATGCTCAAAATCGGTTGAATTTAGCCACTGTTGTATTCGAGCAAAACGATAACCATTCCAACAGAAAGTCGTTCAATCTCTTCTCATTTCTATCAAGGGTGCTGTCTTGAAGTGTTCATGTTTCATTGAACGACTAAGCAGACTTGGACGTGTTCTTTTGTTTATGTACGAGTGAAACCCATCCATTCGCACGTTGATCCTGTCCGGCTGCTCTTTTCTCTCACCACCGCACCAGCACGGGACAAGGCCTTTTTCTTTCATCTATACCGTGTCGTGGGAGGATTGATTCAAATCGGCCGTCGTGTTGGGAACGACACCGTTTAAAACGGGCTTGCACAGGCAACTTGTGGTATGATGATTCGTATGAGTTCATAAATGGAGGTTGTCACATTGTCCGCTATGCATATCATCATCATGGCGATTCTCGGAGTCGGAACATTGATGTTTACAATAAAATGGATGAAGCGAAACCCGTACGGAACGACCGGTAGCGAGGCGTGGAATCACACAGAGGCAGAGGCTGGCGGCGGCGTGAGCAACGACACGTATACTTCTCCGGCTATGAGCGAAGAGTCTGCCCGCACAGCCGAAGAGATGGTTGGGGGTGAATACTCCAGGGCCTCAAGCGAAACGATTGGAGGCAATCCCTCCCTTACGTCTGTGCAGACTGTTGACAGTGCAGCATCGCAACGGATCGACCGCAATACGACTGGGGAGCACGAGGAGAAGCGCTTGGCAGACAGCGAGACAATTGCCCCTGTACCCATCGAGGAAATTTTGTCACACTATACGGCGTATTTTGCAACCGCCCCAGAGAGCACCAATACGTCAACTGCGGTACCTGTCGCCGTGTTCCCGCCGACGAAACAGCGCGGCTGGTGGACGTATGCCACTGTCGGATTGCATGCAAAAGGCGGTCGGGAGCTGGTGATGTATTCCTATCAGTACATAGCAAGCACGGTTACTCATATAGGAAACATTGCGGCGCAAGCAAGCCGGCGCTACGCCCAAAGCGGTGAAGCCATCACGCTTGGCGACACTTTTGCCCTTGCCGAGCCGCTCGTCACAGGTTCAGCCTGGACACATGTCTTCGTATGTCCAGTGCTCTTCGAAGCGGAAGGCTTTGGCTGTTACACGAACGGCGAGCGTGTCGTCGAATTCGTCATGCTGCAGGCGATTTCTGCAGAGGAGCAGGCGTACATCCGGACCCATGGCGGTGAAGCGCTGGAGGAACTGTTCGTGCGGGCCGAAGTAAATGCGCTCGACCTCGAGCGTCGGAGCGTCGTTCCTGCGGGAGCGGAACGGTCTGAACAGCGGAGTTGAGCCGCGATGACAGATGGTCAGAACGAAATAACGGGTTCAAACGCGATGACAGAAGCGGGGGTAACCGAGATGACCGGTGATCAAAACGAAGTAGCGGGGCCAACTGCGATGGCAGGCGATCAGGGCAAAGCGGCGGGAGCAACTGCTGCGGCAGGCGATCTGCACAAGGCGATTGTACAGGCTGCCCCGTTTTTGCAGACGCATTTGCTCTATTTGGCTTACGCCGGGAGCAGGAGCTACGGGACCGCTACGGAAGACAGCGACATCGATTTGCGCGGCATTGCTTTCGCACCGCGGGAAGCGGTATTTGGTCTGTCTGTGTATGAACAGACGATTCTGGACGTGCCGGATGTAGTCGTCTACTCCCTGCGCAAGTATGCCCGGCTCGCACTCAAGGCCAATCCGAACATTCTCGAGCTGTTGTACGTCGAACCAGAGCTGGTGCTCGTCTGTAATTCGTGGGGCAGCCTGCTTCGCGAGCAGCGCGCGCTGTTTTTGTCCAGGCAGGTGTTTCATTCCTTCGGCGGCTACGCGATCCACCATCTGCGCAGGCTGGCTGAGCTGGCAGCGGGCAATCAGACTGGCCAACAGCCGGCATATGACGGAAAAGATGCCAGTCATCTGATACGGCTGCTGCAAACGGGGACGGAGCTGCTTCGTTCAGGCCATCTGCACGTCAGGAGGAGCAATTGGCAGGAGCTGATGGCGATCAAGCGCGGGGAATGGCTGCTCACCGATATCGTGGCGTACGCGGAACACCTCTACCGGGAGATGGAGCAGGCTTATCGGCAGACGAAGCTGCCCGAGCGCCCGGACACCGCCGCCATAGAAGCGCTGCTGATTCGGTGCAACGAGGAATTTTACTGCAGGTAGCCGAAGCGGCGAGCGCGATTGAGGGATGAATCGAGCAGTCAAATCTCAAAGGGCTTCAGCCTGTAGTTTTTGCAAACAAGCTGAAGCCCTTTTCATCTATTCGCTTCCATAGCGCCAAGAAAGTGGCAGTAGCCGTGTTACTTTGCCGCCGGCTGCGCCGGAGGAAGACTCTGTGGGGATGCTTGCGTGCTCACCGTCTGTGCAATGACTGGCTTATACTTGGCGGGAATGTACGCCTCTGCCTTTGGCTCGGTAATCATTTCTCCATTCATGCTGCCCGGGGCGGGGTTTGTCAGTGTATAGGAGATGATTGCTTGACCATCCTCAGTGAACTGAATCCCGTCAACTTTGATGCCATATCCTGTCGTCGGCTTTTGCCCGCGCGACAATATTACCTTGCTGACATCCTGATTCACCTTTTCCACGGTAAAGCTGACGTCCTGCTGGATTGGCGGCTGTTCTGTCTTTGTATCAAGCAGCTTGAGTGCATTGTATACCCAGACGCTTGCTTCGCCGCGCGTCAGAGCTTTCTTCGGATAGAACTTGTGGTCTTCGCCAAGTGTGATGATGCGATACAAGACCATGCGCTGGGCACTGCCGCTCATTTCCGGAGCGATCTGGTCGCTATCTGCAAACAGAACCATCATTTTCACCATCGGAAAATCGCCTTTCGACTCCAGTGCGTGAATGAGCAGGTCAGCAAACTGTTCGCGCGTCAGCGTGCTGTTTGGATCGACGTCTTTTGGAATGGTCAAACCATTCAGTTGAGCCGTAATAAACGCTTCGGCGTACCATGCGTTGTTCGGGACCTTGGTGAAGAAGTCGGAAGCGACAGGTGCCTTGACGAAATCAATGGCGGCAAGCGAGAGATCGAACGCTTTGACGAGTAACTGGATCCCTTGTGCGTAGCTGATATTTCCCTGTGGAACGAAGTGCTGTGCATCCATTCCGCTGATGATGCCGCGCTCTGTCAGCGATGTGATTGGGCCTTGCTGCTCGGGACTGAGATCGTTGAAAGCAAATGCCGAACCGACGGACAGGCTGCACAACAGTGCTGCAGTCGATAGAACAGAGATTACTTGTTTACGTTTAAACATTGAATTCAACCTCGCTTTTTTGGTCGATAAGAATTTATAAAAATTCTTATCGACATAAGTGTAACTAAGGCTCCGCCAAAAGGCTTGGCGTAGCCAAGTTTTCTAATAGTTAGATTGGTTTAACTCCGGAGTTACTTTTTTGACGGGGTGGGAAATAAAACGTTTCAGAAAAAAAAGCAACTATCTCCGCAATCGATTCGTATAACTAGTAGAGATATCTCTTGTAATTATGTTTGTTCATTATGTGCGAGCGCATTCGGAGATATCCGACTTGTCAAAAAACGCTACAAAGTTTTTTTGACGGAACGCCCAGTTGCATTATGCCGATAAGAATCTGCAGGAACTTTTATCGGCCATCAAAGGAGGGAGGTACAGTGAGCTGGCAAGAAATCTTCTTTCTTAGCTGTCTAGGGTTTGGCCTCATCTACACGTTGATCGTTTTGTTTGCCGGCGATTTTTCCGGACACTTTATGGGCCATGTAGAGCTGCCCGTCCTGCACCCGCTGTCGTGGGTAAGCGGCTTGACGTCTTTTGGCGGCATCGGCTTCCTGCTTGTCCGTCTGACCCGATTATCGACAACCAGTGTTTTTTTGCTCGCCATCGCCGGCGGTATCCTGTTGGCCGTCGCCGCTTACTTCGTCTGGATCAAGCCGATGAGCAAGGCGGAAGCATCGACCGGCTATACCATGCGGGAGCTGGAGGGGCGCATCGGGGAAGTCTCCGTGACGATTCCGGCGAATGGATACGGCGAAGTGCTCATTTCGATGGTCAACGGTACGACCAATCACATCGCCGCCAGCCTGGAGCAAACCCCGATCAAAGAAGGCAATCGCGTCGTTGTCGTCCAAGTAAAAGAAAATATTTTGTACGTCGTGCACTACTCCTAAAGTGCGTGTGCGTCATCAATCCAATGATGAGAGGAGAAATGGAATGGATTTCATCTTCAGCAACCCCGTCGTCTTTATTGTCGTCGTTATTTTGGCAGTGTTCGTCGTCCTCGGTCTGGCTTTCTGGGCGCGATACAAAACAGTCGGAGCCGATGAAGCAATGATCGTCACAGGGAGCTTCCTCGGCAATAAAAACGTCCTGACCGATGAATCGGGACGGAAAATGAAAATCGTCCGTGGCGGCGGTACGTTTATTCTGCCGATTTTCCAGCAGGCCAATTTCCTTAGCTTGCTGTCACATAAACTGGACGTGTCGACGCCGGAAGTGTACACCGAGCAGGGTGTTCCCGTCATGGCCGACGGTACGGCCATTATCAAGGTAGGCGGTTCGATTGACGATGTCGCGACGGCGGCAGAGCAGTTCATGGGCAAGACCAATGACGCACTCAAATCGGAAGCCCAAGAGGTGCTTGAAGGGTATTTGCGGGCGATTCTCGGCAGTATGACCGTCGAGGAAATCTATAAAAACCGCGAGCGCTTCGCCCAGGAAGTGCAAGGCGTGGCAGCCAAGGACTTGAAGAAAATGGGGCTGACCGTAGTCAGCTTTACGATCAAGGATGTCCGCGACAAAAACGGCTACCTGGCGGCACTCGGTATCCCGCAAATCGCAGCGGTAAAACGCGACGCGACCATCTCGCAGGCAGATGCCGACAAGGAAGCGCGGATCAAACAGGCGCAAGCGGAAGAAGAGGCGAAAAAAGCCGAGCTGTTGAAAGAGACGAACATCGCCGAAGCCGAAAAGGAAAAAGAATTGAAGGTGGCGGCCTTTAAGCAGGAGCAGGATCGGGCCAAAGCGACCGCAGACCAGGCCTACAAGCTGCAAGAGGCAGTAACCAAACAGCAGGTAACGGAAGAAGAGATGAAGATCGACATCGTGCGCAAGCAGAAAGAGATCGAGCTGGAGGAAAAGGAAATTCTCCGCCGCGAGCGGCAATACGATTCGGAAGTAAAGAAAAAAGCGGATGCCGAGCGCTACGCTGTCGAACAGTCGGCTGAAGCGGAAAAAGCGAAGAAAATGCGCGAAGCGGATGCGCTGAAATACCGGATTGAAGCGGAAGCCAAGGCATTGGCGGAGCAAAAGCGACTGGAAGGGATTGCCATCGCCGAAGCCGAGAAAGCCAAAGGTTCCGCCGAGGCTGAAGTCACTCGCCTGAAGCTGGAAGCCGAAGCGGAAGGGAAGCAAAAGCTGGCAGAGGCGTTCGAGAAATTCGGCCATGCCGCTGTCCTGGATATCGTCGCAAAAATGCTGCCTGAATTAGCGGAGAAAGTAGCGGAGCCGATGAAAGCGATCGATAAGGTGACGATCATTGACACGGGCAACGGCCAAGGCGACGGCGTCAATCGCCTGAGCGGCAATGTTACCAAGCTCATGGCCCAGCTGCCCGAGATGCTGAAAGATGTGTCTGGGCTGGATATGAATGAAATGATTGCCGGATTTATGAAAAAAGCTCCGCAACCGGCTGCTCTACAGGGCAAAGATGCAGTGCATGATGCGGCTGATGAAGTGGCTTCAGCAGCGGAGAGCAAACCGGAGGCTCCGGAACAGGCAGGCAAGTAAACGCGTCTCAGCGGAATAGCACGCGAGCTCAGCGACTAACAAGCGTTTGAGAAAAGAGGCAGGAGGATGCCATATGTCTGAACATCGTTTTCAACTCCAGGCCGTATGGGAAGGCGGACGGCTCGGTACGGGACACATCCAGGGGAATGGACTGCAGACAGCGATCTCCATTCCGGCCGAGCTGGACGGCCCCGGCCAAGGAACCAACCCGGAAGAACTGCTGATCGGCGCCGCCATGAACTGCTACATTATAACGCTGGCCGCCATTCTGGAAAAACGGGAGATCCGCGTAGCGTCGTTAACGCTTCAGTCGGAGGGTGTGCTGACGGTGGAAGCGGGGAATTTGGGTTTTCGTCAAATCATCCACCGGCCGCATATCCGCCTTGCCAGTCCTTCGGCAAAGCAGCTTGAGCAGGCCGAGCAAGCCGCATTCCGCGCCGAGCAAGTCTGCATGATCTCCAAGGCGCTGCACGGCAATGTCCAGCTGACGGTTGAACCGCGAATCGAGGCGGTATCGGCAGAGTGATCGCAAACGATATCGGCCTTGTTGCAAATGGATAATACACATGGCTATCTTCGGCAGTCGATAAGTTTGACCTGGCCGAAGATAGCCATTCTCTTATTCATCCTTAGTATGCAAAATTATCTCGTCTGAGGAATTAATGGAACAATTTGAAAAGATGAACCGAAATCACTCAGTTTGTCAAATTCAAATTTCCGGTAAAGGTAAATTCACAATTGTGCTGCAGGAAGAGTTAAATCCGGTAATAGCAAAAGCGTATACCGAAGAATTTGGACAATATGAAGGAGTGTCTCGCGTAGTCGTACGAAAGTTTAGGGTGTATTACGAAATCATCGAAAGTGATATTGTAGGTTTAGCCATAAGATATCCAGGTGAAAAATAGGACAAGTTTCATTATATTCACCTCAACTCATATTCCCGCAAAAGAAACACCCCGTCGACCATTTGATACACGTTTAATTCGGACTGCTCCCCTGCAAACGACAAGATCCAGTAGCTGAGCCGGGGGTAGTGCCAACCGGCAACGTCTGCCTGCGAGGGGAACGCCGGCGTCACCGGATGTGTATGCAGGACGCCCTGCCAGCGCAAGCCAGCTGCATGAATGGCCTGTAGAGCGCCAAACAAGCCGGGCCCGTCCAGGCGAAAGGAATGGCGGTCCTTGCAGGCGGATGAGCCGGCAGAGAAACAGGCTGAGATGGTTGCGTCGGTCCCTGCCAGCAGGACGGAATATTCATAGGGCAACGCCTCTCGTCCCGCTGTGATAAGCTGTTTGTACACGTGCTTGTTCAACCATAACTTGGCCTGCGGGTTGGCATAGGGATCGCCGAAAACGGTGGACAGCATGCGTAGCCTCCTCTGCTTGCGGTAGTTTGTTTGAATCAAAGATACCATGTTTTGAACCTTGCTGTAAGGGAAGCGTTTTTGTTCCTAAATCGGCACTGGCTCTTGAAGTCGGAGGCAGAATCGGTTAAAATATTTTCTATTATTTGATTGAATTGAATAGGTGAAAAAAACTCTTATCAAGAGCAGGTGGAGGGACTAGCCCGATGAAGCCCGGCAACCGACAATCGCCATCCGATTGCACGGTGCTAATTCTTGCAGGAAGTGTTCATGCGCTTCTGGGAGATGAGAGAGGCCTTCTTTGTTACACACGAGACCTTTCTTCCCCGGAAAGGTCTTTTTTGCTTATTCATCCATATTAAAGGAGTGACGACAATGCCCATTAAAGTTCCCGATCAACTGCCAGCCAAACAAATATTGATTCAAGAAAACATTTTTGTCATGGAAGAAAGCGTTGCTTTCCGTCAGGATATCCGCCCGCTGCGGATCGCCATCATGAATCTGATGCCGCAAAAGGAAACGACGGAAACGCAAATTTTACGCCTGATCGGCAATACGCCGCTGCAAGTCGAGTTCGTATTGCTGCATCCGAAAACACACACATCAAAAAACACGTCGCCCGAACATCTGGAAACATTCTACAAAACCTTCGACGATGTAAAAGGCGAGCGCTTCGACGGCATGATCATTACCGGCGCTCCCGTCGAGCATATGCCGTTCGAGGAAGTCAATTACTGGAGCGAACTGCAGGAAATCATGGACTGGTCTAAGACCAACGTCACCTCGACCATGCATATCTGTTGGGCGGCGCAGGCCGGATTGTATCACCATTTTGGCGTGCCGAAGTACGGCTTGAACGAAAAGCTGTTCGGCGTTTTCCCGCATACGGTGAAGAAGAAAAACGTCAAGCTGCTGCGCGGATTTGACGAGGTGTTCTTTGTCCCTTACTCCGTTCATACGGAGGTGCGGAAAGATGACATTGAGCGGGTGAGTGAGCTGGAAATACTGTCGGAATCGCCGGAAGCAGGAGTGTACATCACAGCCTCCCGGGACGGCAGACAAATTTTCGTCGCCGGACATTCGGAATACGATTCCCTTACGCTCAAAGCGGAATACGATCGGGACAAGGCAAAAGGACTGCCCATTGCCATTCCGAAAAACTATTTTCCCGGCGACGATGAGACCAAAATGCCGGTGTCGTCGTGGCGGGCGCATGCGAATCTGCTGTTTTCCAACTGGCTCAACTATTACGTCTATCAGGAAACGCCGTATGAATGGGGCGTGGAGAAGACGGTCTAGCAGTGGAAACCGCCATTCATTCCGAACTAAAAACGCCTCGCGCCCCGCTGCTCTGAGGCGTTTTTGCGTATTTTGGCCTGTCGGTTTTCTCGAGCGCTTGAAACGTCGCTTGCAAGATGAACGTACTATTTATATGCTGGTTGTAGCAAATGCTCCGATTGGAGCTTTACAATCCCGATTGATTGCATTATAAACGTACTAAGCGATGTTGCTGACGAGCAAAGAAAGGCAAAGGCTGGACAGCAAAGCAAATCTGACGGGAAGGACGTTTTCTTTGGGAGTGGTTGGATGTGGATTTAGGCGTGTATCTGATCATTAATAAGGGAGATCCTGATCAAGTATTTTCCCGCACATATATTACCGGCGACGAATTTGTCATCGGCCGGCGCGGCAGCAAAATTCAGCCTGACTTGGCTTTTTCCAGTCTGTATATTTCCAGAAAGCATGCGATTATTCGCCGGGTGGACGATCACTACCAAATCTCCGACGAAATCAGCAGGCACGGTACGGAAGTCAACGGCGTATCGATACGGAAGGCTCCGCATATCCTGCGGCATGGCGACCGGATTTCCCTGGCGGGGGGAGTGGTTGAACTGGTTTTTTACGCCGATGAAAACGAGGACGACATCACCCGGGAAATCTACCTGCCAAAAGAGGTGCAAGACAATCCGGAAGCGCGTTTTGTCATCCATGCAGAGAGAAGGGAGCTCATAATCGATGGGGTTCGCTTCCAACTGACGGGCAAGTACATGGACCTGTTCCTGGCGCTGTATCATCGGAAAAATGAAGCCGTTAGCTATGATGAACTGAAGGCGAGCGTCTGGCCGGAGCGGATGAGCAACCAGGATGAGGATGTGCCCGGTGTCGAACAGTACGAGATTAACGCGCTGGTTTACCGCCTGCGCAAGCGACTCGGCAAGTACGGCCAATTTATCGTGACCATCCCGCGATATGGGTATATGTTGGAAATATGAAAAGGATAAGCGTTTATTCGTTGGGGGAACCAGAAGTTGGTTCTCCTTTTTTTGTGCCTGATATCGCGGCCCTACATTTTTTTGTGATTTTTTTTGAAAAACCTGTAAGGTTTCTTGCCGGTTTTCGTTACAGTAGTGAATATTGAAAAGGAGTTTGCTGCGCAGCATCCTTTTTGGGGGAGGAAAGTCCAGATGAATGACGATCTGACCGTGATTGAGCGTGTCTTGCAGGGAGAGGAAGAGGCATATTCTCAGATCGTTGACAAATACAAGCATAAAATTTACGCCTTTCTGCTCAGGATGATCAATGAGCCGCAGGACGCTCAGGAATTGGCGCAGGAAGTGTTTATCAAAGCGTTCTTCCATTTGAACCAATACTCTCCTTCCTGCAACTTTTCCGCTTGGTTGTACCGGATCGCCTATAATCACTGTCTCGACGAATTGCGTCGACGCAAAAAGCGGCGCTGGATTTCGCTTTTGCAGGCTCCGCTAACCGTACAGCAAACACCCGAGACCATTTACCTGGCAAAAGAGCAGGTCAACGAACTGAGCAAGGTAATCTCGACTTTGCCGGAGGATTATCGAACCGTCATTTTCCTTCGCTATACGGAACAGCTAACCTTTCAGGAGATAAGCGAGGTTTTGGAAATATCAGTCAACACTGTGCGTGTTCGTTTGCACCGGGCGCAAAAAAAATTGCGGGAACGATTGAAGTCAATCGAAAAAGGAGGGGCGCTATATGACGCTTGACGATTTGGTAAAGTACCTTGACGATGAAGCAGCCCAAGAGAAGAAGAGCAACGAGACGTATCCTCTTCCCGATACGTTCACCAGCGAGGTCATGACCAAGATTTCATTACGGAAAGCGGGCTTGTCCCAACAACGGAATCGGGGAACAATGCTGCGAAAAATCATCGTAACTGCCGCGGGGTTATTCGTGGCGATTTCGTTGGGGACTGTTGTCTCTCCTGCATTTGCCGAATATATAAGTTCTCTGTTTAAAAACGGAAGCTACGTGGATAAAGGGCTGCAAACCGCTGCAGAAAACGGGCATGTCAACGATGCTGTAACGGAAGTCACCGATCAAGGAATTACCTTGCGGGTGAAGGAAGTTATGGCTGATCCGATGAGACTGGCGTTCATCTATGAAATCCTTAAGGATGGCAAGCCGACAGACATCGATATAAATTGGTTGCATCCACAGGAAAACACGCGGATTTACGTGTCTGATGAAGCGGGCAACATCATCAGGGATCGATTTTTCACGGTCGTGAATGCGGATGCGGAAAGAAACGGGAAGTTGATGCAGATCAATCTGAATGAATTCGGCAAAGTAAAGGAAATCGCCTCCAAGCCGATTCTCCACATGGAAGTCAGCCAGATTGGCACTGTCAGCGGAAAATGGAATCTTGCCGTTCCGATTGATCTGGAGAAGAGCAAAGCTGTATCGAAAGCATATGAAATCAACCAAAGCTTTACAAGTACCGATGGGCGCATCATCGAATTAAAGCAGCTTGAGTTTACCCCCAGCGGAACCCGGCTGATATACGATACCCGCTTGACCGAAGAGAGCCAGAAGAGGTGGAAAGCCCATCTCAAACAAATGGCAGACAACCACGATCGAAGACTGGAGACGTATGAACCAAGCTTTCCGATTTTTGCTTATCAAATCGTGGATGACACAGACAGGGTGGTTGCTGACGTGTTCAAAGACATAATCAGACCTTCCATCAGCGGGGAAAAGGGCGAGGAGTTCGGTGCGAGCAAAAACCAGGACACCTTTCCACCGTTTTCCGATCAGCAGAACCTGTTCTTTGTGCTCAAATCAATCCAGGTAGGGGATGAGGTCGAGGAAGTAAACTGGAAAGTACAGATTTTGCAGAAGAAACACTGAGGATCCTTTACAGTACAGAAAGGCAAACACTGCATCGTTACGCAGGTTTGCCTTTTTTCGCGTTGTCGGGTCCACATCCTGATAATTTTTTGAAAATTCCAACACTTATCATTGGTTTTCTATTGAAATCATAGGATGCGTTCATTTTTCCCCTCACATAATTGTATTATCCTTTTCTTTGCAGGAAACAAATCTATACACCTGCGCGTTGAGGGAAGTTGGGGGGCAATAAAAGTGAAGGCCATCTGCTGGTTATGTTTCAGTCTGTTTGTGCTGGTTCTGTCCGGCTGCAGCGAAGCGCAGCCTTCTCCGGAAGAGAACCTGAAGCTCTACATAGCTAGCTGGGAACAGCAAAACTTCGCCGCCATGTACGATCTGCTGACTGCTGAATCGCAAAAGAACATGACAAAAGAAAATTTTGTGAAACGATACGAAAGCATCTACACGGGAATCGAAGCAAGCGGGATACAGATAAAACCGATCGTGCGCGAGACAGCGGAAGAGGCCAGCGCCGATCAGGTTCAATATGATTACACGCTGCAAATGAATACGTCTGCCGGACCGGTTCAATCAGCGCATTTCATCACGCTCATCAAGCAGCGGAAAAACGACAGGGACAATTGGTACATCAGTTGGAAGCCTTCGCTTATTTTTCCGGTCATGGCTGAGGGCGATAAAGTAAAGGTCAAGACGATCCAGCCGAACCGCGGGGATATTCTCGACCGAAACGGGGGAAAGCTGGCGACTGCCGGTGAAGCGATCCAGATCGGACTGGTCTCCGGCCAATTCGAGAAAAACCCGGAGACAGTCAAACAAAAGATCGCCGACACCCTGCAACTGCCGCTGGCCGAGATTGACAAAAAAATGCACGCTGGCTGGGTAAGGCCCGATTTCTTCGTCCCTGTCACAACCGTCCCGCCGGAAGATGCGCGATTGCACGAGCTGGATGAGCTGCCGGGCGTTGCGAGCAAAAAGATCAAGGTCCGCTATTATCCGTATCGGGAGGCTACTGCCCACTTGGTCGGATACGTGGGAGAAATTAGCGGAGACGCTTCGTGGGGAAGGTACTCGGTGACGAGAGTAAGCGATCCGCACCTGCCGGTCAACCTGCAGCGAGCGTTTATCTATTCGGACAACATTTACTTTGCCCAGGTCGCTCTGGATATGGGACAGGAAGCGTTCATGGAGGAAGCAGCCAAGTTCGGCTTTCATGAAAAGCTTCCCGTACCGTACCCGATTACCCCGTCTTCGCTGGCAAATGGCGAAAAGGGCATACGCAGCGATATTCAGTTGGCCGATTCAGGCTATGGGCAGGGAGAGGTGCAGATGAGCCCGCTGCACGTGGCTCTGGCGTATACGGCTTTTGTCAACGGCGGGAGCATCCGAGCGACAGAGACTTGCCCGGAACGAAAATTCCTATGACTACGGCAGAAGGAACATACATCGAGGAGGAACAGTCATGCTACTGAAAAGAGCTTTAGGATACCTGTCGACTAATTTGCTTTTGGCGCCTGCAGGCAACGGAATGTTCCGCGGAGAGCCAGCAAAGCCGGCAGCACAGTCTGCGAGAACTACGTATCGTTACGAAAATAATGTCGCGAAGTACTTCGCCGGGTATGACGGAGCGTTTTTGCTGTACGACTTGAGCAAAAATCATTACTTCATCTACAATAAACAAAAGAGCGAGGAAAGATTGGCTCCCAATGCTACTTTTACGATCCCTCATGCCTTGATCGGCTTGAAGTCGGGAGAGATTGTTGACGAGCATACGCCGTTTGAATGGGACGGTACGATCCACGGAAGCGAAGAGTGGAATCGCGATCAGACGCTGTCCTCGGCCATGCAGAACTCGGTCAGCTGGTATTTTCAACGGATAGCGGAAGCGGTCGGCGAACAGCGGGGACTGTATTACCTCGACTCCATCTCCTATGGAAACAGAGACATGTCGGGCGGGCTGACACAGTTTTGGCTGCAGTCTTCCTTGAAGATTTCCCCGCGGGAACAGGTGGAGTTTCTGAAAAAGTTCTACACGTATCAGCTTCCGTTTTCACAGAAGGACATCGATCTGGTGAAGAAGGTGCTCGTGCTGGAGACAAAGCGGCACGCGGCGCTGTCCGGGAAGACGGGGACAGGCTGGGTCGACAACCAGGTAGGCGGGATTGCGGTTAACGGGTGGTTTGTCGGTTACGTCGAGAGAGGCCGAAAAACCTACATGTTCGCCACAGTGATCGAAGCCGGCCAGGGGGCAACAGGCGAGAAGGCCAAAGACATCACTCTGCGGATCTTGCGGGACAAATGGGTGTATTAGGCAACGAGGGGAAACCTGCTTATGATTGGTCCTTGTAGGTCACGCGGACACCGAGATGGTGGTAGGTTTCCTCAGCATAATGGCCGGCCGGGCAGGTTTTTATGCAAGCCAATGGCGTATGTTCAACCTGCAGGGATTGACCGCAGGTAGCGCAGCGCTGGGTAAACAAGCGTTTCAGTAATCGCATCATGTTAATCACCAATTTTCCGATGTATTTACTTGGCTTTAAGTATACTCAGTTTTCGTGCTCACGTATAGAGGGTGTGAGCATTTTTTTGCAGCGCAATTGTGCGTGTGTAGTATTGTATTAGGCAAACAGCCGACACGTTCCGCGCGCACGTAATGTTTTCCCTCCAACAGGACAAAATACTTTCACATGGCAACGTCTCACGCACATCTGCGATGAGGCGTTGTGTACTTTCGCAACCCGCAATAGTTTGTTATGCTTATTTCTGTAAGGATTTTGCAAAATTCGATTCAGTTCGCTCCCGGGTACAATATATAGACGAAATAAACCATTTCGATCTATAGTATTGCCGATTAGAAGTCGCTCTATGGATTTTTGCAAAATCCTCATGTAAGTGTCACCGAAATTGGCGGGTAACGGATGCAGTTGCCTGCCCGTTGATCGTGAGGTACGGATCCATGTCTGAAAGCAAAATATCTGTGGGGGTTTGTGGCTGGGGCGATCACCACGATTTGTATACGCAAGGCGTGCCCAGCAGAAACAAGCTCTCTGTTTACGCCAGCCATTTTCCCATCGTCGAGGTAGACGCCTCCTTTTATGCGATTCAACCGCAAAAGAACTACGCGACCTGGGCCCGGGAGACACCCGATACATTCGCGTTCATCGTCAAGCCGCATCAGGCGATGACCGGACATCAACGCGGCGAATCCACGCTCGACCGGCCTGAGCTGTTCCGGCAATTCAAGGAAAGCATCCAGCCGCTGGTAGAGGCCGGCAAGCTCAAGGCGCTGCTGTTTCAGTTTCCCCCTTGGTTTGACTGTACGCGCGAGCATGTCCAGTACGTTCAAAGCTGTGTCCGGCACTTCGCCCGCTACCAGGTCGCCGTCGAATTTCGCCATCGCAGCTGGTTTAGCGAACAGTACCAGGACAAGACGCTGCACTTTTTGCGCGAGCTGAATGCCGCCCATGTCGTCTGCGATGAGCCGCAGGTGGGCAACGGCTGTGTTCCCATCGTCGTCAGCGTCACGCAGCCTGCATTTTCACTTGTCCGTCTGCACGGTCGCAACGTCTCCGGATGGCGCGATCCCGGTCAGGGGCAAAACTGGCGCGATGTCCGCTACCTCTACGACTACAGTGAAGCGGAGCTGCAGGAATGGGCGCCGCGGATACGTCAACTGGCTGAAGGCGCGCAGGATGTCTGTGTGCTCTTCAACAACAATTCCGGCGGACATGCTTCAGCCAACGCCAAGCGTTTTATGCAAATTCTAAACATTGAACCGACCGGCTTGCATCCTCGCCAAATGGAGCTGTTCTAACGTATAAGGACGTGACTGACATCCCATGACAATGATTATGCTGCTGTTCTTATGTATCGGGGTTCTGGCGGGGATCGTAGGCAGCCTTGCCGGAATGGGCGGAGGTATTTTCTTTGTCCCGGCATTGCTCTATGTGGCAAATATATATGAGCCGGGAACGATGACACCGCAATTGGCTGCAGGAACGTCGCTGCTCGTCATCGCCGTCACCGCGCTCTCCTCCACACTGGCTTACATCAAACAAAAAAAGGTAGATATACAGGCGGCGTGGCTGTTTTTCCTCGGCAGCGCCCCTGGTTCGATCACGGGTGTTTACTTCAACAAACTGCTGGATGCCGCAACGTTTTCGCTGATTTTCGGGATTTTTCAGCTGTTGATGTTTGTGCTTTTGCTCATCAAGGACCGGTTGAAGCCATTGTCGATTCGCCTGGATGTCCAGCGGAGCTACCGCGAGGCAGACGGAACAGAGCATCAATACGGCTACAATCGCTGGCTGGCCGTTGTGCTCGCCTTTTTTGTCGGAAATGTCTCGTCGCTGTTCGGGGTTGGCGGCGGCATTTTAATGGTGCCGATTCTGCTCATCCTGTTTCGGTTTCCCCCGCATATGGCGACTGCTACGTCGATGTTTGTCATTTTTCTCTCTGCGTGCACAGGCAGCATCACCAATCTGCTGCACCACCAGATCAGCTGGTTTTACGTGCTCCCGTTAGCTCCGGGAGCGTGGCTGGGCGGGCTGCTCGGCGCCAAAATCGCTGCCCGGATGAAAGGAAAGACGCTGATTGTTTTTCTGCGCGTCTTGATCCTCATATTGGCCATACAGATGATCGTGGAGTCATTTCTGGAATAGAATGAAGGAAAGGGAGGGGAATTGCGTGGCTAGTACCTGTACCTTACATATTTTGCATACCAATGACCTGCACAGCCATTTTGCCAGCATGCCGCAAATTGCTTCCTGTTTCAAGCAGCACCGCAGGGATTGGCAGGCGGAAGGCAGCTATGTGCTCACCGTCGATATTGGCGACCATGCCGACCGGATGAGCATGCAGTCGGAAGCGACCTGGGGCAAAGCGAATACGGCGATCTTGAATCAGAGCGGCTATCAGTATGTGACCATCGGCAACAACGAAGGCATGACGCTGCCCAAGGATAAGCTGGATGAGCTGTATGAGCAGGCGACGTTCACCGTTGTCCTCGGCAACTTACGCGATCTCTCCGGCAGCAGGCCACAGTGGGCGGTGCCGTATGCCATCCACGAGTGGCCCGATGTGCGGGTGGCGATTCTCGGCGTGACGGTAGCGCTGGCACCCTTTTACCAGATGCTTGGCTGGCAGGTGGAAGAACCGTTGAACGTACTGCGGGAACAGGTTGTCGCGCTGCGCTCGCAGGTGGATGCCGTCATCGTCCTGTCCCACCTCGGCTACCAGATGGACCTGCGCCTGGCCAAGGAGCTCTCCGGCATCGATGTGATCCTTGGCGCCCATACGCACCATTTGCTGCCGAACGGGGAATACGTCAACTCCACATTGATTGCCCAGGCCGGGAAATACGGCGATTTCATCGGCCACGTCGCCTTGACGATTGACCCTTGCGCAAAGCATGTGACAGCGTCCTCTGCCGAGGTGTTTGACTCGCACGATTATCCGTACGATCCGGAGCTGGAGCAGTTGATCCTGCAACAGCAGCAGGCCGCCAAGGATATGCTGAACACCCCGGTAGCCTCTCTGCAGCGCCCGTATGAAATCGATTGGGACGAAGAGACCCCGTTCGCCACGTTTCTCGCAGCCAGTCTGAAAAAATGGACAGACGCAGACGTCAGCTTCGTCAACGCAGGGGTATTGCTTTCCCCGCTGCCTGCCGGAACGGTGACGAAGTACGATTTGCTGCAAGCCCTGCCGCATCCGATCAATCCCTGTACCGTCGTGATCACGGGCGGGCAGCTGTTGACGGTACTGGAGCGGGCGATCCAGCCGGAGATGGTCGGGCGTGAGCTGCGCGGGTTTGGCTTTCGCGGAAAGCGGTTGGGCTGGATGAATGTCGATGGAATGTCGCTGCAATATACGGACGGCGCCGTTCGCCGCATTCACCAGGTATGCATTGACGGCAAGCCGCTCATTCCCGCGACCAAGTATCGCGTCGCCACCGCTGACATGTTTATGTTTAACCGCCTGTTTCCGGAATTGCTTGAGGGGGCAGACATTCATTACTTTATTCCTGAGGTGCTGCGCGAAATCGTGGCAGCGACGATTTGTGACGAGCGGCTGGTCGCCGCAAGCTTTCAACCGCGTTGGCACAAGTTGGAAGCATAACGCGGAAAAAAACCCGATGCCTTTTCGCCAACTCGGGTATGATAGGAAAAAGCGAGGTGTCAGACGGTGCGTTTTATTGATGAATTGTACGAACTGTATCGCGGGCATTTTAACGGCGCGGAGGAAGACATCGTCGCCGTGGTGGCAGGTATCCTGGAAGAGCAGTCCAGGGAGGATATGTGCATGCTGATTGACGAGATGGACGATGAAGAGATTTTTCACATGATGGTCATCTATTGTACTGAAGTGATGAAGCGAAAAGTGGCGATGGAAGACGAGTGCTCTCCGACCTTGCACTAACACGTTTTGCCCGAATGCGCTATACAATAGGGTAGAGCGGAAAAAGGGAGGTAAGAGCAGATGATTGAGATGAATCCGATTCGCTTTGACGAGGGTACGGCGTTAGCGATCACGGTTCGTCTGCCGAAGACGACCTTGCTGGCTGTGACGACCGATCATGGTTATATTATGTGTGGGGCGCTGGACGTCGGTCTGTTGAACGAACGCCTGGCCAGCCGGGAAATCCTCGCCGGGCGCGCAGTCGGCGTCAAGACGATCGACGAATTGCTCAATGCGCCGCTGGAATCAGTAACGACGACAGCGGAATCACGGGGCATTACCGCCGGCATGATCGGGCGGGATGCGGTGCGCCTGATGTTTTAGAACGTACGACTATACGTCCCAAGACCCCTCTGGAACAGAAGCTGTCTGTGACAGAGGGTTTCGTTTTGCATACGTTTGGCTGAATTTGCGTTATTTTCGAAAGGACAGCTGACGGAATTAGGACTGTCTGAAATTATGTAAATTGTTTTATAATGGATATACTTCCACGAAAGGCGTCGGTCTATATGCGAATAATCCCTTTACAACAATGCGTGCCTGGAAACATAGTAGCAAAGTCCATCTACACCGACAACGGAACGACACTGATCGGAGCAGGTGTCGTGCTGACGGAAAAAATGCTCAGCAGATTAAAACAGTTGAATGTCACGGTCTTGTACATAGATGATGAATGGACAAAGGATATCCTGGTTGAGGATATCGTATCCGAACAGACGCGAAGAGAAGCGATGGGCGTAATCAACGAGAGCTTTCGGGCTGTCAAGGAAGATCCGCAAAAGCTTCCGTATCTGTTTACCAACCATCAAATGGGTAGAAAATTTCGCCAGGTGATGGGGACGATTGTCGATGAACTGAAGTACAATAGCCAGGCGATGAACCTTCTCGGGACAACCTGTGCAGTGGACTCGTACATCTTTTCCCACTCGTTCAACGTGG
>CAMIVR010000124.1 GCA_946402065.1 uncultured Brevibacillus sp. | reverse complement strand
ATTCAAGGCCGACTCCGCCGAGCCCCAAAAAGTGAAGCCGCGCCCCAAAGCCACTCGCTTCGCAGCGGGAGCCGATTCCGCTTTTCTCTCTCCCACCACGACTGCCCGGAACAAGGTCTTGTTCGAAAGAAGCATCAAGGATGGTATTCCTGTATCAACGGGAAGCCGTCCCAGTCTCGGGAGACTTTATAGGTGTCGCCCTCTTTGACAACATCCATCTGGCCGTCGGCTTTAATCACTTTGCTTGGCGTGTCTCCCGCATAAACCAGCTCCAGCTCCATCGTATAGTGATAGGTTAGCACGCCATTCGCTTCTGATTGCTTTTCCAGGGAAAGGGATTTAACGGCAATCCGTGCGTTTTGCTGGGACGATACCTGCACGGGAAGCGTTCCCTCGCGATTTCGGACGTACAGCTCATATGCCTTGTCTGTCAGGTATGGTTTTATTTTCTCGTTGATTTTGGTAATCGCTTCAATGTTTTGCAAATCTTGTTGAGTACCGTCTGTCTCATACTGTGTTTTTTTTACAGTCAACGCCAGCTGGGTGATTTGTTCATCCGGCGATGTGTTTGTACAGCCGATGAGCATAAGTCCTAGCAAAATGGAAACAAGCCATGAGGGATTCAGGACAAACACCTCCTGTGTAGTCTTTTTACATAAAAACCCGCACTCCACTACATTATAATAGCTTTCCGGAACGATAGCACCGCTTTTCCATGAACGGATGAAAAACCGGCTTGGCTTTAGCGGAAAGACGCAAAAAAGGTCACATTCGGCAGTTAACCAGAAATCAGTCTTGGCGAATACGTATTCGGATGGTAGTATCAACTTTGGCGAGAAATTGCCATTTGGAGGGAGGCTTCATCATGACCAGGAGTGAATTTATCAAAGAATTGGACTTCCTGCTGCAGGAATTGCCTGATAAAAAGCGCCTTGACCTATTATCTGACTACACCCAGCATTTTCTCAAAGGAATGCAAAATGGAAAGACAGAAGCGGAGATTGCCGAGAGCCTGGGCAGTCCGGAGGCGATTGCCAGAGAGATTCTCGCCCGCTACCAATCCAAACAGGCGGCAACCCATGCCCAGCCGGTCGAAAATGTCGCCCGGGTCGTGTTCGCGACGATCGCGCTCGGGTTTGTCAATCTCGTCTTCGTCTTGGGGCCGCTGCTTGGGGTCATCGGGGTCGTCGTAGCACTCTTTGCGACGAGTATTTTCCTGATCGCCTCGCCGATCGGCTTGATCGCAAGCGCGGGCCAACCGGAGACTCCTGATGAGACGATGCTCATTCTCTTTGCGTCGCTTGCGACGGTTGGCTTGGGAGCGATGCTCGGCAGCGGCATGATGTTCGTCACCAAGTGGCTGTACCGATTGTTCATGCTCTACCTGAACCTTAATCTGCGCATCATCAGGGGGAAATCACATGTTTAGACTATTCAAGATCATTTTCTGGCTCGGTCTGGCAAGTTTCCTCGTAGGTTCAGCCGGTTTGGTCTACGTTTACACGCAAAACCAATCGATCAACTACAAAACCGAAAAGCTGACCAAGCATGAAGTGATTGATGCCAAAGCAGCCAAAGAGATCAGCATCACCACCATGACTGCAGATATCGAATTGCTAGAATCTGCAACAGACCAAATCGAGGTGAGTGTCAGCGGCGACGTGAGCAAGCGGGCAAAGGCGAGCTACGATCTGGTAACGAATACGACAGAGGATGGCCGTGTGCAGATCAGGCTGAATGAGCCTAGTGCGTTCTTGTTTAATTTTGGCTTTATGGAAGGGGTAACGGTCACGGTCAAGCTGCCGCAGAAACAGTATCAGGCGATCTCCTTGGAATCGCACACGGGTAACCTCCACGTCGCCGGGATGAATTCGGTTGAGCTGGAACTGTCAACCGATACTGGGAATGAAACCGTGAACGGCTACAAGGGCAAGGTGCTCAAGACTGATTCGAGCACAGGGAACGCCAAGCTGACTGATATCGAGGCAAAAACGACGATCCAGACAAATACGGGCAACGTCAAAATGACGGCCGCTGCACTTGCAGATGACATTGCGATTACGACTGACACGGGCAATGTCGAGCTTGTTTTGCCGGATGAGCTGGCGGCTTTGTCACTCGAGCTGGACAGCTCCGTCGGCAACGTTTCAACCAATCTCAAGCAGCCGATTTCGTTTACGAAACATGGCGATAATCAGGTCAAAGGAAAAATCGGCACTGCCGGACCCGACGTTAAGATCAGCACGTCTACAGGAAACATCAAGGTGCGGAATAATCATTAGCCGCCGGCAACTCACTGGTCTAAATCTACTGTTCTGTCCATATAGTATAAGGAAATGTCTTGTAGAGGATGTTCAAAAAGTCCGGGAAACATAGCTGTCGAATTTCCGCGTTGCGTTGCCCCTCCGCTGCTCACGTAGACTCACCTACGTTCCGCTGCTCGGGTCTGCCGCGCCTTGAACTTCTCGGCTATGTTTGTCCTCCTTTTTGAACAAGTTCTTGTACTTGAAAGGAGGAACACACGTGTCGCTATCGGAGGAAATGCTGACGTTCCAGATCAAGGAGACGATTTTCCTGTCATCGGATAGAGCCGGCATCAAAGAAATGAGGGAACTGGAGCTTGTGCCGGATGTAGAGATCATCGGGAATGACGATGAGGTGTCTATCACCGGTTGCCTGCTCCTGCGAGGAAAATACGAGCCCAATCCGCTTGCCGACATGAACGACAGCGGTGACACCCAATCACTGGTAGAAGCGATTAAATTCACGCCGTTCCAGCTGGAACAGGACCAACCCGGCGAATACTTGTACAATGCCGACCATGACATTACTCACCGCATTCCCGTAAATATCTCCCTGCCGCTCTCCCGCGTAAAAGAGTTGAGCGAGCTATTTGCGCTTGTCAACCAATTTGACTATCAAATCGTCGACTCCAATCAGCTCGTGATTCAAGCCGAAATGAAAATTGCCGGTATTTCTTTAAGCGACAATCAGGTCGAATCGGCTGAACAGGATTCGGCTGAACAGGAGTCGTTTGAACAGGATTCGCCGGAGGCCGGTGACGTACAAGCGGTTACACATTATGACGAATCCCCATTGGTCGAAGAAGAAGTGTGGGAATTCGTAAATATTGCTGACGAGCAAGCAAGCGGTTCACGGGAGTCAGAAGCGAGCGAAGTGCGGAAAGACAGATTTGCCAATCTGGACCATGAGTACATCACACAAAAGCGTTATCTGCATGAGCCGTATATTCCGGCGTCTGCACACAAGGGAGAGGTCCCCAGGCCACTGCAGGTCAACACCCGTCCTTACGAGCAATCCAGCTCATCTCCTTTTGGCGACGTGACGTTTTTGACGGAGAATCAGGAGTCTTCGACGCTGGAAGCCACGGAGGCAGGCAATGAATTGGAGTTCCCTGCGATGTTTGAGGGGCAGCAGGACCCGCACCTGGTGATGCTGACTGAAGGGTCGGAAAACAAAGAAGAGACGGTAGAAGTACGCAGAGAAGATCAGAGTGCGGAGCAGAGCGCGAAAATCTCGCCGCAAGACAGCCCGGTGACGGCAGAGGTTGGCTTGACCAGTGACGCTGAGGAAACGGTTGAAACGGCTGAAACAGCTGAAACGGTTGAAACAGCCGAAACAGCTGAAACAGCCGAAACAGCCGAATCGGCAGTCGCCAGCGAACCGGCCGTGAGTGATGAAGTGGCAGAAGAAGCGGAGATGGCAAACAAAGACGAAGTGGCTGAACAAAAAGAGATGCGCGTGGCAATTGGCTCCAAAGGAACTCAGGAACAGCCGGAGTCGCTCAATCTGCGTTCATTGCTGAACGTCAAACGCGAAGTAGAAGCGAATCATCAGCACGTGGCGGAATCTTCATCTTTCGCATCTTCTTCAGCCGTTCGCAATGCCGCCGCTTCGGATGAAGTCCCAAAAACAGGAACCGATGCGTTTAACAGTTTGACTTCATTCGTGAAGGAAGGCGAAGAGCGTTTCAGTAAAATGAGAATGTGCATCATCCAACGCGATGAAACACTGGAAATGGTTGCTGCCCGATATGCCTTATCTGTCTCCCGCATCTTGGAAGCAAATAATCTGACAACTGATCGCCTCGCAGAAGGGCAGATTCTGTATATTCCCCAGTGAGGGAAGGAGCGAAGCAGATTGGTACGGGAGAAAATTGACCTGAAACAAGTATGCCAGCGGTATAAAGCGCGAATTATCCGGATTATCCCGAAAGACGGTTATTACCTGTTGGAAACCAATCGCGGGACGAAAGAATTGCGGATATGGCCGCGCATCGACGTGATGAGATGGTCTCACGCCTGGCGTGAACAACTGGCTCGACAGGGATTTCGCGGCGTCGAGCGATTCATCAGGACACGCGACTCCAAACCGTATGTCGTATTGGCGAAAAAAGGGTTTACGCTAACGGATCACGTGCCAAATGCGGAACCGTTTCTGCCCTCAGTGGAGCAAGCCAGTACGTGCGGCAATGTCATCGCCATGATGCATCTGGCGCAGCAATCGAATACGATACTGCCGGCAGTCGAGGTACTGAACAATGAACAGGAAGGCGCCTTCGCCGAAGTGAAGCGGGCCCGCCACCTGCTTCAGGAGTTCATCAGCTATCGGCCGCATTTTACGGCTACAGACAAGTGGATAGCGGGCCTCTTTCCGCCATTGATCGAGCGGCTTGGGCGGAGTGCCGAACTGCTCGCGACTGCCCAACCGGAAGACGAGTGGATCAACGTCTCCCATCGCGAATTGGCGATCGAAAATTGGGAGGGAAAAAATCAGAGCTTGTTTTTACACGGTTTCTATCAACCGGTTTTGTCCATCCAGCAGCGGGACACGGCCAGCTTTCTCAAGGAGCTCTACAGCAAATCGGATGATTTCGCCAGAGTGGACGCTTTTCTGGACAGCTATGAGGCCGTAAAGCCGCTCCGTTATGAAGAGTACGTGCTTCTCGTCGGATTTTTGGCTTATCCCGAAGAAGCGTGGAGAAGTGTCGAATCGTATGTGGTTGCTTTTCTGACGGCAAGGGAAAAACCCGAAGCCGAGCGAATCGAAGCGGCGATTCAGCGACAGACGCATATCGATGCGCTGTTGGATCATGTTGCCAGGAGGGCGGAACGGGCGAGGAGCGAGACAACCGATGAGCAGGTTTGACGACATTTACCCACTGTTTCCTGAATACGACATGTATGCCCAATCAGTAGAGCTGATAAAGGAACCGAATGTGTTCAAAGCAAGGACTCCGTTCGGATCGTATATTTGCAAGCGTACTTCGGCACCACAAGCGAAGCTGCATTTCGTTGGCGGCATTCTCCGGCATCTGCAGCAGCGCGGCTGGGACGGGGCCGTTCCTTTTACCTATACGAAATACGATGAACCGTTCCTCTTGCGCGGCAATCGGCTCTATTACGTCACTCCCTGGTACGCCTCCGTGGACAAAAATGCGATCCCGCCGTTTGCCTGGTCGAAGCCGACGATTGAGCGGCTGGCGGAACTGCACCACCTCACACAGAATTACCGCTTTGACGATCCCAAGCACGTAGAGCCGCTGCTCACATCGCTTACCGACAGATGGCAGATGTGGCTCGACCATATGCAGCATAACTCTTCCATTGCCCAGTCCAGACCATATCCGTCGCCTTTTGATGTGGTTTTCCTGGCGAATCACGCTTTTATCCACGATGCAGCGACCAGGGCAATCGAGTCATTGAAGCAGTGGGGCGAGCGCCAGCGCTACAATACTCATTTTCGACTGTCTGTCATTCACGGCTATCCGCACCCGGCTCACGTGCTGCTCGATCGCATGGGCAAAGCCCGGCTGGTGAACTTCGATCGTGCTGCATTCGATACCCCGGCGCGTGATCTCACGCTGTTTTTTCGCGCGTTTTTCCATCTGGGCGGAGAGGAAGAGCAAGCGTACGAACTGCTGCAGGCGTATCAAAGCGTTTTTCCGCTCCGCCAAGATGAGATGGCCTTGTTGGTCACATTTCTCCAATATCCGGAGCGGGTGATGCGGGATATTGAAGGCTACTACAACCAAAAGTACGACTGGAATGAACTGCAGGCTGTCAAACGACTGGAAAAGGACATCGACCGCTTGTACAACGTGCAGCGTTTCAGCGAACAGCTGCTCAAGTAACGAGAGCGTCTCACCGCGATGGGGCGCTTTTTTGTTCGCCAGCCTCGTTGCCAAACCAGCTGCACCGGTTACTGGTTCAAAACAGACAGCGCTACCAAATGTACGGTTATGGTATCTGGCAATGGCAGCCATTGTTTCGTCAAGCCGTTACGTCTTGCTGCCGCTGTGATCTCAGATTGTTTCCAGCACATTCAGCCAGCTTTCAACCACCTATTGGCAAGGGGCTGATGGAGGAATCTCGTCCGCTCTCCGCGAAGCAATAAAGATACTTGAATTGGAATGATAAAGAGGAGTGGAATCATGCGTTTCTATATCGTTGATGTGTTTGCTGAACAAAAGTATCAAGGTAATCAACTGGCCGTGCTGATTCCGGAACAAGTGCTCACGAGCGAGCAGATGCAGCAAATCGCTCGCGAGATCAACTTCTCCGAGACGACTTTTATTACGTCACGGGAGAAGCGGAATGGTGGATACGACGTGCGCATTTTCACACCTGATGTCGAGGTGCCGTTTGCCGGACACCCAACGCTGGGGACTGCGTTTGTCATTCAGAGATTTCTTGAGGAGATCCAAAGTGAGCGCATCATCCTGAATGAAACGGTGGGACAGATTCCCGTGACATTTCAGGGAGAGGATCAGGAAGAGCTATGGATGGAACAAAAAGAGCCCGCTTTCGGAGAGTTTATTCCCGCCCAGGTGATGGCGGACATTTTGCAAATCGGCGTAGCGGATATCAATCGGCAGTACCCGATACAGACAGTGTCGACGGGACTGCCTTCCGTGATTGTCCCCCTGCGTACACTCGATGCCGTACAGGCCTGCAGAATCAACCATGACGCCTATCGCGCGTTCCTGGAGCAATCAGGCCGGGCGAACCTGCTCGTGTTTACGCCGGAGACGTGCAAAGAAGAGAACGATTTGCATGTCCGGGTATTTGTGGACGACACAGGCTTTCTCGAGGATGCGGCCACAGGCAGTGCCAACGGCAACCTCGCCGGTTACCTGCTGGCTCATCAGTTCTTTCCCGGGTTCAGCCTTCGTGTGCAAGTCGAACAAGGCTATGCCATCAATCGTCCCTCCCTCATCAAGCTTGATGCCGAGAAAACAGAGGGTGCATATCGCATCCGCGTAGGCGGCGGGGTCTTTTTGGTAGCGAAAGGAGAATGGCTGGCGAGCAGTTGACAGGTCACGGTCATAGCCAGTCGAGAATGATTGCTATATAGGTTAACGCCAATATACCGAGGATAATAACATCAAGTGTAGTGGGAAAAATCAATGTGCGAATGAATTGAAAAACAATCAGCGGAAGCAGGATTGATTTGCACGCAAACTTAATTCGCAAATAGAATGGGTTGCACTTCCAACGTGAATGCATCGTAGATCACCTCGATGTAGTTTATGCGCTCCCCCCTCATTCAGTGTCGCTTGTGTGCTGCATCCGCGAGGATTCCACAAAGATATACTGGTTTTCTTGTTATGTGCATAACAGACGCGGGATCGTACCCGCGTTTTTCACTATATGCCATAAAATGGGTGATACGGCACTGGTGACAGAGGAGAGCAGTCCGGCATACAAACCGATAAACAGGGAGATGTGGACGTGGAGGTGATGCAAGCCGTTGCTTGGCCGTGACGAATGAGGGATAACATAAAGAATAGCATGTCTTTGACTATTCTGTTCAGGAGGTGATTGCAGCTGCTCTGGCAAACATTCTTATACATTACTGGGCTAATGATTTCGGTATACTTGCTCCTCACCTCGCGTCACCTCCATTCGGTTAAACGGTGGCTTGATCCATCGTTTTTACTGGGTATGGCATTTTTTACCTGGGGCATTGGCAGCTTGTTCGTGATGCACGCTGACCACATTTTCCGAATCCTCGCCCATGTTCTGTTCGGGGGCTTTTACATCTTTATGCTGATGGCATTTCAGGCCTTCCCGCTTGCGCCCAATCTGTATTTTGAACCGTGGAAAAAACGGCTGGACGTCGCGATACTGGTGATTTTGTACCTGACGTCGCGGGCTGTGATTTGGTACCTGCCGGTCATCGAAGCGGAATCGCTCATCATCCTGCGACTGCATATGAGCCTGTTCGTCTTCGGGATGGGTGTGACGGTCATGCTGTCGAATCGCAAAGGCAAGGTGTGGGAAAGAGACAACTGGCTGCTGCTCGGTGCTTTGGGTTTTCTGCTCGTCAGCGTGTTTCGCGATGTCGGCGACCAGGCGCTATCCGTCATTACACTGCTCTGCTTTGCGATGATTGCCGTTGGTTACCATCACACGCGAACCTACGAAGAAAATGTGGAGGTTAACGACGAGTACTACGTCTTTCATGAAAAGCTGCGGTTTTTTTTGCGCGATGAAAGCATGAACTGGTTGTTTGTCGTGGGGAGCCTCTTCAGTCTCATGTCCTATTACTGGTTGCCGGGCTGCTATATCGGCGGCATGGGCATCGTCACCGTCCTGCTGGTTACCCGCTTGGTAATGTCGAAAGCGAGAAGCTATCGGGACCTGTTTGAAATCTTTGAGCTCTCAAGGAATTTGGAAAAAGAATTCGTCAAAAACATGCAGGAGATTCAGAGTACAAACGATGACATGTACAAGCTGCTGGCCATGAAGCAAACGTACGAAAGGCTGCTGATGGCCAGCAATGAACAAAATATGCAGGATGTTCACTATGAAAATGTGCACCGCTTGATTGAAGAGATTGTAAAAACCTGGTACGACACGATAAATGGGCTGACCTACGTTGGGCTGGAATTGCTGAATCACGGCGAAACGATTGATTTCGAAGTTTCTTACGGTTCCAAGCCCGTCGATGGGCAGACTCCGAAGCTGATCTGCGTGGAAATTCAGGTGGATGACCGATTGGACTCTTCGTTCTCCTCACGCTATGTGAAAGTCAACGCGCTGACACAAGAGCCGTTGTCCGAGACCGACGATGTCGTTTCCCTATACCGCCTGCTGGCCATACATGTGCGCGGGCTGCTGCTTCGCTGCATACAGACACAGCAATCGATGGAACTGAGGCTGGTCGAGCAGGAAATGGAGCTCGCTTCCAAAATCCAGTTCTCGCTGATCCCGCGGGAGCGGCTGGTACTGCCCGGTTTGCAGGCGAAGGTTGTCTACATCCCGGCAACGTACGTCGGAGGCGATTACGTCGACTTTGTTAGAATCAATGACCGGTACAGTTGCTTTCTCGTAGCTGATATCGCTGGCCACGGTATTCCGGCAAGCTTGTTAACCACTGGATTGCGCAGTTCGTTTCACGCTGTACTCCAAACCTGCTTTACTCCTCAAGAGATCCTTGAGCGACTAAATCGATTACTGTATGATGATTTGTCAAGAACGCGATCTTTTGTTACGATATTTGTTGCTGTTTTTGACCAGGAATTGAAAAAACTGCAAACAAGTCGCGCAGGGCATCCCGAACCGCTGTATCTTTCCGCGAGTAAACAATCCGTTCTCCCATGCGCCCATGGCATCGGGCTTGGTTTGATCAAGAATGCCACCTACCAACAAAACGAATTTCTCATAGAAGAAGATTTCATGTTGCTGATTTATACGGACGGCCTCATTGGCTTAGGCGAACGACAGATGGATATGATGATAACCGATCAATGGATTGCCAGTTTTACCGAGGCGGTCTCACCGTTTGGGAACGCAGATGTTGACCGGATTGAAGCAGTTGAGCGCCGTATCTGGGAACGAACTAGAAGCAAACAGCAAGACGATGATATTTCTGTACTTATTCTCGATGTGACTCTGCCGAAAAAAGGAGAACAGGAGGGGTAAGGGTGCAGTTATGCGATCAATGTCCGAATAATCCGTTATGCGAAGTGTGCCTGCAGCTTCTGGGAGCAGGCCCAGTAGCCCAAAAAGTGATTCCACCACGAGTCATCGCACTCACCCATATCGCCAGCGGGAAGCGGATCGAAGCAACTCTGTTGGCCATAAGCCGCATTTCCATCGGGATTAAAACCGAGGGTGACTGGGCGTCCGGCCGATATGAAGTAGAGCTTGCCACTGATTTTTTGATCATTGCCAGTACGGTCAGCGGGATACGCGATACATCGTATCATGTGCTGGATATTGAACAGGTGCTGCGCAAAGAAGAGATTTTCGATCGCTTGATGATCGAAGAGTTCCACTCCTGGCACCTTACGGCGGAAATCGAGCCTGCGCACTTGTTGAATCATCCGTTAAGCGAAAAAGTCAAGCAGGAAATGATCAAGCGCGAGCTGGAAAAGCTGACGATCCTGCGGCAAATCAACGATATCTACATGTTTGTCTGGGAGCGGAACCGGCTGCGGCCTTTGGGCGCTGTTCCGTTCAAGGGATGGGAGGAGCTGGCGATCCAGCCGCTAATCAACTCTGCGCTTGCAGCGGGCCGGGGCATTCGCGAACAGCTCGTTTCGGAAGAAATGGATCTCGTGTTCGACGTACATGTGATGCCGCTGCCGGACAGAAGCTGTGGCGTCGCCATGATCAATATTACGGAAGCGATCGCCTTTGAGCGTGAGCGGCTGCGCAAAGAGTGGGAGCTGTACAGCAGCATCATGGCAGTCGTGACCAATGGCAAGCTGACCATGCTCGATGACGTCGGATTATATGAGCTGATCAAGCGTGACACGAAGCTGCTTTCCCTCACGGTGAAAAACTCCGGTGACCTTGCCCTGATGCGTCTGCAGATAAAAAAGCACTTGCATGGCTATAAAATAAACCAGCCGCGCCTGCTGCACTTTTTGACGGCTGTGAACGAAGCCGCGTCCAATGCGCTGATCTACGGCTCGATGGGAATGATAGATGTCTACCTGACAGAGAACCGGGAGACATTTCGCATCGTCGTATACGATGCGGGCGAAGGAATTTCTCTGGAAGACTTGCCCAAGGCTGCGCTCATTCATGGATACTCAACGCGCAAGTCACTGGGGGCAGGATTTCCCTTGATGCTGCAATACTCGGATAAATTATGGTTGAACAGCTCGCGGTTCGGAACCAAAATTGTCCTCGATTTGCATGTTCTTCCTGATGAAGGGCGATAAAGCCAGTGCCATAAGTACCAAAAAAGTTTTCGCATTTATGCAACCGAGGAATCAAAAACGATGTTACAATGAGAAGAAGAAATCTGATTTTCGAGCTAGGGGGCAATTGAAAGGAGACAGCATACGATGAATTATCAAGTAGAGGAAGCGAGAGAGAAGACAACCATTTTCCTCAGCGGTGAATTGGATATGGCTGTAGGGGAACTGGTCGGCCAGATCATTGCCCAATACGGCTCACGCTGTGAATCGCTCTCTGTCGATTTTCGGGATGTGACGTTTGTGGATTCGGCGGGTATCGGCAGTCTGTTTTATACGACCAAAGATTTGCTCGCAGAAGGCAAGCGTGTGGAAATCATCAATGTGCAAGAGGACATTTACGACGTCTTGCAGGTGCTCGGGTTCGCCGTAGCATTGGGCATAACCATCAAACAGGTTGAATAGCTGCCACAATTTGACGTGCAGAGCAGCAATGATTATAATGATGGGATAACGGATAAATTGAACGAAAGTAAACGTCGATCGGGAAGAGTAGGCTAATAACCCCTTGGCAGAGAGGGAGAATCACTTGCTGCGAGATTCTCTAAGGGAAGTGTAGTTGAAGTCGCCCGGGAGTTAATTGTGCGAAAGCTGCCAGTCAGACAGTGAGTAGTGGAATTCGGCTGCCTGCCGTTATCGGGCGAGAGTGAGCACAGATCACCGCTGTTGACGATCCGTGCTAACAAAGGTGGTACCGCGAAAAACAACTCCTTTCGTCCTTTGGATGAGGGAGTTTTTTATTTTCCCGATGCCTGCGCTGCATGGGAAGCCATAAAAAGGAGGATGAACACATGTCTACGCCGTCTACGCCTAACGTTGACAACCAATTGCCGAAAAATTACGATCCGAAAGCGTCTGAAGCCAAATGGTACCGCTATTGGATCGATAACGAGTTTTTCAAGGCTGAGCGCGATCCGGACAAAAAGCCGTTTACGATCGTAATCCCGCCGCCAAACGTAACGGGCAAGCTGCACCTCGGGCATGCCCTGGATACGACCCTGCAGGATATCATTACCCGCGCCAAGCGGATGCAGGGCTACAGCACCTTGTTTTTGCCGGGGATGGACCACGCCGGGATCGCGACGCAAGCGAAAGTAGAAGCGAACCTGCGCGAAGAAGGCATCTCCCGCCACGACCTCGGTCGGGAAAAATTCGTCGAAAAAGTATGGGAGTGGAAGCAGATCTACGCTGCCCATATTCGTGAGCAGTGGGAAAAGCTCGGTCTTGCCCTGGATTACTCGCGCGAGCGTTTTACCATGGACGAAGGGCTGTCCCGTGCGGTTCGCGAAGTGTTCGTTCGCCTGTACGAGAAAGGCCTGATCTATCGCGGCAACCGGATTATCAACTGGGACCCGGCAGCTCGGACTGCGCTCTCCGATATTGAGGTAATCTACAAAGAAGTAAAAGGTGCCTTGCACCACATGCGCTATCCGCTCGCGGATGGCAGCGGCTATATTGAGGTAGCGACGACGCGGCCGGAGACGATGCTCGGCGATACGGCGGTTGCCGTTCATCCTGACGACGAACGCTATCAGGCGTTGATCGGCAAGACTGTCATTCTGCCGATTGTCGGGCGGGAAATCCCGATCGTCGCCGACGATTACGTCGATCCGGAATTTGGTTCCGGCGCGGTGAAAATTACGCCTGCCCATGACCCGAACGACTATGAGCTCGGCCTCCGCCACAATCTGCCGCAAATCGTCGTCATGGACGAAAGCGGAACGATGAACGAGCAGGCCGGCGTTTACCAGGGGCTTGACCGCTTTGCCTGCCGCAAGCAAATCATCAAGGACCTGACAGACAGCGGCGTTATGTTTAAAATTGAAGAGCATATTCATCAGGTTGGCCATAGCGAGCGCAGCGATGCTGTTGTCGAGCCGTATTTGTCGACGCAGTGGTTTGTCCGCATGCAGCCGCTGGCGGATGATGCCTTGGCCAATGCGGCCAGTGAAGAGGGCGTCAAGTTCGTTCCGGAACGCTTTAAAAATACGTATTTGCGCTGGATTGAAAATATTCGCGACTGGTGTATTTCGCGTCAATTGTGGTGGGGACATCGCATTCCGGCGTGGTACTGCCAGGATTGCGGTCAGGAAATCGTTTCCCGCACCGACGTGACCGAGTGTACGCATTGTCACAGCCACAATCTCAAGCAGGAAGACGACGTTCTCGACACCTGGTTCAGCTCCGGGCTGTGGCCGTTCTCGACGCTCGGCTGGCCTGAATCGACTGAAGACATGAAGTACTTCTACCCGACGAATGTTCTCGTAACAGGCTATGACATCATCTTCTTCTGGGTGGCCCGGATGATCTTTTCCGGTCTGGAATTTACCGGCCAAAATCCGTTCGAGACAGTATTGATTCACGGTATCATCCGCGACTCGGAAGGCCGGAAAATGTCCAAGTCGCTCGGCAATGGCGTCGATCCGATGGAAGTGATTGAGAAGTACGGTGCCGATGCCTTGCGCTACACCTTGGCGACAGGCAATTCGCCGGGGAACGATCAGCGCTTCTACTGGGAAAAGGTTGAGGCCAACCGCAACTTTGCCAATAAAATCTGGAATGCTTCCCGATTCGCTTTGATGAATCTCGAAGGCTTCGGCTATGAGGATATTGACTTGACCGGCGATTTGGCCGCTCCTGACAAGTGGATCCTCACTCGTTTGCAAACGGCGATCGGCGATGTAACACGACTGGTCGATGCGTTTGAGTTCGGTGAGGCAGGCCGGGTCCTGTACAATTTCATCTGGGACGATTTGTGCGATTGGTACATCGAAATGGCGAAGCTCTCTCTCTATGGAGACGATGCAGCAGCCAAGCGCACGACACAATCCGTGCTCGTGACGGTGCTCGATCAGACCCTGCGCTTGCTGCATCCGTTCATGCCATTCATGACCGAAGAAATCTGGCAGGCGTTGCCGCATAAGGGCAACAGCATTACCGTAGCCAAGTGGCCAGAGGTTGATCAGCGGCTCGTCTTTACGGAAGCAGAGGCGGAAATGTCGCTCCTGATGGATGTGATTCGCAGCGTCCGCAACATCCGGGCTGAAGTGAATGTGCCGATGTCGAAAAAAGTAGAGCTGATTATCAAGGCGAGTGATCCACTTGCTCTGGAACGCCTGCAACGCGGGGAGGATTACCTCGTCCGCTTCTGCAATCCGGAGTCCCTGGTGATTGGGCTGGACATTACTCCGCCGGAAAAAGCGATGTCAGCCGTCGTAACAGGTGCGGAATTATTCTTGCCGCTGGCCGGTCTCGTTGACCTGGAACAGGAGCGCAAACGCCTGGAAAAAGAGCTGTCCACGCTTCATGCAGAAGTCGAGCGGATTGAGAAAAAGCTGAACAATCAAGGTTTCATCGCCAAGGCTCCGGCCAAAGTGATCGAGGAAGAGAAAGCCAAAATGAAAGATTACCAGGAAAAACGCGACAAAGTATTGGCTCGTCTCGCCGAAACCAAGTAAGCATGGGTCAACCTCCGCTGTCATATCTTGAAGAATGGAGCTATACCGTATGGATACAGAAGCCTTTGCTTCTTATAAAGATGCTTTGAAATGGCTGCACGGATTGCTGCGATTTGGACAAAAACCCGGCTTGGAGCGCGTGCAGTGGCTCCTTGCCGAATTGGGCAATCCGGAGCGCCGCCTGTCGTTTATTCACGTTGCCGGAACGAACGGGAAGGGATCGACGTGTGCGTATTTGACGTCGATGCTGCGTGCTGCCGGTTACAGTGTGGGTTCTTTTACATCACCGTATTTGAGCGATTTCCGCGAGCGCATTCGCGTCGGCGATGAAATGATCCCGCAGGAAGCGTTTCGCGACTTGGCCAACCAGCTCAAGCCCTTGCTGGATCGCTGCGAAGCGGAGACGGATTACGGAACGCCGACTGAATTTGAAGTGATCACAGTGATTGCGATTTGTTATTTTGCCCAAATCGTACGTCCTGCCGTTGTTGTCTGGGAGACAGGATTGGGCGGACGGCTGGACTCGACCAACGTCGTCTGGCCGCTCGTCTCGGTCATTACGAATATCGGGCTCGATCATACCGACGTCCTTGGATCGACCCTTGGCGAAATCGCTTATGAAAAGGCAGGGATCATCAAACCGGGTGTTCCTGTCGTCACTGGCGCTATTTGTCCTGAGGCAAACGAGGTCATCGAGCGGTCTGCCCGCGAAAAACACTGCACCCTCTATCAGCTGGGGCGGGATTTTTCCGCCGTCCAGGAAAGCGAACAGCTCGGATCGCAGTGGCTTGCCTACAGCAGCATGCTTCGCCGGGAGCAGAGCCGTTACGAATTGCAGATGAACGGACAGCATCAGGCAGAGAATGCGGGAGTCGCACTGATGGTGATCGATTTGCTGCGCAATTACTACGCCTATTTGCTAGAAGATGAGGAAGTTGCCAACGGCTTGCAACAAACGAGGTGGCCGGGGCGTCTAGAGATTGTCTCGAAGCGTCCCCTGGTTTTGCTGGATGGAGCACACAACACAGAGGGAATGAGCGTCCTCATCCAAAGTGTTGCCGGATTGATTCCTGCCGGACGGCGAATCCACATTCTCGTTGCCGCACTGGCCGATAAACCGCTGGTGCAGATAGCGGCAGTGATGGCGAGCTTGGGAGAAAGTCTGGAACACATCTACCTGACCACGTTTTCGTTTGCCCGCGCTGCGTCCGTTGAGCAGATGGAGGATGCGTGGATGACAGGCGGAGTGGAGCCTGCTAAGCTCTCACTTGTCACAGATTGGCAAAACATGCTTCAGACATGGTTCAAGCAAGCGCAGGCTCAGGATGATTGCCTACTGATTTGCGGCTCGCTGTATTTTATCGCGCAAGTGCGAGATTTTCTCCCTACAATAGTTGAAGAGGCAGGTGAATAAGGTGGATCAGACACAACACGTCCACTTTGTGGGCATTGGCGGTTATGGTATGAGTGCCATCGCTCGCGTCTTGATCGACCTTGGCTACAAGGTTACAGGCTCAGATGTTGCAATGAACGAACTTGCGAAGAAGCTGGAGGCGCGTGGCGCTGTCGTGTATGTAGGCCACGCCGCCAGCCACATCGAAGGTGCTGAGCTAGTCGTATATTCCACAAGCATTCAAAAAGACAACCCAGAGATTACGGCGGCTGCTTCGCAGGGCATTCCCGTTTTACATCGTTCACAAATGCTGGCCCGGATCTTGAACGAGCGCAAGGGTGTGGCTGTCGCCGGAGCACACGGCAAAACGACCACAACCTCCATGATCGCTCACGTTTTAGAAGAGTGTGGTGTCGATCCAACCTATATTATCGGCGGCGAGCTGATGAACGCCGGAACCAATGCCAAAGCGGGCAAAAGCGAGTTCGTCATCGCCGAAGCGGATGAGAGCGACGGGTCGTTTTTGGAATACCGACCGGCCTATGAAATCGTGACGAATATCGAGGCGGATCATTTGGAGCACTTTGACGGTGATTTTGCCAACCTGAAGCGGGCCTACGTGCAGTTCCTCAGTCATCTGAAGCCGGATGGGCAAGCGATACTGTGCATCGATGACGGACATGTGCGCGAGATCATGCCTGCTGTCGGACACGCAATCATTACCTACGGAATTGATCCCGTTCACAGTGCAGCAGCGGATTACCGCGCGACCGATATCGTCTGCGGCGACCGCAAAACGACATGCCGAGTCTGGCATGGACAGGAGCTGCTCGGTGAATTGCATTTGAACGTCCCCGGCAAGCACAACGTCGCCAATGCACTTGCTGCATTGATCGTCTGTCTGGAAGCGAATGTCCCGTTTGCCGATGCGGTCGCGGCCTTGGCTACGTTCCGTGGAGCCAAACGCAGGTTCCAGATCATCGGGGAGGTCCGTGACATACTGGTCGTCGACGATTACGCCCATCATCCGACAGAGATTGCAGCGACCTTGCGCGGTGCGCGTTCCTCCGGACGGAGAGTGATCGCCATTTTCCAACCGCAGCGCTATACGCGGACCTTTTTCTTGATGGAAGAGTTCAGCAAGGCGTTCGGTGAAGCGGATGAAGTGATCATTACCGACATCTACTCTCCCCCGGGCGAGAAGAAGATTGAGGGTGTCAGCTCCCAGGTGTTGGTGGAAAAAATCCGCACCAACAGCCATCCCCGGGCACAGTACATCCCGACCATGGAAGAGGTTCAGGCTCATCTGATCAACCAAATCCAGGCGGGTGATCTCGTCCTCACGATGGGAGCAGGCGATATTTACAAATCAGCCTACTGGTTAGCAGAAAAATTAGGAAAATAATACTATATTTTGTGAGGGGATTGGAAAATTCACTGAAAAAAGGTGGATTTTCCTTTTTGTTTGGGTAACATATGGTAAAATAGAACTAGTTGGTATGTTGTGAAAAGGGTGAGGAATCATGCGATTCAAACGTTCATATTTACTCTCGATTTGTCTGGTATTGCTGCTGGCTTGCACAAATGCGCTGCCCGGTATGGCAGAGTACGGCATCGCCGGCAATAAAGATGACGGCGCTTCGCTGTATGCATGGGGCTCCAATGACAGTGGCCAGTTGGGCAAAGGAACAATTGGCGGGGTTGGCTTGAGTCCGGCAAAGGTGTCATTCGGCAACCAGGTCGGTGACGTTTTGGCGATTGCGGCCGGGCGCGCTCATTCCGTGGCGATTGTCAGGCACGGCAACGGCAATGGCGACGGTGCGATCAAGCTCTATACGTGGGGCAGCAACTCCGCAGGGCAGACAGCGCAGAGCGGCTCAGCTTCAGGCACACCATCGATGGTGGAAGGATTAAACAAGCTTGATAAAGTCTGGGCGGGAGGGGATTACTCTTTTATCAAGGATAAGGATACCCTCGTCTATGCCTGGGGAAACAACAGCAACGGCGAACTCACCGGTGCAGATGCGCATCGCAAAGGATTGATTGCCGCCTTGAATAAGGCGCAGCACGTTGCCGCCGGCAGCGGGCACATTGTTGCGATGCTGACGAACAACTACGTGTCAACGGCCGGAAGCAATTCCAATGGACAGCGGGGAATAACACCATACCCTCCAGGCTATTTTACGCAAATCTATGCGGACGGCAGTGACTACACGGGATTTACGAATATTGCGGCGGTTGCCGCTGGTGGCAATTTCACGCTGGCACTCCAACAGAATGGCACGCTGTGGGGGTGGGGTGACAATACACGCGGGCAGTTGACCGTCGGCAGCGAGAAGCAGGAGACACCGAGGAAAATGGAAGCACTGTCCAACGTCATGACGATGGCGGCAGGCAGCAATCACACCCTGGCGATTACCAAGAATCAAAAAGTATACGCCTGGGGGGACAACACCTACGGACAATTGGGGCGTGGTACGGCTGGCGGCAACAGCACCACACCGGTTGAAATTACGGGCTTGGCCAATAAAAACATCATTGCCGTTGGCGCGGGTGACGGCTTTTCAGTGGCGCTGAGCGCGGACGGCGACGTCTATACATGGGGACGAAATGACAAGGGGCAGCTGGGGCTGGGGCATACGCAGACGGCCAAAGCGCCGACAAAAGTGTCCGGCTTGTCCGGCGTCGAGGAAATCGCCGTTGGCGGAAGCCACGTCCTTGCCCGTGGCGGTACATATTCCGGCGGCGGCAATGTCGCGGTGACCGGAGTGAGCCTGAATAAGACAAAACTGGAGCT
>CAMIVR010000123.1 GCA_946402065.1 uncultured Brevibacillus sp. | reverse complement strand
CAGTAAAACAATTTTTCTCGGGTGATAAAGAGCCTGCAAACGGGCCCATAAAAGATCTCAAAGGGAAAAAGCTGCTGATTACCGCCGGACCGACGAGAGAGAAAATCGACCCGGTGCGTTACATCTCCAACCACTCGACGGGCAAAATGGGCTACGCGATTGCCGAAGCCGCCCGCGACCGCGGAGCGGAGGTCGTGCTCATCAGCGGGCCGACAGCGCTCGCCAGACCGACGGGAGTGACGTTCGTGCCGGTCGAATCCGTGCAGTCGATGTATCAAGCGGTAATGGACGAGCTGCCGGACAGCGACATTGTGATCAAAGCAGCGGCTGTTTCCGACTACCGTCCCAGCGAGGTGCATGAGCATAAGATGAAAAAGACCGGAAACCTCACGCTCGAGCTGGAAAAAGCGCCGGATATCCTGTATGAGATCGGGCAGCGCAAAGTCGGCCAATTTGTCGTCGGGTTTGCTGCCGAGACACAGGATGTCCTCGCGTATGCTGCGGATAAAATGAAGCGGAAAAACGTCGACATGATCGTCGCCAATAACGTCCTGCAAGAAGGGGCAGGCATGGGGGCCGATACGAATATCGTCACTATTTTAAGCCGGGACGGCGATCAGATCGAGGTCGGAAAAATGAGCAAGCGGGCCGTCGCGGAAAAGCTCCTCGATGTCGTGCTGGAAAAGCTGCATGCACGGCCGGGTACGCACACATTATGACCATGATCGCTCAAGTGATTGTCGATGTACCCGTCTCGCGAACGAATCGCCCGTTTGATTACCTCGTTCCGGAATGGCTCGTTCCCCTGCTGTCGGTCGGCAGTCGTGTCGTGATCCCGTTTGGCCCACGCAAACTGCAGGGATACGTCATTCGCGTACAGGAAGTGACGGAGCCAAATGATGGGACGGAGACCAAATTAAAAGAAATTGAGCAGGTGCAAGACGACGTTCCGCCCTTGACCGAGGAACTGATAGCGTTGGCTCAGTGGATGGCCCGCCAATATCTCTGTACATGGGTAGCTTCTCTGCAGGTCATGCTCCCGGCTGTATTGAAGGGCAAGACGGAGAAGTGGCTGGTAGCCACAGAGCTGCTGCAGAGGACTGATGCCAGCGACTCGCCGCTGTTAAACGAATTGAAACAACGCTGGCTTTTGCAAAAAGAGATCGACGAGCGCTTTTCTGACGAGGCAAAGCGCATTCCGGGCTGGATTAAAGCGGGGCTGGTCTCGACAGAATACCAGGTAAAGGATCGGATAACCCGCAAGCAGGTCACCTACCTATCGCTTTTGCTTGACAGCGAACAGGTGGCCGAAGCGCTGGCGAGCCTGTCTGCCCGCTCCGGGCGGGCAAAACAGCTTTTGCGCTTGCTGGCGGAGGAAAACCGACCGCTGCTGCAAAGCGACGTGCTCGAGCGGCTGGGCATCGCTCGCACTACAGTGAAAAGCCTTGAACAAAAAGGCTGGATCCGGCTGGAGCAGGTGGAGGTATATCGCGATCCGTACGCCCACCGTGTGTTTGCCAAAGCGGCGGCACATATGTTGAGCGAAGAGCAGTCTGCGGCGCTGCAGCAGATCCGGCAAGCGATTGACAGCGACAGCTTTGCCTCGTTTCTGTTGCACGGCGTCACCGGCAGCGGCAAGACCGAAGTCTACATGGCTGCGATCGAAGCGACGCTTGCTCGCGGCAAGCAAGCGATCTTTCTCGTGCCGGAAATCGCGCTGACGCCGCAGATGGTCGAGCGGTTCAAAGCGCGCTTCGGCGATCAGGTGGCCGTCCTGCACAGTGCCTTGTCGCATGGGGAGCGTTATGACGAGTGGCGCAAAATCATCTACGATCAGGTGAAAGTCGTTGTCGGCGCGCGCTCGGCTATCTTCGCTCCGTTTAAAAATCTCGGATTGATCGTGATCGACGAGGAGCACGAAACCTCCTACAAGCAGGAAGAGACACCCCGCTACCACGCCCGCGATATCGCCATGTGGCGGGCCAAAGCAGGCAATGGCGTCGTCGTGATGGGGAGCGCTACGCCGGCGCTGGAGACGTACGCGCTGGCGACGCGCGGCCGCTACCGGCTTTTGACGATGAAGGAGCGGGTAGGCAATCGTCCATTGCCGACCGTACATGTCATCGACATGCGCGATGAACTGCGGCAGGAGAATCGGTCGATGTTCAGCCGTACGCTGCATGCGATGATTGAAGACCGTATGGCGAAGTCAGAGCAAATCGTCCTGTTTCTGAACAGGAGAGGCTATTCGACGTTTGTCATGTGCCGCTCCTGCGGCTATACCTTGCGCTGTCCGCACTGTGACATTTCGCTCACATTCCACCGGACGAATCACTCCAGCCGCTGTCATTACTGCGGCTATTCGATGACCCAGCCGACGAACTGCCCGGAGTGCCAGAGCACGCATATTCGCTTCTTTGGCACCGGCACGCAAAAAGTGGAAGCGGAGCTGGCCCGGCTGTTTCCGGGGATTCGCGTCATCCGCATGGATGTGGATACGACCTCGCGCAAAGGGGCGCATGAAGAACTGCTGCAGCGCTTTCGCAGCGGTCAGGGAGATGTCCTGCTCGGTACGCAAATGATTGCCAAAGGGCTCGATTTTCCCAGAGTCACACTGGTCGGGGTCATCGCCGCTGACACCTCGCTCTACATCCCGGACTTTCGCGCGGCCGAGAAGACGTTTCAGCTGCTGACGCAGGTCGGGGGGAGAGCCGGTCGGCATGAATTGAGCGGCGATGTCGTCGTCCAGACGTATACACCCGAGCACTACAGCATCCGGCACGCGACGAACCACGACTATCTGTCGTTTTACCAGGATGAGATGGTGCTGCGCAAGGAGAACGGGTACCCGCCGTACTATCGGCTCGTGCTGATGACCTTTGCCCACGAAGACGTGCCGGTCGTCATCCGGGCGGCCGAGATGTTTGCCGAGTATTTGCGGCCGCGTTTGGCTCAGACGACAAGGCTGCTCGGCCCCGTTGCCTCGCCGATTGCGCGGATAAAAGATAGATTTCGCTTTCAACTCATGCTAAAATATCGTGATGAGCCAAAACTGGTTGATTTGCTGGCACAGACGAATGTGCAATTCGAAGACTGGCTGAGACAGCGTAATGTCACGACGACGATAGATCTTGATCCATATATGCTTTTATAGGAGGAATACCGACATGGCGATTCGAACGATTGTCAAGCATCCCGATCCGATACTGCGTGAGAAAGCAATCACGGTGACGAAATTCAACAGCAATTTACATAAACTGCTCGACGATATGGCGGAGACGATGTACGATGCCGATGGAGTCGGCCTGGCAGCTCCGCAGGTGGCCATCTCCAAGCGTGTCATCGTGATGGATTGCGGTGACGGCTTGATAGAAATGGTCAATCCGGAAATTATCGATGCCAAGGGCGAGCAGTCCGATTATCCCGAAGGATGCCTCAGCATCCCCGGGCTGCGCGGCGATGTACGCCGCCATCAGTGGGTAAAGCTGCGCGCTCAGGACCGCAATGGGCAAACCTTTGAAATGGAAGCGGAGGATTTGCTATCCCGCTGCGCTCAACACGAGATCGATCACTTGAATGGCGTGCTGTTTATCGACATCGCGGATAAGGTGTATGCAGTCAAGCCGGGAGAGGAAGAGTAAGCATGGCCGATACGGGTACACGGATTCTCTTTATGGGGACACCGGATTTTGCCGTCGCCAGCCTGGAAGCGCTGCTTGCCGCAGGCTATCAGGTGATCGGCGTCGTCACCCAGCCGGATCGTCCAGTCGGGCGCAAGCGCGTGCTGACGCCGCCGCCTGTGAAGGAATCAGCGCTGCGGCATGGTTTAACTGTCCTCCAACCGGAGAAAATAAAGAGTGAAGCTGCATTGGCCGAAGTGCTGGCGACACAGCCAGACCTGATTGTGACCGCAGCGTACGGGCAGATTTTGCCGAAGGCTTTGCTGGATGCCCCCAAGTACGGTTGTATCAACGTTCACGCCTCGCTGCTGCCCAAGTACCGCGGCGGCGCACCCATTCATAAAGCGATTATCGAAGGGGAGAGCGAGAGCGGTGTGACGATCATGTACATGGTGGAAGCACTGGACGCTGGCGACATGCTGACAAAGGTCGTTGTGCCCATAACCGAGCAGGACACGTACGGAAGCCTGCACGACAAGCTGGCACCGGCCGGGGCCAGGCTGCTCGTCGAGACGCTGCCCCAACTGCTGAAAGGCGAGCTTGCGGCGACTCCGCAGGATCACAGTCAAGCGACGTTTGCTCCGACGATCAAACGGGTGGACGAGCTGATCGACTGGAACAAAACTGCCGAGCAAATTTACAATCAAGTGCGCGGAATGCAGCCTTTCCCCGTCGCTTTTACGACCTGGGAGGGCAAGACCTGGAAGCTGTGGCGAGTGGAAAAGGTACAGACCAGCGGTGTATTGGCACCGGCCGGTTCTGTGGTTGAACGCGCTGCGGACGGCCTGGTCGTCGCCTGCGGGCAAGGCAGTGTCAAACTCGTGGAGATTCAGCCTGAAGGCAAAAAACGCATGAGCATGCGCGATTTCCTGCTTGGCGCAGGAGCATCGCTAACTATAGGTACACAGTTGGGAGATAGTTGACGTGGCGGTAATCAAGAGGAGCGGAGCACGTGAAGTCGCTTTGGAGGTATTGACAAGAATCGATGAATACAAGTCGTACAGCAATCTTGAGCTGAAGCACGTGCTTGCGCGAGACGAGTTGAGTGCGCCGGACAAAGGACTCGTCACTGAACTCGTCTACGGGACGATTCAACGGCAAAAGACACTTGACTTTGTACTTGCCGCTTTTATGAAAGCAAATCAATTCAAAAAGCTGCAGCCGTGGGTCTTGCAGCTTTTGCGGTTGAGTCTGTATCAAATCCGCTATCTGGATCGCATCCCCGATCGGGCAGCCGTCCACGAAGCGGTCGAGATTGCCAAGCGCAAAGGCCATCAAGGCATCGCTTCCCTCGTCAATGGCGTTCTCCGCAATGTATTGCGCAATCCGCAGGTATGGGACCAACAGCCGAAAGGCAGCGTGGCCGAGCAGATTGCCGTCAGCGAGTCGCACCCGGAATGGCTCGTCTCCCGTTGGCTCAAATTGTACGGGGAAGAGACGACAAGAGCGATTTGCCAGAGCAACAACCTCCCGCCGGCCGCTTCGATCCGCGTCAATCGGCTGCGGATGGACCGCGAACAACTTTTAACCGAAATGCTGCAACATTTCCCTGATGCCCACCCGTCTAAGCTAAGTGGCAGCGGCATCGTTCTGGCTGGCGGTCATGCTGCCGGAACCGATTGGTTCGCCAAGGGGGACTGTACGATTCAGGATGAGAGCTCGATGCTCGTCGCTCCTGCTCTGCACGTCAAGCCTGGTCAGCGCGTGCTCGACGCCTGTGCTGCTCCGGGAGGCAAGACGACACACATCGCCGAGCTGATGGCGAATCAGGGTGAGATTGTCGCTTGCGACGTGCATCCGCACAAGCGCGAGCTGATCGCAGCCAATGCACAGCGGCTGGGCATTACGATCATCAAGCCGATCGTCCGGGACGCCCTGCAGCTGTCAGCGGCAGAGCTGGGGCAATTCGAACGGATTTTGCTCGATGCCCCTTGCACCGGCTTTGGCGTCATTCGCCGCAAGCCCGACTTGAAGTGGCAGAAGCAGCCGGGTGATATCGCACAGATTGCCGCCCTGCAAGCGCAGCTGTTGGAGCGCGTCGCAGCATTGCTGGCACCGGGAGGCTTGCTCGTCTACAGTACGTGTACGATCGAACCGGAAGAGAACCAATGCATTGTGGAAGATTTCGTCGCCCGCCATCCTGAATTCGAGCTTGACAAGACGCTTGTCAACGACATTCCGCAATCTGTTCGCGAACGTGTAGACTTTAGCCAGGGCTTTGGACAAATTTTGCCGCAGCACTTTCAAAGCGACGGTTTTTTCATCTCTCGACTGAAACGAAAAGCGTAATGTGCGGGGTGGAAGATCGCCACAAGCGGTACTCCACTCCTTTCTGCTATCGAGAATTGCTGCATCGCCGGACAACAGGTACAATGAGAAGATAGGTCAAGCGAGCGAATGGATTTTATACTGGAAGGATAAAAAGGTGAACGAATCATGCCGAATACGTCATTAACGGGGAACAACCCATTGATTTACAGCCTGACCATGACAGAATGCAAGGAATGGCTAAAGGAAAACGGAGAGAAAGAATTTCGCGCCCAGCAGATTTACGATTGGCTGTACGTCAAACGGGTTGCCTCCTTTGACGAGATGAGCAATCTCTCCAAAGAACTGCGCGAGAAGCTGAAGACGCATTTTCGCATCGAGCCGATGAAAGAGATTACGCGGCAGGTATCTTCGGACGGGACGATCAAGTTCCTGTTTCAACTGATCGACGGCCACGCGATTGAGACGGTTATCATGCGGCACAATTACGGCAATAGCATTTGCGTCACGACCCAAGTGGGCTGCCGGATCGGCTGCACCTTTTGCGCGTCGACATTAGGAGGCCTGAAGCGCAATCTGGATGCCGGCGAGATCGTCGCCCAGGTGCTGATGGCCCAGCGTGCTCTCGACGCGGATAACGAACGGGCCAGCCATGTCGTCGTGATGGGCATCGGCGAGCCGTTTGAGAACTTTACCAACCTGATGGCCTTTTTGAAGATTATCAACGACAACCGCGGCTTGAACATCGGACAGCGGCATATCACTGTCTCCACGAGCGGAATCGTTCCGAAAATCTACGAATTTGCCGAACAAGGCGGCCAGGTCAACCTGGCGATATCGCTGCATGCGCCAACGACTGAACTGCGCACGAAGCTGATGCCGATCAACAAGGGCTTTCCACTGGAAAAGCTGCTCGAAGCATGCCGGCACTACGTAGCGACGACAGGGCGGCGGATCAGCTTTGAATACGGCTTGTTCGGCGGGCAGAACGATCAGCCCGAACACGCCGAGCAGCTGGCTGAGTTAATTGGCGACATGCTGTGTCATGTCAACCTGATTCCCGTCAATTACGTACCGGAGCGGGATTATGTGCGGACACCGCGCGACGATATCTTTACGTTCAAACGCATCTTGGAAAATCGCGGCATCAATGTGACGATTCGTCGGGAACACGGAAGTGACATTGCGGCTGCTTGTGGACAATTACGTGCACAACACGCCAAAGAAACGGCGGGGTGATGAGGATGGAAATCGCAGTTAAGTCGCATATCGGCTGTGTGCGACAGCATAATGAAGACTACTACGGCACAGCGATCGACAGGACGGGTCGCGTGCTGGCGGTCGTGGCTGATGGCATGGGCGGACATCAGGCCGGCGATATTGCCAGTCGCATGGCAGTTGAGCGAATCATGCTTGAACTGGCCAACATGGGCAGCGATCTGGAGCCGGAGGATGCGCGCGAGCTGCTCATGAACGCGCTGCTGGTCACGAATGAAGAGCTGTTTCAATTCGCGGCGGACAATCCTGAATGCAACGGCATGGGTACGACAGTGGTCGCAGCGTTGATCAATGAGCAGGGCGGTGTCTTCGCCCACGTCGGCGACAGCCGGCTGTATCACTTCGGGGCAGAGGGCCTGACCCAGCGAACGGAGGATCATTCGCTCGTGCAAGAGCTGCTGAAAAGCGGACAGATTACCGTGCAGGAAGCCGCTTTTCATCCGCAGCGAAACGTACTGCTGCGAGCCCTCGGCACGGAGCGTGACGTTCGCATCGATCTTGGCGAATTCAGCTGGGAGTCAGGTGACGTAATCCTGATATGCTCCGATGGCGTCAGCAACAAGGTAAGCAACGAACGTTTCGAAGCGTCGCTGAAACAATCGAAACCACTGCAAGCTCATGTCGATGAGCTGCTACAATACGCTCTGGATGCCGGTGGCGAGGACAATGCTACACTGATTGCGATCCGCAATACATCTGCTCCCGTTGACATTGGTCAGAAAGAGGGGTGAAGACGATGGAAACAAGATTGCTCGGAGGACGGTATCAGTTGGAGCGCCAGGTGGGCGGCGGCGGTATGGCCATTGTATACCGCGCGAGAGACTTAGTGCTGAATCGGCAGGTGGCTGTCAAAGTTCTCCGCCCGCAATTTGGCTCTGACGAAGACTTCATCAATCGTTTTCGTCGTGAAGCGCAGGCCGTAGCAAGCCTGTCTCACCCAAATGTTGTGAGTGTGTACGATGTTGGCCAGGACGATGATACCCATTACATTGTGATGGAGTACATCGAAGGCTCAACACTCAAGGATATGATCAACGCCAGAGGTGCCCTGCCTGTCGACGAAGCGGTCTGGATCGCTCTGCAGGTGTGCGATGCACTCGATCACGCTCATCAGAACAAAATCATTCACCGCGATATCAAGCCACACAATATTCTGATCGGTAAAAATCATCGCGTGAAAGTAACGGATTTCGGAATTGCCCGAGCCGTGACGTCGGCAACCATCACGCATACGGGCTCAGTACTCGGCTCTGTTCACTACTTTTCTCCTGAACAAGCGCGCGGCGGAATAACGGCTGAAAAGTCGGACATTTACTCGCTCGGCATTGTGCTGTATGAGATGGTCACGGGGCAGGTGCCGTTTTCGGGGGAGTCGCCGATCTCTGTAGCGCTCAAGCATTTGCAGGACCCGTTGCCTGAGCCGCGGCAGATTAATCCGCGAATCCCGCAAAGCGTGGAAAACGTGATCTTAAAGGCTTTGGTCAAGGACCCGGCGCTTCGCTATCACTCTGCTGCCGACATGCTGGCTGATCTGGATACGTGCCTGTCGCCGGAGCGGCTGAACGAAGAAAAGGTCCACTTTCCCATCGATCCGGAGGAGACCCGTGTCATTCCTGCTATCACGCCGGAAATGCTGGAGCACTCCAAGCTGGAGCGTCAGGCACAGGAGCGGGCATACAACGGCGGCCAGCAGCCGGAGAAGAACCAGCCGCGCAAAACGAACTGGTATGTAAAAGCACTGATCTGGGTAGCGGCTACTGGCCTCTTTATCATCTTGGCCATGTTTGGCTTTAATTTTGTCCAGGGCCTTTTATATACACCGGAAGTTCCCGTCCCGCCTGTAGCCGGAACACCGATCGAGTTAGCGGAGGCGGCGTTGAAGGCAAAGAAGCTCGTTCCCGATATAACAGAGCAGTTTGACAATACAGTTTTAAAGGGAATCGTCATCAGCCAGGATCCAGAGCCGCCGATGCGATTAAAAGAGAATGGCACCGTAAAACTGGTCGTCAGCAGAGGGAAAAAAGCAATCACCATGCCGAACCTGATCGGACAGAATCGGGCTACGGCAGAAAACATGCTGACACAAAACGGCTTTACGGTAACTCCGGACATGTTCGTGGAGAAAGAGGACGACAAAGCTCAGCCGGGTGATGTCATCGATCAGATACCTTCTGCAAATACAGAAGTGATTCCCGGAGATGTTCCTGTTAAAGTGACGGTCAGCAAAGAAAAACGATACACGAAAATGCCTGCTATTATTGGCTTGACTCTCGATCAGGCAAAAGTCGAGCTGCTGAAAAAAGAGATAAAGGTAGGCAAAATTACTCTAAAAGATACGTATGACGAGGAAGGAAAAGTCCTCAAAACGTACCCGTACGAGGCAAATATGGATGTCCCGGCCGGGGCATCGGTGGACGTCGATGTGAGCAGCGGGAAGCTGCCAGCTGAAGCCAAACAGCGCACGACGCCGATATACGTCGACGTCTTGCCAGGGCAAACGGCCAAGGTCCGCATTCTCGTCAGCGATGTCCGGGGCGATAATCAGGTCGTAGTTGAGGAGACTATAACCGAAAGCAAGCCGTATTCTGTTCCGTTTATTCTCGCACCGGAAAAGAATGCTACCATCCAAGTCTTTGTCAATGACGCTCAATACCAGAGCTTTACGATTCCGTATGAGAGCCAGCAATAACGGCGGGAGGATGTTTTATTTACCAAAACAATGGAGGGAAAGGGATGCCAGAAGGACGCATTGTGAAAGCGATGAGCGGGTTTTATTACGTAGCCGATGGCGAAAAGGTCATCCAGTGTCGGGCGCGCGGACTGTTTAAAAAAAAGGATGCAAAGGTTAATCCTCTTGTCGGGGATTGGGTTGTCTACGACGCCACTGACGCTTTGGAAGGGTATGTAATGGAAATTTGCCAGCGCAATAACGAGCTATTGCGTCCTTCCATCGCCAATGTGGATCAGGCGGTACTCGTCTTTTCCACACAAAAGCCGCAGTTTAGCGGGCTGCTGCTCGATAAATTTCTCGTTCACATCGAAAATGTCGGGATTGACACAGTGATTGTCCTGTCCAAAGCCGATTTGGTGGAAGCTGCGGAAATAGACGCGATTGCCTCTCTCTACGCGAAGATCGGCTATCGCATCATCCCGACTTCGACGAAGGATAAGCGCGGTCTGGAACAGATCCGTACCGAATTGCTCGGACGGACGTCGGTCTTTGCCGGTCAATCCGGGGTCGGCAAATCTTCCTTGATCAATGCGCTCTTTCCGGGCATTCAGCTGCAGACGGGAGCCATCAGCCAAAAGCTCGGCCGGGGGAAGCATACCACCCGACATGTGGAGCTGATTCCGCTTGCGGGAGGCGGCTATGTTGCAGATACGCCAGGCTTTAGCTCCCTGGAGTTCCAAGGGATCAGCGAGCTCGATCTGGCGCAATCGTTTCGCGACTTTGCAGAGCACGCAGACGGTTGCAAATTCCGCGGCTGCCTGCATTTGTCCGAGCCGGGCTGTGCCGTTCAGGCAGCAGTGGCTGACGGTGAAATCGCGCAGGAGCGGTATGAACACTACAAGCAGTTTATGGATGAAGTAAAAGAATACCAACGGAGGAACAAACCATGGTAAAGATCGCACCATCGATATTGTCAGCCAATTTTGCCCGGCTGGGAGAGGAAATCCAGGATGTTGAACGCGGCGGAGCCGACTGGATTCACGTCGACGTCATGGACGGGCACTTTGTCCCCAATATCACCATTGGACCATTGATCGTCGAGGCGATTCGACCGATTACCAAGCTGCCGCTGGACGTGCATCTGATGATCGAGGAGCCGGATCGATACATTCCCCAGTTTGTCAAAAGCGGAGCCGACATCGTCACTGTCCACCAAGAGGCATGCCGTCATCTGCACCGTTCGCTCTATTTGATCAAGGAACAGGGGGCGAAGGCAGGAGTCGTGCTCAATCCGGCTACACCGCTGGTTACGATTGAACCGGTTCTGGCTGATGTCGATCTCGTGCTGCTCATGACGGTCAATCCAGGCTTTGGCGGACAATCATTTATTGCCGGTGTCTTGCCGAAGGTGGCCCAGTTGCGGCACATGCTGAACGAGCGCGGGCTCCGGCACGTCGACATTGAGATCGACGGCGGTGTGAATCCGCAGACAGCACGACTGTGTGAAGAAGCGGGGGCAACTGTACTGGTCGCAGGTAGTGCGGTCTATAACCAGCCGGATCGGGCCAAGGCAATCGCCGAGATAAGAGGATAGCGAGCAATGATGAGAGGAGGTCGGCGAGTGCTGGCCTTTTTTCATCTTCAAGCGATTCTGTGATTTTCTGAAGCTTTCGGGCACACACCCAGATAAGCTGCATATACTGATCAAGTAAATAATGATCATCGAGTTCTATGCTGCTGTTTATGACGCTAGAACGCTTCGGCTTATGGTAGTAGCGGTAAATGAAAGATTGACATCTACCAGGTTTTCTAAATTCCTCGATTCCAAGATACATGTTTATCCCTCTGTGGAATATGATGTAATATCGACGTTCGGATTCACCCAGGGGGAGGTATGTCTAGGATGGGATTTCGTTCATTTCGCATTCGACAGGGGCTGGTAGCCAGACGTGTACTCGGAATTGCTCTAGCCGTAGGCGGATGTACCATTCTGCTGTATACAACACCTTCGTGGGTCATGTTTGCCATCATTGGAGCATTGCTCATGGGGGTAGGTTGGTTTCTCTTTAACATCAAGTAATTCCGATAAGGAGGGGTCGTAATGCGGTTTTATACGGTTAAACTGCCAAAATTTTTGGGTGGTATGGTTCGTGCCGTCATCGAGGCATTTAATCGCAAAAAATAAGCCCCATGCGCAATCGAGCGATTTGGAAAGCTTGGCATTCACCAGGTCTCTCGCTATGGAGAATGCCTTTTTGTCATGCAGGCGATGCTGCCAGGCATTGCTTTTACAGCCCCCTTTGAGCACTGTAGGTGTGGCGGACAGCAGCGGAGGGCAAATAAAAAAAGCACCATCCGGGGTGCTTTTTTTTGCGTTTTATGGGAACAACTATACGCGAGTCACGAGTCCGGACTTGAGCGCTCTTGTGCTAACATAAACGCGCTTTGGCTTGCCATCTACGAGGATGCGCACTTTTTGTACGTTAACACCCCATGTGCGACGAGTCGCGCGCATAGAGTGGGAGCGTGCGTTGCCAGCTTTAGCAGATTTTCCAGTTACAAAACATCTACGTGCCATAATTCCACCTCCCTAAACAAATGAAGCGATACTCAGCTTCAATAAAACCAAACACTCGCTTATAGTAGCATACCGGCTTGTCAATTGCAATACTTGACAGAGATTTCAACATCCGCTTGACGTTGTCCCAAAAAAACTTCTAATTCACCCAGTCATATAGTAGAATTGGGGGGGAAGTACGATGATTATTGATAAGAGGGGGAGTTCTTGCCATGACAGTAGAAATCAGTACGCCTCTTGGTAAAATCGATGTGTCGGAAGAAGTAATCGCGCGAATTGCTGGCGGAGCAGCGATGGAAGTGTTCGGCTTGGTCGGGATGGCTTCTCGCAAAGCACTGAAAGACGGAATTGCCGAAATGCTGGGCCGAGATAATTTAAGCAAAGGTGTCGTCGTTCACAATGTGAATGGCGAAGTCAGTCTTGATATGCATATCATCGTCAGCTACGGCACGAAAATTTCCGAAGTCGCCGGCAACGTACAGCGCCGGGTTCGATATACACTGGATCAGATGGTAGGTACAGACGTTACTGCCATTAACATTTTTGTCCAAGGGGTTCGTACAGACAGGGAGACATAAGGAGGGACATGAGTGATACATACGCTTCTCGACGGCGATTTGTTCAGCCAGATGGTCTATTTTGGTGCCGCCAAGCTGCAGCAGAATGTGAAGACCGTCGATTCGTTAAATGTTTTTCCCGTTCCTGATGGCGACACGGGAACAAACATGAATATGACATTATCAGCCGGGGTTGAGGAACTGAGACAAAAACAGTCAGCTTCAATCACCGACTCGGCACAAGCGCTGGCCAGAGGCCTGCTGATGGGGGCGCGGGGGAATTCAGGGGTGATTCTATCCCAGCTGTTTCGCGGCTTTAGCAAAGCCGTCAGCGGCAAAACGGAAATCACTGCCCGCCAATTTGCCGAAGCGCTGAAAATGGGCGTAGACACCGCTTATCAGGCGGTCATGAAGCCGGTGGAAGGGACTATTTTGACAGTTGCACGAGAAGCAGCAGAACATGCGGTGCGTTTTTCACGTTCAACGGATGACCTGTTGCAGGTAATGGAGTTTACGTACGAACAGGCAAAGGTGAGTCTCAGTCGAACACCTGAGCTACTGCCCGTATTAAAAGAGGTAGGGGTAGTCGATTCAGGCGGACAAGGCCTCTTGTTCATTTACGAGGGCTTCTTGCAGGCACTGCGCGGGGAAGATTTGGATCGCACGTGGGATGCGGAACCGACTGTGGCCTCTGTGACTGAGTTGGACCGATTGGTCGAGCAGCAGCACAGCGCACAACTTCATGTACGGACGGAGGACATTCAATACGGTTACTGCACGGAGTTTATGATCGCCCTGGCGAACAGTACAGAGCCGAACAAGAAAGCATTTTCCGAGCTAGCCTTCCGCAACAATCTGGACCGGATGGGTGATTCCCTCTTGGTCGTGGCCGACGACGAAATGGTGAAGGTGCATATCCATGCAGAGAATCCGGGACAGGTGCTCTCTTACGCTCAGCAATACGGAAGTCTGCACCGCTTAAAGATCGAGAACATGCGGGAGCAGCACGCCAACATTCTCAAGGCGGAGCAAGCGAAGCCGAACACGGCAGCAGCGGAACAGGCGAACCGCGATGAGGGACGTGCCAAGCGAGCCGACCAGGAGCGTAAGATCACCTACGGAATGATTGCAGTCGCTGCTGGATCCGGGATCGCTGATATTTTCAGAAGCCTTGGCGTCGGGCAGATTGTCGCAGGCGGCCAGACGATGAACCCCAGCACGGAGGATTTCCTCGCGGCGATCGACCAATTGGACGCTGAGCAGGTCATCATTTTGCCGAACAACAGCAACATCATCATGGCGGCCGAACAAGCAGCTGCATTGGCCCAAGTTCCTGTCGCCGTCATCCCGAGCAAAAGCGTGCCGCAAGGGATGGCTGCCGTCGTCGCGTTTAACGGCGGAGAGGATCTGGAGAGCAACAAGATGGCCATGAGCCAGGCGATTTCACAAGTGAAGACAGGGCTTGTGACGTTCTCTGTACGCGATACGAAAATGGGTGAGCTGGACATCAAGGCCGGAGACTACATCGGCATTGCCGACGGTACGATTGTGACGGCCGAGCCTGCGCTGATGGCGAGTGCCAAGGCGCTCCTGCTTCAACTCGTTGACGATGAGACAGGGGTAGTGACGATACTATTGGGGGAAGAAGCATCTGCTGAACAGGGAGAGGAGCTCGTCCAACACCTCGCCGCTATTCATCCGGATGTGGAAACTGAGGTTGTTTCAGGTGGACAGCCGCTCTACCCGTTTATCTTTTCTGTAGAATAAGAGGGGGGACATCCTCATATGCCGCCTATTGTCATTCTTACTGACAGTGCCGCTGATATTCAGCCGAGTCTGCGCGACTCCCTGGGAATTGCCATGGTGCCTTTGAAGGTCAATTTTGGCACGGAAACGTATCTGGATGGCGTCACGATCTCACCCCGGGCGTTTTATCAAAAACTGACGCAGTCAACCGATATGCCGACGACATCGCAGCCCTCGCCATTGGAGTTTTCCGAAGCTTTTCACGACATCGTGGAAGTGCACGGTACGGATGTCCAGATCATCGCCTTGACATTGTCCGCTGCTCTGTCGGGGACGCATCAATCCGCGCAGATCGCCAAGTCGATGATGGACGACAGCCTTGACATCACGGTGATTGATTCCAAAAAGGCTTCGTTTCTGTACGGCCTTGCAGCGGTAGAAGCGGCCCGGGCGGTCAGGGCGGGCCAGACGAAGCAGCAAATTCTCGATCTGATCGACCGCATTCTGGCCGACATACAGGTGTATTTTCTCGTCGATACCCTTGCATTTTTGCAAAAGGGCGGGCGGATCGGCAAGGCTTCCGCAGTGATTGGCTCACTGCTCAACATCAAGCCGATTCTTTCGCTTGATCCGGCAGGTGGAGTGTACGCCTACGACAAAATCCGCGGAACAAAAAAAGCAGTCGCGCGCATTTTTGACGAACTGAAAAGCTACGCCGGGAACGCTCCGGTCAAAGTGGTCATCGCCCATGCCGATGCGGCGGAAGAGGCCGAGGCGCTGCGGGAGCGGGCTAGCCAGGAGTTTATGGTGGCGGAGTTTTTTATCGTGGAGCTGGGAGCGGTTATCGGTACGCATACAGGCCCGGGAACGCTTGCTGTAATGGTCGTGAAGGCTTGAAGCTCGGCAAATCACAAAACAACCCGATGATCCGGGGAATCGCCCCTGGATGATCGGGTTGTTTTTTCGCCTGCAACAGAGCGGGCATGCTTTACCAGTACTGCACCAGACGCTTGATCCTCGCCTGCAAGTCGCCGATGCTGAACGGCTTCGTGATGTAGTCCTCGACACCGTACTGCAATGCCGTATAGATGTCTTCTTTGTTCTTGCGTCCGGTCAGCATGACGATTTTGTAGTGGCTCGATGTCGGCATCGAGCGCAAACGGCGCAGTACCTCGAGGCCGTCCATTTGCGGCATGACTCCGTCGAGGATGACCAAATAAGGTTCCTGGCCAAGCGACCAAGGGTCCTGGAAAAACGCTGCCCCGTTGCCAAATGTACGAATGTCCGGCTCAACCTGCTCGTTAAAGAGCGATCGTACATTTTCCGCCAGCATGGTCCGGATAATGGCGACATCGTCTAAAATGGCTACCTTTACTTTGCGCCTGTTTTCAAGGCTGAGGCTTGAGTTGGAGTCAGCGATCTCCACGCGATTTTGCTCCTGCTTGCCGTTGCGCATGGCTTCGGCTGCTTTTTTCAGCAAGCGTTCCAGGCTGGTTTCCTTGTGCTGGACCTCCACGACGCCGGCGGAAAAGGTAACAGTGACAGAACCGCTGCTACTCTCGAACATGTATTGGCAAAATCCTTCCAGAAGCTGTTCCATGATATGTTTGGCATCCGGAGCGGGTGTATTGGGCAGGATGATCGCAAACTCTTCGCGATCAAAGCGAATCAGTACGTCTGTGCCGCGCATGCTGCGTTTCATAAACTTTTTGAACGCAATCAATACGTTATAGGCGAGCGGAAGTCCCGCGGTCTCCATGGGCGTTTTCAGGTGGTCGAGTTCAAGGAGGGCGATACTGAACGGCTGCCCGGTACGCTTGAATTCCGTGTGGTGTCTATCAAATACTTCCTCCAAATAATTGCGGTTAAATGCTCCGGTCAATTCATCCACAAACAGCAGCGTATCCAACGCTTTTTTTCGCTCCAGCTGCCTGGTTATGTGAACGATGAGTTCTTCCATGTCGAGCGGCTTTGCCAGGAAATCGTCGGCCCCCTTGCGATAAGCGTTCAAGCGCGTTGGCTTGTCCTGGTCCGCACTGATTACGATGATCGGCACAGATAGCCGTTTGATTTTTTGCCGCAGCACTTCGATCAGCTGAAAGCCTGTTGCATGCGGAGTATACAGGCCGGTGATGAGGCAATCGGGATGCAGATCGAGAAAATAACTGACTGCCTTGTCCGGATCCGCTGTCGTCAGGACGTCCCAGCCCAGTTTTTCAAGCTCTTCCTTCAGGAACATGAGCAGTGTGATGTCACGGTCAACAATTAGAAGCAAAGGCGTGTTGTCGTGTGAGTGGCGCGTGCTTTTTTGCTCATCCAAGGTCAAGGACATCTCTTGATTGACTTGATAGTCATCCGTTAACCGGACAATCGCATACAAAAACTCGCGCAGCTCTTGCTGGCGCCACTGCTTCCTGTTCGCCCGGGCAAGCTCGTTTTGCAACACTTCGGCAATGTTTGTCAATTCATGCAATCCGATGGTCGCTGCCGTGCCTTTTAGCGAATGAAGAAAGCGATACACCTCTTCATCGTCAACAAGAGTAGGCTGATCCAGCCATTGTTCTAATTGATGGGTAATCGAAACGACTAGTGAATCGACGTATTTTTTCATGAGAACGCCTCGCTTTGGTTCATCTCCGCTCGTTTCATTATAACATAATTTTCTAAATGTATTTGCCGATTCACGGCTGCTGGTAGACGGGTTCGCTCATTCCTTGTAGCGCATTCAAGTCCATTACGATAAAATGTAGATGGGCTTTTCGCCAGATTTGTGACGCTTTTTTGCAGAACAGGGAGGGGACATCGATGAAATATAAAAGTGTTTTTGACATCATTGGCCCCGTGATGGTCGGGCCATCCAGCTCACATACGGCGGGAGCTGCGCGGATTGGCCGAATCGCGCGTTCCCTGTTTGGCCGCCAGCCAAAGCGGGCGGACATTACGTTTTACGGTTCCTTTGCCAAGACGTACAAAGGGCATGGTTCTGACGTGGCTACGATCGCGGGGATTCTCGATTTTGATACATTCGATTTGCGTTTAAAGGATTCGATCCGGATCGCCAAGGACATTGGCTTGGAGATTCACTTTCACACTTCTGATGTGCTGACAGAACACCCGAATACGTCGCGGATCCGCTTGGAAGATGAAGACGGCAGCCTGGAGATCGTCGGCGTCTCGATTGGCGGCGGCAAGATTGAAGTTATTGAAATCGATCGCTTTTCGTTTCAGCTGGGCTTCAATACAGCGACGCTGATGGTTTTGCATGAGGACCGCTTTGGCATGATTGCGGCGGTCGCCAAGGTGCTCAGCTCGCACCGTATCAACATCGGCACGATGGAGGTGTCCCGTCACGCCAGAGGCTCGGAGGCGCTGATGGCCATTGAAGTAGACTCCGTCCTGCCGGCCGATGTGCTGGCGCAGATTGAGGCGATTCCGTCGGTTTATCGCGTTCAGCTGCTTTCACTGACGTAAAAGCGCGCGGACATTCGCATACTAGGGAGAGGGGCTTCTGCCGCGTGGCATCGAATGAGTTTTGCAAGGAGGGCACAGAAAAATGTTTCGGAATGTAGCGGAGCTTGTCGAGTTGTCCGAATCTCAAGGGAAAAAGATTTCGCAGGTCATGATTGAAGCGGAAATAGAAGTCTCCGGTCGCACACGAGAGCAGATCATGACCGATATGTACACCAATCTCGACGTGATGGAAAAAGCGGTCAAGCGCGGCCTTACGGAAGATATTCGCTCACATAGCGGCTTGACGGGCGGCGATGCGAAGAAACTGCAAACGTATATGAGAGAAAAGCCGTTTCTCTCCGGCCCCACCCTGCTCAATGCGGTCAGTATGTCGGTTGCCGTCAATGAAGTCAATGCGGCGATGGGAACGATCGTCGCTACGCCGACAGCCGGGGCCTGTGGCATTGTGCCAGGGACGCTGTTCGCAGTCTCGGAAAAACTGCAGCCGACCCGTGAGATGATGGTGAACTACCTGTTTACAGCAGGGGCAATCGGCTTTTGCATTGCCAATAACGCGTTCATTTCGGGGGCTGCAGGCGGTTGCCAGGCGGAAGTCGGTTCGGCGACTGCGATGGCAGCGGCAGCGATCGTCGAGATGGCAGGCGGCACA
>CAMIVR010000122.1 GCA_946402065.1 uncultured Brevibacillus sp. | reverse complement strand
TGGTCGATAAGAATTTATAAAAATTCTTATCGACATAAGCGCAACTAAGGCTTGGCGTAGCAAAGTTTTCTAAATGTTCCAATCTTTAACCAGTCCGGGCATTATGTCTCAAAAAGGACTTCCCCTGTACGGGAGAGATCGTAGCCTCGGATCGATTTGAGTTCTTCCTGAAATGACTCCGACAGAAGAATCTCCTGAATCAGGCGAATCCACTCCATATTTTGCGGTGTTTTGATCATAACCAGATCGTATTGCTCCTGAATCATCGGGACAAAATCGACTCCGACGAGATAGGCTGCTTTTTCAATGCCGACCCCTGCATCTGCATGGCCTTCGGCTACTTTCCCAGCGACGCCCAGGTGATTGGACTCCTCATGATCATAGCCAGTGATTTGCGAGGGGGAGATGCCGTGAAGCCGGAGCTGTTCGTCCAGCAGTACGCGCGCCCCAGATCCTTTTTCGCGATTCACGATCGTCAGCCCGGGCTGCTTCAGATCTTCCCACGTCGCAATTTGCTTGGGGTTGCCCGATTGAACATAAAAGCCGGCGGTTCGCCCTGCGAGATGGATGACGATGTAGGAAAATCCGGTGAGCAGCTTGCGGATATACGGAATGTTGTACTCACCCGTATCGCCGTCAAGCAGGTGCGTGCTGACCACGTCAGAATTGCCCTGATACATGGAAATCAGGCTGTCCAGACTACCGACGTATGAGCGAAGGGGTCGGACGGCTTTCGTTTTCTTTTCGATGGCTTTGGCCAAAATGTCGAGACTGACGTCTTGTCCGGTAATGACGATGGAATTGCCGGGAGCCGCGGATACATGCGGTTGAACCGATGGCTCAGCTGACCGGATAGTCGAGGTAGCGGAGTTCTCCCCCTTGGCTTTCCGCTTGTATGCTTCCAGGTCGACAGCGTCAATCCGCATCTGCTTGCCTACCCGGTAAGAGGGAAGGGCACCCTTCTTGATCAAATCGTAGACGGTAAGTTTGGAGACGCGCAAAAGCTTGGCGACTTCTTCGGTTGTATACGAAATATCTTGCATATGGATAACCTCCGCACATGTGCCTCCCTTTGATTATAGCAAAAAATCATTGTTGGCAATTATTATATCTAGTATAGTTTAGATATATTTAGTTATAAATGATATTGGATGAAAGGATTGTCTCGAATGATACGTCGAAATCCCCTTATGTCGCTGTTCCTCGCTTTTGCCCTGTGTCTTGCGCTGGTAGGGTGCAGCAGCAACAACGCAGCTACTCCACAGACGAATCAACAGGCTGCTGAACCTGCAAAACAATCCGCAAATCAACCTGCAGAACCGGAAAACAAGACCCCGACAGCCAATGTGGAACTTTACGTGTTGGCTGCGGCCAGTCTGGCTGATGCCATGAAAGAACTGACGCCGCAGTACGAGTCGTCTCATCCAGGGCAAAAATTGGTGATCAGCTACGGCTCATCAGGTACCCTGCAAAAGCAGATCGAACAAGGTGCCCCTGCCGATGTGTTTATCTCTGCTGCCGCCAAACAGATGGACAGCCTGGTGGAAAAGAAACTGATCGAAACGCATGCCGATTTGGTAACCAACAAGCTGGTGCTGATCACGCCGAAGGATTCCAAGGCCAATATAAGCGGTTTTGTCAATCTTACGGATGACGCGATCAAAAAAATTGCCATCGGACAGCCGGAGTCAGTGCCAGCCGGCATGTATGCCAAGGAAACGCTGACCAATCTGGGCATCTGGGAAAAAGTGCAATCTTCTCTGGTATTCGCCAAAGACGTGCGGCAGGTGCTGTCCTATGTGGAGACGGGAAATGTGGACGCCGGTATCGTGTATCAGACAGATGCGGCCACGTCGGATAAGGTTACGGTGGCTGCGACTGCCGAGGAATCAAGCCACGCTCCCATCGTCTACCCGATCGGGGTGATCAAGGATTCCAAGCATCTGCAGGAAGCCCGGGAGCTGTACGACTGGTTGAACAAGCCGGAAGTCATCGATGTGCTTGTCAAATACGGATTTGAACCGGCGGCGAAACACTGATGGAATTTTGGTCACCTGTTTTCATTTCGATCCGGGTCACGCTGGCGGCAAGTGTCCTCGCGTTCATCCCGGCCATGTGCGCAGCCTGGGTTATGGCGCGGCATCGATTTAGAGGACAGGCGTTTGTAGAGACCGTATTGATTCTGCCTCTCGTACTCCCGCCGACGGTTGTCGGGTTTGGCTTGCTGGTCATGCTGGGGGCAAGGAGCTGGATTGGGCGACTGGTGGAATGGTTTTTTCACCAGTCGCTGGTCTTTACCTGGTGGGCCGCTGTCATCGCTGCCAGTGTCGTCGCTTTTCCGTTAATTTACCAAACGCTGAAGACCGGATTTGAGTCGGTTGACCCGAGAATGGAGGAAGCGGCAAGGCTGTTGGGGGCGAGCGAGTGGAAGGTGTTCTGGTACGTCACCATGCCGAATGCAAAGAGATTTATTCTCTCCGGCTACGTGCTTGGTTTCGCACGGGGGATTGGCGAATTCGGTGCGACATTGATGTTTGCGGGCGATATCCCGGGAAAGACAGAGACCATTCCGACAGCGATCTTCATGGCTGTGGAATCGGGCAACATGTCGCTTGCGCTGTATTGGGTACTCTCGATCGTCTTGCTCTCGTTTGTTTTGCTTGGAATTGTACAGAAAATCCGCCGCGCGTAACGGTCATTCGTTGATTGAACGCGCTTTTTGTTTTATCATGACTTGCAAGCTGCCCTCAAAGACTATCGGCAGTTGGTTGAGATACAATTCGTCTCTCCGCAAGTAGGCTGGCTGCTGCTCGAAACTCCGAGGGAACCGAAGAAATCCCGGTTGCTCAAGACGATCGATGGGGGAAAGAGCTGGGTCGAGCTGTAGCCCGAGAATACAATCCCAAAAACCCGCTCATTACGCTGAGCGGGTTATCTTCGTTTGAATAGCTTGCCTGTACCCCCGACGCGGGTTTTGGGGGGAGAGTTGTTACGCGGCTTGGTAATGGTCGATTTCTTCGGCTTTACGTTTTGGCTGTCACTGTCTTTGATAATTTTCCCGGTGCTGGAATCAGATGTGGAGGATCCTTTGGAAAAGATGCTGCCGCCGGAACCGACAGTATTTTTCTTCACCTTGTCGCTTCTTTTGATAATCGAGCCACTGCCTTCAACCGTGAGCGGCGGGTTCGATTTTCTCTCTTGAGCAGTCGGCGTATGGTATTCCGTCTTCGGCTTGTATATGTCCCGTTCACCGTAGCCGCGGTACGAGCCGGTATAATTTCTGGCTGAGTCAAACAGGTTGCCGATCAGGCTGGCAAGGACATAGCCTTCGAGAAAGGACGGGCTGTAATTTTCTTTGACGAATTCCTGGTTGTCAACTTCAATCAGCGTATCCTCCGGTTTTTCCGGGTCCTTTTGCAAGTGATACCATTCATCCGAATAGACGAGAAACATGTGGTCGTCGTCTTCTTTGGACATTTCCTTCGGTGTCCGCTGATCGGCTAATTCGGTCGCCACTTCGGGAACCGTTTTGTTTTCGGCACGATAGACGCGGGACAGTTGCTTGCCGTCTTTTGTGACCGATTCCAGCGGATAGCTTTCCGAGACGGCATTGGTGCCGCAGCCCGCAAGGACGGACGCGAATAACGCGATTGCTATGGCTGCTTTTATGGAAGTTAACCAACGCTTGCCCATCGTTTTCACCTCCTACGTTCCCCGCAACACCCGTACATCTGCCGGGATTACTGACTCTCCCTCATATAACATCATCCGGCCATCCTGCCACTCGATACGCAACAACTGCCGGTCGTCGGTCTGGAATTGCCAGACATACTGTTCGCCAGAGCTGGTAAACGGTGTTTTGCCTACTGCTACAACATTCCCGGAGTAATTTTCTTCCAAGTAATAAACAGCATCGCCCATTTCGATGGTAGTCGGAATTTCGTCAATCGAATCAAGGCGGCCATCGATTGGCTCGTACAGCTCATACTCGGTGCGTTCCCGCTCTTCGATGAGCAGATAACGAACGGTATTGCCGTCTTGCAAGGTTAAGAACGATGCATTGCGCTTCGCATTTTGCGTTTTGCCAGTCACCTGATACGTCACCAGCGAGACTTCGACGATATCTCCGGGAGCGATCGTCAGAATGCTTTTTTCCGGCTGCGGTGCTTCGGGTTTTTTTAAGAGGTTTTTGACTCGATCAAAAAGGCCCATCTGCTAAAACTCCCCTTTTATTCCATTCTACAAGCATGCTGAGATGATCAGAGCGCCTACGATGTGGAACGAACCGGCAATCAGCGCATAGGCAACTTTCCCTTGCTGAGTGCCTTTCGCCAGCTCGAGATGTGCTATGTTCTTCAAGAGGAACTCAACAATCATTTGCAGGATCAGCAAAAACAGCAGGATTGCACCAGCGCCAGACCAGCATGGCTAATACGTTATCCCATGTCAATGGAACCACTCCTCAAAAAAAGGGGGCCGCTCTCGCGGTTTACCCCTCGTACTTCTTCATTAAAGCAGCCAATTCGTCTTCAACTTGCTGGTCTTTGCTCAGCTCGGCGATTTGGTCATCGAGCGATTTTTCCTTGCTGTAGATCTCGCCGCTCGCTTCTGCTTCGGACTCGAGCTGAAGCGCTTTTTCTTCCATGCGTTTCAAGCCGGCCAAGGCAGAATCGGAATTGAAGCCGGACATCGCCTGGTTGATATTTTTTTGCGCTTTGGCTGCATTGACACGTGCGACCAAGGTTTCGCGCTTGTTTTTCAGCTCGGTCACTTGCTTGCGCATTTCCTCAAGCTTATGGCGAAGGTTATCAGCGGCTTGTTTATTTTGCTCATAGCTCGCTTTGTATTCAACCATTTTTTGCTCAGCGGCTTTCTTTTCTTCGAGCGCGCGGCGAGCGAGGTCGACGTTTTTCGCCTGAGCGGCAATATGTGCCTGTTCGTCGCGCTTTTTCACGAGCGCTTCTTGCTCTTCATAGAGCATCTTGAACTTTTTCTCCAACGAAATTTGAGCAGCTACAGCCTTCTCTGCTTCTTCCAAATCGTCTTGCATATCACGCAGATATTGATCTGTCATTTTAATTGGGTCTTCTGCTTTTTCAATTAAAGCGTAAATGTTAGACAGTGTTAAATCGCGAAGTCGTTTAAAGATTGACATAAGCGAAGTCCTCCTTCAAATTTGGTGGCATCAACAAGGCATTGACGTCCCTGCTTAGTATTACGTAGTACTTTCGGGAAAGTTTCAGCGCTTGATTCAACTTTTTCCTTCTTCTATAAAATACCATATTCTGACCGAACCGGTACATAGTCAGCGAAGGATTTCACCAGCTCAAATCGTCTGATGGGCAGGGGAGTGGAGGGCGATAAAAGCAGGCGAGGCATGCGGAAAGGAGTCAAATCCCCGTGCGGGCTAAGGAGAAAGTTGGTGTAAATGGATAGCTTTATCCGCTTGCTATGGCTTCTGTTCTTTGGTATAGTTAGAAAGCACAATCTCGTTTTTGGGGATTGGCCACCAACAATCGTGTATAAACTTTGCCGTGCTAGATGGGGAGGTTGCGGTGCCCTGTAACCTGCAAGCCGCAATAGCAGGATTGAATTCCTATCAGAGGATTTCTCATGTGAGGCTGCCTTATCGGGGCGGTGTTGAGGATCGGGTCCTGTGCGACGTGAACCCATGAACCTGGTCAGGTCCGGAAGGAAGCAGCCATAAGTGGTGTTTCGCGTGTGCCGCAGGGGTGCCTGGTCTGAGCTGAGCCGATAAGTAACGCTTGGATGGGAACTTTCAATGATAGGTGCACGGCATCTTCCAAATATAACAAGACAAGTGGTATTTCGTGTGAAAACGGATGCCACTTTTTCATTTTTCGCCAAAGCTGCCTATGGAATGCCCGTTTGCAAGCGGTGAAATAGCGGTTTTTGTTAGATCGTGGCGGATGATAGCGAAACATTTTCATCTGTTTTCGGCCCGTTTTCGGGAGGGCTTCCCCGCTTGTTGACGAATTTTCTGAAAGAGAAGGCTACGCTGCCTTAACGTTGGCAAAAGGGGGGGCATTCAGTGGAGACAAGCTATTCTTTAGAGTTCGGTAACTCGGTACAGAAAACGCTAGGATTTATTGAACAACTGCCTAATCCCGCATTTCTGATCAGTCAAACAGGAGAAATTACGCAAGTCAACGAAGGGCTCTTGGAAGTGACCGGCTATGCTCTGGAAGAGCTGGTCGGGTGCCATTTCAGCAAAGTGCTTCCATTCAAGAGTCAACGCGACGCCATGCGATCAGAGCTGCAGCAAGTTCCCGACGATGGAACCGTATTGGAAATCGAGTGGCTCGATAAACAAGGTAGGGTAGCCACAGCATTGGCCCTCGTCCGAAAGAGAAAATCGCAGGAGCTTCAATACCTTATCCATTTTCTGCAATATGCAAAAAGGGATCTTCCGTTAGCTCACCGCTTTGCTGATAAGCTTTTGGCTTCCCCTCATCTGGGGGTCGTGATTCTCGATGCATCTGCACACATCGTAGAAATAAGCAAGCTGGCGTGCAAGATTCTTGGCATTAACAGGCTGGACGTCTTAAACAAGCATATAGATCAGGCGTTTGTCGGCATTCCTGAAGAACACCGGCTGATACAGAGAGAATTGCTGGAAGGCGTGAAGGTTTCGAACAAGGCCATATCCTGGACGAATGACAATCAGCGGTATGAGCTGCTCGCCGATTCCAATACGCTGCATGACGAAACGGGGAAAATGGTTGGAGCTTACGTCATTTTTAAAGACGTCACCAACCTGCGCTCGTTTGATCAAAAAATCGAGCGGAGTGACCGCCTGGCGATGATCGGGCAGATTGCTGCAGGCACAGCGCATGAAATCCGCAATCCGTTGACCTCCATCCGGGGATTTTTGCAGATGTTTTTGCAGATGTTCGCCGAACAGGGGTTGGAGCGGGAACGCAGCTATACGGAAATCATGCTGACTGAGATCAACCGGATCAACTCGTTGGTGAGCGAGTTTTTACTGCTCAGCAAGCCGCGCGATGTCCAGTATTCGATTGTTGACCTGAATACGGTATTCGAAGAGCTGCTGCCATTTATCGAGAATCAGGCGCTGCTGCACGGAATCGAGGTGGAGTATCCGTCCAGGGGGACGCTGCCGCTGGTCGTGGGCGATGCGGAGCTGCTCAAACAGGTGTTTATCAACATTTGCAAAAACGGCATCGAAGCGATGAACAAGGACGGTGTACTGACAATCTCGCATCATTTTGACGAAGAGGGCGACCGGGTAAGCATCGACATTCACGATAACGGGCCAGGCATCCCGATGTATGTGATTGACAAAATTTTCGATCCGTTTTACACGACGAAAGATGAAGGAACGGGACTCGGCTTGTCCGTCTGCCAAAAGATCATCCATGACGTAGGGGGGCAAATCCGCGTCTCATCGAAAGGGTTCGGCACGACGTTCCACATTTTGCTGCCGTATTTGTAAACCGATGTCCCTGCTGTGTCAGGGACGTTTTCTTTTGAAAATAAGAAGCCGTATAGTATAATAGACAAGATATGTAATCGTGCTGTAAAGATGCGATTGGATTGATTGGGAGTGGCAAAGATGGCTTATACAGCGCTTTACCGCGTATGGAGACCACAGACGTTTGGCGATATCATCGGGCAGGCACACGTGACGACCACCCTGCAAAATGCACTGCGCGAGGGCAGGCTCTCACATGCTTACCTGTTTAACGGTCCGCGGGGAACAGGCAAAACGAGTGCTGCCAAGGTCATGGCCAAAGCAGTCAACTGTGAACAGCCACAGGACGGGGAGCCATGCAATCAATGTGCAGCCTGTCAGGCGATTACCGATGGAGCCGTAACCGATGTCCTGGAAATAGATGCGGCATCCAACCGCGGTGTGGAAGAAATACGTGATATTCGGGACAAAGTAAAGTTTGCTCCGAGCGATGTCAAGTATAAGGTGTACATTATTGACGAAGTTCATATGCTGACTACAGAGGCATTTAATGCGCTCTTGAAAACGCTGGAGGAGCCTCCGTCGCACGTGCTGTTCATTCTGGCGACGACCGAGCCGCACAAGCTGCCGGCGACGATCATTTCCCGTTGCCAGCGCTTTGACTTTCACCGCATCTCGCTGGCTGACACGGTCAGCCGCCTGGAGATGATTTGTCAGGCGCAGGATGTGCAGGTGGAGAAGGAGGCGCTTCAGCTTGTCGCCAAGAAAGCGGAAGGCGGGATGCGTGACGCTCTCAGCCTGCTCGATCAGGCGATCAGCTACGGTGGAGCGGCGATCACGCTGCAGACGATTATCCAGATCACCGGAACGGTTTCCCAGACCTATTTCTCGACGTTGGCTAAGCTGATCGCCGAGCAGGACGTGGCTCAGGTGATGGAGCAGTTTGACCAGGTGATGGCACAAGGGAAAGACGCCGAACAGTTTTTACAGGACTTTATGTTCTACTATCGCGACATGCTGCTCGCCAAGACAGCGCCCAGCCTGCAGGAGATTGTCGAGCGGGCTATGATCGACGAGCAATTTGCCCACGTCGCCACGCTGTATTCCGTACCGGTCCTGTACGAAGTGATTGAGACGCTGAGCACAGCCCTGTCCCAGCTAAAATGGTCGACATATGCGCGTGTGCTCGTTGAGCTGACGCTTGTAAAGCTCTGCCAGCCGCAGGGCAGACAGGCGAATGCCGCTCAGTCCACGCAGGAAGAGTCAGAGCTGGTGCAGACACTGGCGAAGCGCGTACGGGCATTGGAAGAAAAGCTGACCCAGCTGCTGGCCTCGCCAGGCACAAAGCCCGCGGCAGCAGCGGCGGCAAATGAGGAAGGGCGTGTGCGCGAACCGCGACGGGTGGCGTCTGCCATCGGTTCAGGCGGCTCGCGAACGCCGATGAACAGGGTCAAAGAGGTTGCCCGGTCCGTAGACGAGGCATTGACCCAGCGAATCAAAGGTTCCTGGAGTCAGATTTTGGCAGAGGTTAAAAAAGTAAAAATTCAATATCAAGCCTGGATCGTAAGCGGCCAGCCGGTAGCCGCCAACAGCGATGCTGTCGTCGTCACCTTTAAAAGCCCGATCCATTGTGAAAAGACGATGGAGCCGGATTTAAAAGGCGTAGTGGAAAGTACGATTCAGATGGTCTGCGGAAAGCCGCTTGCCCTGTTATCCGTAATGGAGGATGAATGGCAGTCCATCGAAGTGCAGGCTGGCGAAGCTGAGCCGTCAGGCAAACAAGACGAGCCGGATCCCCTGATTTCCGAGGCGTTGAAGCTGGTGGGCGAGCATTTGCTTGAAATAAAGGATTAATTGACCAGGTAAAGGGAGGAATTCAGTATGAAAAACATGCAGCAAATGATGAAACAAGTGAAAAAGATGCAGGATGAAATGCAAAAGACACAGGAAGCGCTGAAAGAAAAGGTCGTAGAAGGTTCTGCGGGCGGCGGCGCCGTTGTGGTTAAAGCAAACGGCCACAAACAGATTATCGATATCGCCATCAAACCGGAAGTCATTGACCCGGAAGATGCCGAGATGCTGCAGGATCTGGTGTTGACCGCGACGAATGAAGCGCTTCGCCAAGTGGATGAGCTGACAAACAAAGAGATGGGTCGCCTAACGGGCGGATTGAATATCCCAGGTTTGTTCTAAGCCTGGTCGAGGCGGTAATCCAAAGGAGTAGTGAGCATGTTCTATCCCGAACCGATATCAAGGCTGATCGAAGGGTTTATGAAGCTGCCGGGCATTGGCCCGAAAACTGCCGGTCGGCTGGCATTTTACGTCTTGAACATGAAAGAGGACGACGTGCTCGATCTGGCCAAGGCGCTAGTCAATGCCAAGCGCCAGCTTCAGTACTGTTCGGTCTGCAACAACATTACCGACCTCGATCCGTGCCATATTTGCCGTGACAAACGACGTGACCAATCCATTATCTGCGTCGTGCAGGAGCCCAAGGACGTCGTGGCGATGGAAAAGACACGCGAGTTCGAGGGCACCTACCACGTATTGCAAGGGGCGATCTCCCCGATGGACGGGATTGGGCCGGAAGATATCCGCATCCCTGACCTGCTCAAGCGATTAGGTGACGAGCAGGTAAAGGAAGTCATTCTGGCCACGAATCCAAACGTGGAAGGCGAAGCGACGGCCATGTATATATCGCGATTGGTCAAACCGTTTGGCATTCGCGTGACGCGGATCGCTCACGGTTTGCCGGTTGGCGGCGATTTGGAGTACGCTGATGAAGTAACGCTGACAAAGGCATTGGAAGGTCGGCGGGAATTATAGCATAAAACCGCTTGAGATTTTGACAGAGAGAAAAGGCAGGGCATCCCTGTCTTTTTCTGCTTCTTTTTTACGTGGACGAGTCATACAGTGTGAGTAGGAGAGTGGGGAAATGCAAATCGAACAAGGGCCGCAGCTAGAGATGTACAGGCAGAAAGAGCGAGCAAAGATATGGGCACTCCTCCTCTGCATTGGCTATGGATTAACCACCGTGTCGGAATGGTTGATGCTTCAGCTGACTCCCGATGAAAATGGCTTATGGGTAGCAAAAGCGGCTGAGCAACCGTCGATATGGGTGATCGTGTTTTTTCTGGTGTTGGGACTGTTTTGCCTCATCTGCACCGTAGGATTGGTCATCGCTTCCATTATCGATCGGGTAAAAGGCACGTCTGCCCGTATTCGCCCCGATGAGGGAATTACCGGAGCAGATGTCATGTATACGCTGGGCTGGGTTCAGTCGCTGCAGATTGTCCTGTTGTTTCTGTATGCGTTTTTCCTGCCGTACCCGATCTTTTCCGGCGGGACCATCGGCAGCTTGCTGGAGGCGTCGTCTCTCCAAGTATTTGTATTGATTGTTGCGGCTTTCCTGTTCTGGCGACGTGGCCGACAGCTCGGCTTTCGCAAACCGAAGCAGATGATGTGGATGGTGCTGACCCTGATCGGCATGTTTCTCTTCATGGCGATCGCCCTGGATTTTCTGGTTACGCTGCCGGTGTCTGATTGGTTGGACCTCTCGCTGTCATCCGAGCGCGAAGCTGGCATCGAACAGGAGATTACGCAAGCAAAGGCAAACAACTGGCTGAACGGTCTGATGTCTATTCTTGCGATCGGCGTGATGGCCCCGATCGCTGAAGAAATTCTCTTCCGCGGAGTCATTCAAACCTTCTTTATCCGCAAGCTGGGTGCTTTTATCGGGATCTTGCTCAGCAGCTTCTGGTTTGCCGCCATTCATATCGACCTTGGCCTGTTTGCGCCGCTGTTTACGATTGGCCTGTTTCTGGGGTTTTTGCGCTATCGCTTTGACAGCATCTGGCCTGCCATCATTCTGCACAGTTTGAATAATGTGACGAGTGTGCTCTACTACATGTTTTAGGCAAGAAACCTGTATAAAGGGAGGGGAGACGGTGAAATGGTTGAACCGTCGCGAGCCGAAGGAGCGTTTGAACGAGGAATGGGGACTGCAAGGCGCTGTTGACCGTGCCAGGCTTGACTGGCAGAACGCCCACCACCTGGTCAATTCCTCGGAGCAGGAAGGAGAGATTGACGATAGCATCTACTATTTGCAAGTCGTGCAGAAACGGTACATGTTTCTTTTGCAGCAAGCGCGTCAGGAACGTGTAAAGGCGTAATCAAAGGAGGCGTCGGGATGTGGGAATCGAATGGGGTATTGCCATTGTCGTAGTCGGTTTTTTGCTTGTTGTCGCGGCGAGCAAATCGGTAACCAAGCCGCTTCGTTGGGTTGGATTGGTTGCCCTGCAGCTCGTAATCGGTGCCGTTTTGCTGTTTTTCGCCAACCTAGTCGGCGAGATGGCCGGTTATCACATCCCGATTAATCCGATTACAGCATTGCTGGGGGGATTTTTGCGGATTCCGGGTGTACTGGCCCTGATCGTCATACGCCTTTATATGATGTAACAGAGCCGAAATGACGGCAACGTTGCGTGAAGGAAATCACCCGTCTGTAAGTAAAAACGAGATGCTTCTGGCTTCGTACTTGACACTGCAGTGCTTCGGCTGGCGCAAGGAGATCAGCAGGACGAGCACGCGCGGCAAAATCAGCACAATCGTCCCAGCCAAAAGCGCCACTCCGTAGGCGTACGGCAGCCAGACGTACAAGGTGGCCGCGATGAGCAGGCTTCCGGCGCAGACAGTTGCCTCGACGCCACGGAAAAATCGCAGGGAGACGGGAAGGGGAGTAGACGTTCCCCACCAGGCCGAAACAAACTGATTGAGTGACGGCCTGACCGTATGTGACTGCGTGTAAGCGTAAAGGCGAAACAGTGCAAATTGGGCGACGGGAATAATGACGACGACCGAGAGCGAGACCAGCAGCTTGTTGAGGGGGAAATCTGTCATCACAGAGAACATGCCCAACAGGACAAACAGCGTCAGCCCTTGCAAGAGAAAACCCAACCCGCGCCAACGAAAGCGATATATCAATTTATAGCTGTAGATGGTCTGTTCTTTCATAGACAGGCCTCCTTTTTTTACCGGGCGCGGGTGAGCACTCCTGCTTAAAAACCGGTCACATATTGTTTCGGTGCATCCGGCTGGTGGCCTAATGCTTTGGCGGCATGCAGAGCCCAGTACGGATCACCAAGCATTCCTCGGCCGACGGCGACCATGTCAGCCTCTCCTTTTTCGATGACAGCATTGGCCAGCTCAGGATCGGACAGCTTGCCGACGGCGATCGTGGGCACATCCAACGCCTGTCTGATGCCCTGAGCCAGCGGAACCTGGTAGCCTGCAGAAACGCCGGGTTTGCCTCTGGAGCCAATCGCGCCTTCACCGCCGGAAGAAACGTGGAAAATGTCTACGCCCGCTTCTTTATAGCGACGGCAGAACTCTATGGCAAAATCGAGATCATAGCCGCCATCGACATACTCCTGTGCCGATACCCGCATAATCAGCGGCATGTCGCCAGGCATGACGCTTTTCACTGCCTGGATCACTTCGACGCCGAATCTGTTCAAGTCCTGACCGTATTCATCTGTTCGCTGATTGGTGAGCGGCGAATGGAACTGGTGGATCAAGTAGCCGTGTGCCCCGTGCAATTCCACCGTATCGACGCCTGCTTTGACTGCGCGCTCCACCCCTTGCGCAAAGCGCTCGACCATCTGCTTGACTTCGTCGGTTGTCAGCGCGCGCGGCGTTTTGTATTTATCGCTAAAAGCGATAGCAGAAGGTGCCACAGGGGGATTGGCATCTTCTGCCTTTCTGCCCGCGTGCCCGATTTGAATCGCCATTTTTGCGCCATATGTATGGCAGCCGTCAATTATCCGGGCAAAGGCAGGAATATGCTCGTCGGACCAGATCCCCAAATCGAAATCGGAAATCCGGCCATCGGGCTCGATATCCGTCATTTCTATAATAATCAGACCGGCTCCACCGACTGCCCGACTGATGTAGTGGGTGTCGTGCCAGGCATTTGGAATGCCGTCCTTGGCTGTTACAGAATATTGACACATTGGGGGCATGACAACTCTGTTCTTCAGTTCAAGTCCTTTACACGTAAAGGGAGTAAATAATTGTGCCACTCGTACTTCCTCCTCACGACCATATTTTTTCACCGACAAGCTTCCAGCTCCATGGCTTGTCTGCATGCGTTCAAACCGGGACCTCGCCATAAGACAGGCCAGCTAGGATACCCAGTAAGAAGATTATACCCGCTTTTGCCGAAAAGCAGTTAGCTAGAAACTTTCTTTACTCGAAATTAATACATTTTGTCATGTCGGCCAATACAGGGTTGGGCGCCACGGTGCGGACCGGCCTGCGGGAGGCGTATGTACGCGGTGGTGATCGATCCGGGTAGCTGTCCGATGAGATTCCGCAGCTGATTGCGCCGCTGCCTGGCTGGTACGGCAGATGGCGTAATAGGCTCCCGGTTTATGGGAACGATAAAAGGAATGAAATTGCACCGCAGGCTGGGCAGCTACTTATTTACGGCACTTCTGGCACGAAATGAGACGACCGGTCAAGAGCAAGCGGAGACACTAAAAAAGGGGAGGCGCAGGCCTTTGCCTACATACCGGCTTTTTCACTACGGTGATGCTCCGCCCGAGACCGAATTGGGCGGGGCGCACCCTTTTCAGTTTGTAGCGTTTGAATCAGCGAAACACCTTACCCCGCAGCCGATCGCCGGTTGTTTTCTGGCGGAGGCTGGTCAGGAGAAGGCGTTGCACGAAAGCGTCGGCATGCTGCTCGCCGATGTGAACAACCGCCTCTGTGACCGCCCGTTGCTGCTCCTGCTTGGCGGTGATCACGTTCCGAACGGCTTGGCAGATCGGCTCAACAACACATACAAGGCGCACCCGATTGAAGTAGTGCGCCTGTTTGCCCTCCCCGAAAGCGTGAGGATGGTGATGGGAGGCGACCTGAGCGGTTATTGGCTGAAAAAACTGCGCCTGTTTTTTGCCGGTCAGTCAGTCATTTCCCTCATCTGCCGATTGGCGGAGGCAGACGAGGCGGCTTACCAGCATCACCGATACCTGCTGTGGAAGCAGTCGTTTTTTTTCCGGATGGCCGACCGATGCGACCGGCTCGGGATCAGACAAGAGGTTGTCGCACAGGCGCTTGGCCTGGACAGTCGAATCGGCCATGGCTGGGTGGATCAGTCGCCAGCTGATTGCTGGGGCGACGGAGACGATGTGAACCAATGGCTGGCTGAACAGATAGGCCGGTTATTCGCCCAGGATGATATCGAGCGGGTCGCAGTCTGGGCGGACCAGGTGCAGGCAGAGAGACTCGCTGAGTGGCTAAAGCCGTATCCACATCTGGAAGAAGTCAGATGGTATGTGCCGGTTCCGTCATCGAATACACCGAATCCGAACAAACTGTTCGATCGATGGCGGATTTATCAGGACCCGCTGGATACACTTCAGGCCGCAGATTTGCTGGTTATCGTACGTTCCGACAGGCGGATCAATGAGCTCGATCTGGGAGAAATACCAGTCAGGATGCGGATTCCATACATTGTCGACAGATACTGCTGCTATCCGTTTCAGGAGGTGCGCAGCTATCCCATCCATTATTGGCAACTTGGACAAAAGGCGAACGTTTGGAATGAAACTGATTATAATAGGGTATAATGGCAGGTAATATAAGGAAGGGAGTAGACGTTGAACATGGTAGACATTATCCAGCGTTGCATCGTCTGCGGGGAAGATCGTACAGTTGGAATCGCCATCTGTGAACAGTTTATCTGTCAGCCATGTGAGCAAGAGATGGTAAAAACAGACGTTCTTGACGAAAAATATCCGTTCTTTATTAGACAAATGAAGCAAATCTGGCTAAAGAAGGACGCGTAGTTCCCCACGTAGAGTAAGGCATCGGCACACAGCCGGTGCCCGTTTGTGTTTGTCCAAATTGTGCCCTATCCATGTTACAATAGGACTAGATAGAGAAAAGGACGTGAGGGGCAATGGTTACGAGAGAGGATGCATTTTGGCAGAGACAGCAGCATGCCCCATTGTATGAAGCGCTGGTCAGCCATTCCAGAGGGCGGCGCCATTCGTTTCATGTACCCGGCCACAAGTACGGCGCGAGCTTTGATCAAGCGGGATCGGGTCATTATCATTCGCTGCTGTCGCTCGACCTTACAGAAATCAGCGGGATGGATGATCTGCATCAGCCGCAAGGAGTGATCGCCCTGGCCCAGCAGCTGGCCGCTGAAGCATTCGGTGCGGACGAGACGAAATTTCTGATCGGCGGCAGTACGGTGGGCAATATGGCGCTGATTATGTCGGTGTGCAAACCGGGTGAGAAAATCCTCGTCCAGCGCAATTGCCACAAATCCGTTTACAACGGGATTATTTTGGCCCAGGCGATCCCGGTGTTCATCATTCCTGCCGTCGATCCGTCAACGGGTGTTGCTGCCGGGGCCAGGCGGGAGGACGTCGAGCGGGTGCTGCACGCGCATCCGGATGCCAAGGCGGTCTTTTTGACCAATCCGACCTATTACGGCATGGGGATCGACTTGGCGAAAATGGCCGCGGCTGTACACCGGTTCGGAATTCCGTTATTGATCGATGAAGCGCATGGCGCCCATTATGGCTTTCACCCGGATGTTCCGTTGTCCGCGATGCTGTGCGGGGCGGATGCAGCGGTTCAGTCTACCCACAAAATGGCCACGTCGATGACGATGACCTCGATGCTGCATATTCAGGGTGAACGCATCAATCGCGAGCGGCTGTATCGTGCGCTCGCCATGCTGCAATCTTCCAGTCCGTCCTATCCTCTCATGGCTTCACTTGATTTGGCTAGGCGACATATAGTGTTAGCAGGCAGAAAAGAACTGGAGCGAGCCCTCCCCACCGTGGAGTGGTTGCGCGACAAAATTGGTACAATCCCTTGGCTGTCCACACCTGCTCTGACGGACGGGGCGGTCTATACCACGCTTGATCCGCTCAAGCTGCTCTTGTGCCTGCACACCGCCGAGCTGTCAGGCTATCAGCTGCAGGCGATTCTCGAAGCCAACGGCGTTTACCCTGAATTGGCTGAGCCGACACACGTATTGCTGGCCGCCTCGACAGGAACTTCTGCAAATGATGTAGAACAAGTATGGAATACAATTGAAAGCATTGTGCTAGAAACAGGCCATCGGCACAATCACGAGAAGATGTATCCAAGTGTGCTGGCTTCTTCCTTTTTGCGGGAGCAAGCGCTGCCGATGCATGAAGCAGTGAATCGCACTTGTCGGAGCGTCGCACTGGAGCAAGCAGCTGGAAAGGTTTGTGCAGAGATGGTAATCCCTTATCCGCCTGGAATACCGTTGCTTGTGCCGGGAGAGAGAATTGACACCGAAGTCGTCTCGTTGCTGAGGGAATTGCGTTCAAGCGGCACCAGATTTCACGGTGTCAACGATGCGAGCCTGCAGGAGATCGACATCATCGCATGAGGAGGAACAACGGATTGACTGGCATATTCATCACCTTTGAAGGCCCGGACGGAGCAGGGAAGACGACGCAGGTCAAAGCGTTTGCAGAGCGGTTGACAGCGCAAGGATATGACGTCGTGCTGACTCGCGAACCCGGCGGGACAGCGATCAGCGACAAGATCAGGAGCCTGATACTCGATCCTGCGCATAAAGAGATGGCCGACATTACAGAAGTGCTGCTCTATGCAGCGTCACGTGCCCAACACGTACAGGAAGTGATCGTTCCGGCCCTGCAAAGCGGAAAACTGGTTGTCTGCGACCGCTTCGTCGATGCCAGTATCGCTTACCAAGGCTACGGACTGGGCATCGCCATCGATCAGGTGGCGGCGGTTAACCGACTGGCTACCGGTGGGCTTGTTCCTGATCGAACGTATTTGCTTGACGTCTCTGTAGAGGAAGGGCGGGACCGATTGCAGGCCCGCACCGGTTTGGACCGCATCGAACAAAAAGGAGCACCGTATCACGAACGCGTCAGGGCAGGCTTTCATGAGCTTGCTGCCCGACATCCGGAGCGGATACAACTCATTCACGCGAGTAAACCGGCAGATGAAGTGGCGGAAGACATCTTCGCCGATTTCACTGCATGGTTGACTCATAAATAATCCAATACAAAATGGAAAGGGTGAGCTGGCATGAAAATGTTGATTGCCGTGGTACAAGACAAGGATAGCGGGCAAATGTCTCAATTGTTGGTGAAAAGGGGATTCCGTGCGACCAAGCTGGCGAGTACCGGAGGATTTTTGCGGGCTGGCAATACGACGTTTCTCATCGGTACCGAGGATGAGAAAATTCCGGAAGTAATCGAGATTATTCAGCAAAGCTGCAAGTCGCGGAAGCAAATGGTGACCCCTGTATCACCGCTCGGCAGCACAGTGGATTCGTTCATGCCGTACCCGCTCGAGGTGCAGGTCGGCGGCGCAGCAGTATTTGTCCTGGACGTTGAGCAGTTTCACTCGTTTTAACCACTTCCTTTGAACGGATTTGCCATAAGAGGTGACAGGATGAGAATCGGCGATGGATTGCGAACGAATGTTGAGCCGGCCAAACCAGCTTTGGCCAACCATAGTATGCATACGGCAAAGCTTGGCTTTGGCGATTTGCTCAAAGGGGAGAATCAGCGCATGACCCGGGAGCGGCTGAGCCAACTGCTCGCTGACATAGACAGACAGGGCCAACTGTTAGCCAGTTCCCGTTCCATCCGCGATTTTTATCACTACAAGCACTTGGTGAAACGGTTCATGGAAGAAGCCGTTCAGTACGGTCTCGCTTCCGAGGAGAGGCGCGAACAGAAGGACAGGAGAGGCGGAAAGCTGTATAAATTGATCAAGGAAGTAGACTCTCGCTTAATCCGGCTTGCCGAAGAGCTGGTCAGTGAACAGGCGCCGACCATTGACTTGTTGGCACGCGTGGATGAAGTCAGAGGAATGATCATTAATTTCTATTTCTAAGTGAGGCTCATATGACGTGGGAAATGTTCAGTGAACAGCCGCGCGTAACGGAGATTTTGGCGGGAAGCCTGCGGCAAAACCGACTTGCCCATGCTTACTTGTTCACCGGTCCGCGCGGCGTAGGCAAAAAACGCATAGCGCTGCAATTGACAAAATCATTATTTTGCCCAGAACGGCAGGGTGATGCCTGCGGACAGTGCCAACAGTGCCGGCGAATCGATGCCGGTAACCATCCTGATGTACACGTGATTTCACCCGAAGGAGCATCGATTAAAATCGATCAGGTCCGCGCCCTGCAGAAAGAAATGTCAATGCGGGCAGTTGAGTCCGCTCACAAAGTATACATTCTGGAACATGTCGATAAAATGACAGTCCAGGCCGCCAACAGCTTGTTGAAATTTCTCGAAGAACCGCCAGCAGGCGTTGTCGCTGTGTTGTTGACGGAAAATAGTCATGCCATTTTACCTACGATTATATCTCGTTGCCAGGTGAGCCAGTTATCAACTCTCCGAGAGGA
>CAMIVR010000121.1 GCA_946402065.1 uncultured Brevibacillus sp. | reverse complement strand
ATTTACGTTGGTGTCGACGGAAAAACGACCGTTCAGAAATAAATTCTCGTTGCACCAGCCGTTGTTTTGATTCGTCAGATCAAGCGCGATTTTGTTGTTGTTGAGGTCTTGGAGAGAAAGCTGGTTATAAGCAAACCCGCGATTTACGCCAATGCATTGGACGCCTATCGTAAATCCGATTGCCTGAACAATATCAAGGACGCATTGGTTAAGATTAATCAGCTTGATCCCGATACACTTTTCATCCGACCAATTCGATGTACTTTTCCGCAAAACATTTAGCCGAAATTTCCCGGAGTCGTTCGTCGTCGTTCCGCTTCCAATCGTAAGTGCCGCCGTATTGTCGTTTCCCGTGTACACCAGTGACGCCACCATCTCAACGTCAATCCCTGCTGGAATCGCGATCGGTTGGGATACGTTGAATTGCGTGGCTGACGGAAACAGCAGGACGGCGTTATTGATTTTTCCCGCTGCACTGATTGCTTGCTGGATGGCTGCCGTATCATCCTTCTTGCCATCGCCTGCTGCACCGTAATCCATTACATTAATTGATGTTGTTGCCATCATATCCCGCTCCCTTTCGGATCAAAAATTTAATGAATGTAATATATGACAAGCGAAGCGAACCCGACACAATTTTCTGAATAAGCAGGGGGGTACATCGATTTGTGTGACTTAGTTCCTGTCTTCGGACTGTATCGCAGGAGAGAGAAAAGAGGAATCGGCTACGTCTGTTGCGCCGCTAGCAGGATGTCGGGGAGTCCGGCGTCGCTGCGAAAACGGCACGTCGACCAAAAATTTCGAGCCCGAGACGGAGTCAAAAAACGCCAGGGGAATCCCCCTGACGCCATTGGTTATACCGCTTATGAAGTTAGATCCAATCATTACAGCAGGAAATTGAGCAACCCCTGAACGAGACCGATGATCCCCCCGAGGATGAAGCCAAGCACAGTGATCATGCGGAACTCTTTACCAGATATGCCGACGACCATTTCTTCCACGCGCTCCAGCGGAAACCCTTCCACCTGGCGGGCAACAATTTCCCGAATCGGCAGCTTGTGAAACAGCGGCTCGACATTTTTCTTCAGCAGCGCGATTGACCAAACGGCAAGCTGCGGAATCCAGTTTTCCACGATCGTTTGCCGAAATGGGCCGATCAATTCGGCGATCGGCTTATCGGCATATTTCAGCACTTCCTGTTCCACTTTCGCAAACAACGTGCTGTTCCACGCGTCGATTTGCTCCTGTCCGATCAACGCCAGCACTTCTTTGATCGGCTTTTGCAAGAACCGGTCCACCTCCTTATGGATAACCGCCGCTACCCGCTCGGCCAGCTCCGGCTTGCGCAGCAGTTCGTCCATGTACGGAAGCATCATTCCGACCAGCTTGTCCTCATTGAGAAACATCCCTACCAATCCGCCGAGCATTCCCCCGCCACCACGCGACAGCACCCCCCGCAGCAGAGCCGCTACTTGCCCATGCCCTGCAGGCGATTGCAGGTGATCGGCAAATTGGGTAAGCAGCCGCTTGATTGTGGCATCAAGATATTCGTCTAGTTTTGCTTTTCCCGACGACGAGATCAGGTCGCCCAGTTGGTTTTCGCCGACCTGGGCAAGCATACGGCTGGTCAGTGTTTGCCACTTTTCGTACAGTGATGCCCGCAACGATTCGTCCAGGCTTCCGTCAGGTGCAAAACTAGTAGGCAGAAACCTAGCAAGCATCTCACGGCTCGTCTGCTCTCGTTCCAGCCAGCCTTCCACGCGATCAACCAGCCAGTTTGCAAGCGCAGCATCGAGTTTACCGCTCTCGATCGCCCGCGAGACCCCCTCTGCAGTCAGCAGGTGCTCTTCTACCAGGCGGCCCATTTGCACGCCTATTTCATCTCTTCGCCGGGGAATGAGGCCAGGCGTAAACGGCACCCGAAAGCTTCCGATCATCCATGGGTTATAGGGGCGAAAAAGCATACGTATCGCCAGTTCGTTGGTCACCCCGCCAATCACTGAACCTACTGCAATATTGACAAAAATCATACCGATACTCACGTCCAACACTCCTCTTGTAAACAGGAACCAAAGCGGGTATCCGCTCATAAAATAGACTAACCTAAAGCCTATGGAAAGGGGATATTCATGTCGTATGTTCGTACAATTATTCAATCAATCGAACCCAAAACAGCCGAAAAACCCGATCTCTATCTTCCCCAAACCTTTATGCGAAAACATAGAATCCCTTCTAGTACAATCACAGTACAATTTGGCTCACACTCTTTGAAAGCAGCTGTAAAAGGCGCCGCAATAGGCAAAATGGTCCAAATGCGCTCCCCCCTTTTAAAAATGCTCCATCTACCAGCCGGCTTGCCGCTGTTAATGCGCTATGAAGAGAGTCAACACCGCCTTGTATTCGGTCCGTACATCGGCATTCTCGTCTCTTCATACCACAAAAACAATCGTCAGGCTCCGTTTGGTTCGTTCACGTCGTTCTACAACGAGCTAACCGACATTTCGCGTAAAAAAGGCGGCGTCGTCTGTGTACTGTCGCATGAGGACGTCGACTGGGAGACGCAAACCGTTCGAGGCCTGCTGCGCAGAAACGGTTCATGGCAAGCGTACACGCTACCGCTGCCACAGTGCATTTACAACCGGCTCAGCTCGCGCCAAACCGAGCGCAGTGACAGCGTAAATGACTGGATGGAACAGTGCAAAGAGCATCAGATTCCGTTTTTTAACGAACATTTTTTAAATAAGTGGCACGTACACAAAGCCCTGCTTGCCGAGCCGGAAGCCACCCGTTTTTTGCCGAAGACGATTCGCTATGGGAGCAAGCAAGATGTAGCCAGCATGCTTGCAGAATTCAGAACGATTTATCTGAAGCCGACAAATGGCAGCATGGGGAAGGGCGTCTACCGCGTGAAAAAAACGCCCGAAGGCTATCGGCTTTCCGCTGGAACGACCCGTACGTACAAAACGCTGCCCGCCCTTCAAAACGCCCTGGAATCCAGGCTGAAAGGAAGGGGGTACCTGCTCCAGCAAGGACTGCCCCTGATTGGCTTGGGCAAACGCACCGCCGATTTTCGCGTACTCGTCCAGAAGAACAGCAGCGGACAATGGGCGGTGACATCGCTCGTCGCCCGTATTGGCCAAAACAGTGTCGTTTCCAATGTTGCCCGCGGCGGAACGATGATGTCCGCCACACAGGCGCTGAACGTCTGCGGCCCCTGGCAAGGGAGCAATCGCCCGCAAGCAGCCACATTGAAACGAGCTGCCTTGAAAATCGCCAGCCTGCTGGAAAAGCAAATGGATGGGCATTACGCTGAATTCGGGATTGATCTGGGTGTCGATGTCCACGGCAGAGTGTGGCTGCTCGAAGTCAACAGCAAGCCGTCCAAGGCAACGAACACCTTGCAACTCCCGGAAGGGCAAGAACTGCCGCGGGTCCCCCGGCCTTCGGTTCGACGCCTGCTTGACTACGCGCAATATGTAAGCGGCTTTCCTTATGTAAAAGGAAGTACATCAACGAAATCGGCCAAAGCAAGAAAAAAGATCGCTAATCGTAGGTGACAAAACACATGTCAGATAAACCGAAGACGTTAGGCATTATGGCAATGTGTAATGGTCCTACTTTTACGGAGAAAGCCTACTACCGACAAATTACGCTGACAGGACGCAAAATGGGAATCAGCGTCTTCGTCTTTTCACCGCGTGATGTCGACTTTGAAAAGCGTAGCGTAATTGGTTATGTATATCGTGACGGTGCATGGCAGACGAGGACCTTGCAGCTGCCGCAAATCATCTATGACCGCTGCTTTATTGGCCCATCATACCGCAACTATAAACCATTTATCGAGAAGTTGCAAAATGACCCGTCTATCACGTTTATGGGGCACGGCCTGAAAGACAAATGGCAAGTGTATCAGATGATTATGAAATCACCCGAACTGAACCAATGGCTTCCCGAAACCAGTCTCTTTACCATTGCCACCTTATCCGAGTTCTTGAACCAGTATCGCGCTGTCGTAATCAAGCCGATGTCTGGAACTCACGGGAGAGGGGTCGTTCGCATCGTTCACGTCAACAACCATTTCTCGGTGATGGGACGGAACCGCCAGAACATACCTTTCCGCAAAAGGTTTAAGACCCGGCAAGACATGCAGAAGTTCGTCAGGTTGTTTACGGCGGGCAGCAAATACCTGGTTCAGCCGTACTTGTCATTGCGGACACCGGATGGGACACCCTATGATGTGCGCGTGCTCGTGCAAAAAAACGGCATGGGCAAATGGCAAGTTACCGGCAAAGCAGTCCGGCTGGGCAGCAAGGAGAGCATCACCTCCAATTTGCACGGAGGCGGCAAAGCTATGCCGTTTTCGACTTTTCTTCACCAGCATTTTTCGGCAGAAAAACGTCTGCAGATTGACGCTGAAGTAAATGCACTAATCGAACAATTACCTCCATATATCGAAAGCTCACACGGGCCACTTTTTGAATTGGGCATCGATGTCGGTGTAGACCGCAAAGGGAAAGTGTGGTTAATCGAAGTAAACAGCAGGCCGGGGCGCGATGTCTTCCGCTATTTTGACGACAAGACAGTCCGTCATCGCTCAATGCTTCAACCAGTAAAGTACGCCAACTATCTCATGAAAGAGCGCGTAGGAGGTTACTAAGCATGGAATCCATAACCGTGCGGCTTCGCTTTCTCACCTATCCCCAACTGACGGGAATTATCCTGCCGATGCAGCTCTGTCAGAAGCTGCAGCTAAAGCCGAGGCAACGAATCGTCTTGTCACTTGGAAAAAAGGAAGTCGTCACCACCGTCTTCCAGGAGAAGCGAAACCCAGACAGTAATATCGTAAAACTAACAAGCTCTTTGAAGGCTGAACTAGGCGTTCCTCACGGTGGCTTGATTCATCTGAAACGTGAAGGCGAGACACTGCGCATCGGTCCGGCCATCGGAATTGTGACGACAGGCGTGCAAAATAACCCGCGACAGCCAATCGGGCAGCGCAGTTCGTTTTTTCACAAGCTGTTGAGCGCGCAAAAAGGCAAAGGAGTGTTTTACTTCATCTTCTCCCCGAGCGATGTGGACTGGGAGCACAATCGCGTGCATGCCTGGTTTCTCCGTCCGAAGAGCAAGGGAGGTCATGAGTGGCGCAGACTTACCACGGCTCTGCCCGACGTTGTCTACGACCGCATTCCCTCGCGTGCCGCCGAGCGGCTCAATCACGTGCAGCAATTCAAGCTGCGGCTGAGCTCGCAAAACAATTTGCCGATGTTTAACCAGGGTTTCTTTAACAAATGGGGCGTTCATCGCCTGCTCTATCCGAATCCCCAGGTCAATGAGTTCATCCCGGAAACCTATGCGACGCCGACACTCAGCCTGATGAAGGCGATGCTGCGCAAGTACCGCATGATCTACCTGAAGCCAAAAAACGGCAGTCTGGGCTATGGCATCGTCAAAGTGACACGCGCCGCCAATGACACTTACGACGTCTCCTATCATACAGGCAGCGTCAATGTAAAGCGCAGGTTCAAAACGATCGCTGCACTCTACAACCACATCTTCCGCACCCGCAAGCTCAGCGCCTACTTGATCCAGCAAGGGATTAACCTGTGCACCTACCAGAACCGTCCGTTCGACTTTCGCGTCCACTTGCACAAAAACCAGAAAAACGAATGGGTCGTCTCCTGCATGGCAGCCAAAGTGGCTGGAGCAGGCAGTGTGACAACGCACGTGCGGACGGGAGGGATGGTCATTCCTGGAGAAGAGATGCTCTCTCACCTCTTCCGCAAGCAAAAAGAGGTCGTCCAGGAGCGGATTCGCAATGCAGCGATTCGTTTGGCCACAGCGATTGAAGAAGCGAAAGGCTTCTCCCTCGGCGAACTGGGGCTTGATATGGGAATAGATGTGGAAGGAAATGTCTGGATGTTCGAAGCCAACTCCAAGCCAGGCCGATCCATCTTCAAGCACGCTCGCTTGAAGAACGCTGACTATGAATCGCGAAACCTGATTGTCGACTTCAGTCGCTACCTTGCCAATTTTTAGCGCTTCCACCATAAAGCAGTTGCAGGAAGGAGGATTTTCCCATGCCACAAACCCGCTCAGGCTGGCTTACAATACTCCCATCGGGCAGATGGTACCTGCAAGACTCCCGACTGTATAACCTAAACGGCAGGAGCAAGCGAATCTCGACCAATCTTGGGCCGTTTGCGGTAAAAAAACAGATGTACTTTGGTCTCCCGGCGCTCCAGCCAGGGCGCATCCGGACAAAAGTACGTTGGAAATGGGCCAATGACGGCGTAAGCATCGGCCCGCTTATCGGGATCCTAACGGTTGGCGAAGGCAGCGTGTTTTACGGTAATCGGGAAAACTTTAAAGATATTTTTCTCACAGGCAAAAAACTCGGCGCACTTGTATTTGTATTTACCCCTTCACAGGTAAATTGGGCGAAAAAGAGCATTCGCGGCTTTGTCTACGACGAGAAGCAAGGAGTCTGGACAGTCGCGGAATTCCCGTTTCCGCACGTCGTCTACAATCGCGTGCCGACCCGCAAGCAGGAGACGCGCAGCGATGTCAGCGATACGCTGACGCGAATTGCCGCCATGCCGAATGTCACCTTGTTCAACCTGCACTTTTTTAATAAACAGACCCTGTTTCATACATTAGAAAAAATGGACCACACGTCGCACTTTTTGCCAGAGACAAAAAAACTGGACAGCGTGGCCCGGCTGAAATCGTTTGGAGCGCGCCACCAAACCATGTATCTCAAACCCGTGCAGGGCAAAGCCGGCGAGGGCATCATGCGCCTGCAGTTCAAAGACAATTATTGGCAGCTTCAACGCGTACATGCGCAAAAATCGATAACCCGCCTGTTTCCCAGCCTGGATGCTGTGTGGAAGTACCTGCAGCCGCAGATCAAAAAGAAAAAGTACATCATCCAGCAGGGAATCACGCTGGCGAAGTACAAGGGCAGACCGTTTGATGTCCGCGTACTCGTGCAAAAAAACGGCAAGGGCGAATGGGGCGTTACCGGCGTAGGCATTCGCCGGGCAGGAGCGCGAAGCATTACAACGCATGTCCCGCGCGGTGGTTCCATCCAATCGCCGGAACGCGTGTTCAATGTCTTGTTTGGCGACATGGCCGAGAGCATCATGAACAAAATTGAAGAGACGGCCCTCACCGTAGCCCGCTCGCTCAACCAGGAAATTCGCTGTCTGGCAGAGATGTCGATGGATCTGGGACTGACCAGCGAAGGTCGCCTCTGGTTCTTCGAAGCCAATGCAAAACCGGAAAAATTCGATGAACCGGCAATCCGCCGCTCCTCCCTGAACAATCTCATTCAATACGCGCAGTACGTCTCGCGCCTGCAGATCAAACAGGATGCGCAAGCTGGGTAGATTCGGCTCACAGCCGACTCCCGGCTTGTTTTATTGCCTGCCGCTCGCTGGAACGCCTTCATTTCGATCTGCGCTCGTTCGCTAACGCATCGGCTTGCTGCACATTCGCAGATCGCAAGTTTGCCAGCTAACAGTGATTCACGGGCATCTCTTCTGCATGGTAAAATGGAGGTGATTGGAAACAACATACAGAAAGCGGGGAATGTACGATGTTGTACCGCAGATTGGGAAAAACGGGGCTGAAAGTCAGTGAAATCAGTCTCGGCAGTTGGCTTACATACGGCAATTCAGTAGATGCGGAAACCGCAAGGCAGACAATTCAGCAAGCCTATGATCTCGGGATCAACTTTTTTGATACAGCCAACGTCTACGCCCGCGGTGAAGCCGAGCTCGTCGTCGGCAAAGCGATTGCCGCTTTTCCGCGCGAATCTTACGTTCTGGCGACTAAAGTCTTTTGGCCGATGGGCGATGGTCCCAATGACCGCGGTCTCTCGCGCAAGCATGTGTTCGAACAGGCCCATGCCAGCTTGAAACGGTTGAATGTGGATTACATCGATATTTACTACTGCCACCGCTACGACAAAGAAACGCCGGTGGAAGAGACACTGCGCACGATTGACGACTTGATCCGCCAGGGGAAAATTCTCTACGCAGGCGTCAGCGAATGGACTGCCGCGCAAATCCAGGAAGCATTGGGGGTAGCCGATCGCTATCTGCTCGACAGAATCGTCGTGAATCAGCCACAGTACAGTCTCTTGAACCGCTACATCGAAAAAGACGTCCTGCCGCTCTGTGAAGCAAACGGCATCGGCCAGGTGGTCTTCTCGCCGCTTGCCCAAGGCGTTTTGACCGGAAAGTACCGCCGCGGCGAAGCATTTCCGGCTGATGCGCGCGGTTCCAATGCCGACACTGGCCGGATGATGAAAGCCTTCCTGACTGATGAGACGCTGGCAAAAGTTGAACGTTTGCAAAATGTCGCTGTGGAAGCGGGACTATCGCTATCCCATCTCAGTCTGGCCTGGATTCTTCGTCAGCCAGGGGTCGCCAGTGCCCTCGTCGGTGCCAGTCGCCCGGACCAGATTGCAGACAATGTGAAAGCGTCTGGCATTACGCTGTCTGCTGATGTACTGGAACAAATCGAGGCGATTTTGGGTTCTTAAACGATAAAGACCTTGTCACAGGCTGTTGTGTGGGGGAGAGAAAAGAGGATGGGCTGCGTCTGGTGAGACGCTTTCGGGAAGCGGGGAGGTCCGGCTCCGCTCCGGCTATGCGAGCGTCTCAAAGGACTGCAGCCCATCCCTCTTTTCTCTCTCTGCGCAGCCGGTCGGGATCAACGTGCGAAAAGTAAAAATTTAGATAAACATCACTTGCAAGTAAGCTGTGAGCAAGTCTGGATCTATTTAGCCGTTTAATGATGGATGAACAGTACAAGGTGGCCACCTTGATATGAAAGGGAAGAGAAAAGATCCAAAATCCGTAGGAGTCTCTACCGTTTGTTCGAATATAACGGTCACTAAATTCCACCGATTTACAACATCCTGAGCAACCCACAAGCACTGCAGCCAGGGAATCGCCAAGAAGAGATGAGCGGAGCTTTTTGACGGCGCCTACTGAGACTTCGACAAAAAAACGGAACGTCTTTCGTGCCCCACCTGCATCCATGAGATACGTCCCTCGTGGCTTTTGGGGCGCTGTCACTTGCGGAGTGATCTCTTCTTGGCGATTCCCCTCTCCTCCCCTACACCCACAGTTATCATTTCCCGACAACCAAAAAAGACCAAGCAGCCCCAGCCCCTGGTCCCTCTCCTCGCTCCCTTATCTATCCAGCACTTCATCGCGATACGCTTCTTTAATTTTGACAAACTCCCCGATGTTGTAAAGAAGGATATCGACCAGCTCCGGATCAAAATGCTGTCCGCGCTCTTCCTTGAACAGGTTGATCACCCGATCCAATTCCCACGCTTTTTTGTACACCCGGTCGCTGGCTAAAGCGTCAAACACATCGGCAATCGCCGTAATCCGGCCAAAAATATGGATATCCTCGCCGCTTATGCCTTCCGGATATCCCTTGCCATTCCACTTCTCATGGTGCTGGTAGGCGACGATCGCCGCCGTCTTCAAAATCCGTCGCGATGAATTTTTCAGCAGGTTGTAGCCGATGACCGTATGCGACTGCATGATTGTAAACTCTTCTTCCGTCAGCTTTCCCGGCTTTTTCAGAATCTCGTCGGGAATTGCCACTTTGCCGATGTCATGCATCGGGGAAGCCATTTTCAGCAAATCCGCTTCCTCGTGGCTCATGCCGTATTTCCTCGCAAGCAAATAGGAATACTCGGCCACACGCTTCACGTGATTGCCCGTTTCCTTGGAACGGCTTTCACCTATTTCTCCCATCGTAAAAATGATTTCTTTCTGCGTCTCTTCTATCTCCTGATTCAGCAGTGCCGCTTCAATTGACTTCCCCGAGTAGGAGGCAGCCAGGGTCAGATGCTCCAAGTCTTTTTGCGAAAAAACTTCAGCGCTCGTCATTTTGTTAATCGCCTGATACACCCCGACGATTTCCCCGTCGTTGTTGCGGATCGGCGTAACGAGAATCGCTTTGGTCCGATAGCCTGATCTGCGATCCACTTCCTGGTTGAATCGTTCATCAAGGTAGGCGTCATCAATGATGATCGGTTCTCCCGTTTGCAGAGATTTCCCAGCGATTCCCGAATGAGCAGGGATGCGGATTTCATCCAGGCCGTGCGCTACTTTGGTCCAGAGCTCGCCCTTGTTTTTGTCCAGCAGCCAGAGTGTACATCTGTCAGACACGATCAACTCCCTGCCGAGGTCCGCCATCAGCATCAGCAGCTTGTCCAAGCTTTTTTCATTGGCAATTTTCGCGGTATAGTCAAAGATGATCTTGAGCATTTCCTCCGGGCTTAAATCCTGCCTAATTTTTGGACCTATGTCAAAATCCTCGTGCAAAACGGTTCACCCCTTGGGTACAGACAGCCCGTGACCAGGTCAGCAGGCTTTTCGTCAAAAACATTCGCAATATACCCAAAAAAATCCTGCTACCCTTCCAACATTTTGTTAGCTCGGGGGGACCGCAGACCTTGAAAGACGGTGACGCAATTCTTGCCATTGTGCTTGGATTGGTAGAGGGCGATATCTGCAGCGTGAACCAGCGCGTCTACATTGCATGCATGCTCGGGGTGGCTGGCAATGCCGACACTGACTGTGACCGGTATTACCGTATCGTAGTAATGAAGTGGATGAGTCCGTAAAAAGTGATTGATTCGCTCGACCTTCTCTTCGGCCTGGGCAATCGATATATCACGCACCATAATCATGAACTCATCACCGGCATAGCGGTAGACCTCTTCGCCAGGCTTTTGATCAGCCTGTATGGCCTGGGCAATGCGCTGGATCAGCTTGTCGCCCATATGATGTCCGTAACGGTCGTTCACCTGCTTGAGGTTGTCGGAATCGAGCATGATCAACGTCACGGCGTGCCGCTCCGCTTCCCGTTCGATCAGCTGCTTCGCATCACGCTGGAACGCCCGGTAATTTTTAATACTGGTCAGCTCATCATGCAGGGCAATCGTGTACAGTTCTTGATAGAGCTTCGCCGTTTCAATTGCACCGGCTACTTTCATGCCGATGATTTGCAACAGCTCTTCATGCTCTGCCCTGTAGGCAAAGCGCTGGTAGCTTTGCGCCGAGATGACGCCCCTTATCTGATCGCCCGCGAACATCGGGACGTAGATCGCCGTCTCCGTCAATTTGTCCATTCGGCCGAAGCAAGCGAGGGGCGAAGTATGAATGTCTTCCCTGTTTTGCAAATGAACCGTTTGGCCGGTGCGCAGCACTCGCGTGACATTTCCTGTTCCCAACGGCAATGTGAACGGATTGCAGTGGATGCCGTCATCTATGGCAAACGGAATGTCGATTTCTCCTGCGCCCGGTTGGCAGCAGGCAATAAAAAAGGCATCGGTCGGCATAACCTGCGACGCCAGATCGTATGCCATTTGACAGATCTGCTGCTGATCAAACGTCTTGGTAAAGGCTTGTCCCAACTCATGCAATATTTTCAGGTGCTTCGACATCCAGATTTGCTGCTGGATTTTTTCTTTTATCTGCTTGATTTCCGCGAGCAGCGAAAAATGAACCTGCTTTTGTTCCTCGCTCACCTGCTGGGCCATGGTAATACGCGTACAAATAGAGTCCAATGCCGAAAGTTCGATCGAGTCGATTTGATTGAGAAGTGAAGAGTACTCTTTCAAATAATCCAGCGTGGCCAAATCATCCATAGTTGAAAGATTGATGTCCAACATATCTCTCCCCTTACTTCATAACGCCTACGACCTGCTTTCGACTTCCCCGTGGCGGGGGCGATCATACGCGATTTTCCTAGTATTTGATCAGCATTGGCAGCTCTACATGCACCGCTGTCCCCATCTTGACTTCACTGTCGATGTGGATTTTTCCCTGGTGGTTATCGATTATTTTGTAACTCATCATCAAGCCGAGTCCTGTCCCCATTTCTTTCGTCGTATAAAAGGGGTCTCCCAGCTTGCCCATCTGCTCTGACGGAATGCCGCAGCCTTGATCGATGATTGAAATGAGGTAGCTGGCGTCGGTTTTCTTGCTGAGCCGAATGACCATCTCCCCGCCATCCTTCATCGCTTCAATGCCGTTCTTGATAAAGTTGATGAATGCTTGCTTGAGCTGATTCTCATCGCAGTGGATGAAAGCGCTCTCGACCTCGTATATTGTCGTAATTTGTATATTTTGAATGATTGCCTTTGTTTCCAACAACGTCACGACATGCTTGAGCAGGTGAATCAGATTGCGCTCCTTGAAACAGACCGAATTCGGCTTGGCCAACGTCAGCAGCTCGCTGACGATGCTCTCGATCCTGTCCAGCTCGGAAGCCATGATGGCATAGTACTCTTGCTTTTCACTGCCATCCAATTGGATGAGCTGCAAAAAGCCTTTGAGCGATGTCAGCGGATTGCGGATCTCATGGGCGATCCCGGCGGCTAATTGCCCCGCCATCGACAGCTTTTCGGAATGCAGGAGCAGCTGCTGTGTCTCTTTGCGCTCGGAAATGTCGCGGACAATGACGGAAACGGCCGGCTTTTCCTGGTAATAGGTCGACATTCCTTTTAATTCGACCGTTTTTATTTTGGCATCAATGCTCTGCAGCTGGACTTCAATCATGTCAAGCTCCTCGCCCTGCTCGACCATGACGAGCTGACTCCTGACCCGTTCGAGATCATCCGGGTGGACGAAGTCGTAAAATGAACGATCGCTGAAATCATCCTTCGATGTGGCCCCCAGCAGCTGGATGGCTGCGTGATTGGAATACAGCAGCTTCCCTGCGGCACAGATGATCACCGCATCCGAAACTTCCTCGACCAGGCGCTGATATCGCTTTTCACTTTGCTGCAGATTTTCGATGAATTGTTTTCGTTCACACAGCTCGCTGTTGAGCGGAATGATTTCCAGCGTACTGCCTGCTTTGGACGCCGAACTAGGCATAGCCACGACGTACAGCCCCAGACTGTGTCCCTGCTCGGATATCGGGAACACGCGCAGTGTTATATTGATTCGGTGGCCGAGCTTATGCAAAACAGGCACGTCAAATTCCTGATCTTCCCCTTCGGCGGCTTGATTCAAGTACCAATAAACGAGATCCCGCTCTTTCGGCGCAATCAGATTCACAAAAGTCATTTCACGCAATTCGCCCTCGTAGTAACCGAAAAGCCGTTCACAAAGAGAATTCACATACACGATAGCGCCTTCCAGATTCAATTGAAGCAGTGCATCTGGAAAGCGTTCCATAAACATGTTGTGAGAGCCGGAAGCTTGTTGTTGAAAAGTCAGCTTTTTGGACAATTTTGACGTCGCGATTACTTCCCCCATCACTACATCACTCCTCTTTTGTCACGCAATCTAGTTACAAATGTCTTAGTTCGAAGGGTTCTCAACGAATATCGAAAACTAGAAAGGCTATCCCCGAAGTTAAAGAGATAACCGACTGGAACGTGGATTAGGCGCTCAGAGCAAGTAACATATAGTTATGTATAATATGGGAATTTCTAATGACTCTTTTCCATTATACTCCTATTCCGAATTCATTCAATTCAAAATATACTACAAATTACGCTATTTTTCGCTTTCATTCGCACGTTTCAACAAGATTTGGCAAACGTTGCAAGCAGCCAAAAAACCATGCATCAAAACGCCGAGCGTTTCGACACATGGCCGCCAGTGCGCTACAGGCACGCGCGAAGAATTTCTCTTACATCATCGAAGCCCAGCGTTTTAAACTGGCCGATTGAGCCAAACCTCGTCGCCAGCCGGGCCATCCGGTCGAGGTTCTCATCGCCGATCTGGTAGTCGGCCAAACGGCCCGGTGCGCCAATCCGCTTGAAGAACGCTTCTGTTTGGGCGATGCCGGCAAGGGCGATTTGCTCATCCGTCTTGCCTTCGCCGTCGACGTTCCAGACGCGCAGTGCGTACTGTTTAAAGCGGGCGATGTTTTCCTTGTACACATATCGCATCCAGCGGGGGAGGACAATGGCCAGTCCCGCCCCGTGGGGAATATCGTAGATCGCGCTGATCGCATGCTCGATCGCGTGCGAAGCCCAGTCGGTCGTCACGCCCATCGGCAGCGTGCCGTTCAGCGCCATCGTACCGCAGAGGAGCAGGTTGGCGCGGCCATCGTAATCCTCCGGGTTATCCAGTACGCGCTCGGCATTTTCAATCACCGTCAGCAGAATGGATTCGGCAAAACGGGACTGCAGGGGAATCTCTGGCGTATGCGAGAAATACTGCTCAAATACGTGTGACATCATATCGCAAATGCCGTTGACCGTCTGGTCGCGCGGAACCGTAAACGTGTAGACCGGATCGAGAATCGAAAAGGCCGGGAAGGTCGTTCTGCCGCCAAATTTCTCCTTCGTCTCCCAGTTGGTGATCACGCTGCTGCGGTTCATCTCGGAACCGGTGGCAGCCAGTGTCAGCACGACACCGAGCGGCAGCGCATCCTCGGAAATCGTTTTGAGCGAGTAAATGTCCCAGACATCCCCGTCGTAAAGTGCCCCGACGGCGATTGCTTTGGCCGCATCCACGACGCTTCCGCCCCCCACGGCGAGTATCCAGTCGATGTTTTCCGAGCGGCATATCTTTATCCCCTTGTACACCGTGCCAAGCCGCGGATTCGGTTCAACACCGGCCAGCTCGCTTACCTGGCAGCCCTGTTCGGCCAGAATCGACATGACCGTATCGTAGAGGCCGGACGCTTTGATGCTCCCCCCACCGTAGACGACGAGCACGTTTTTGCCAAGCTTCGCTGCCCGGCTGGCCAATTGGGCGATTTCCCCTTTGCCGAAAATCAACTCCGTCGGATTTTGATAGACAAACGAATTCATCCTTTTGATTCCCTCCTTTTTTTACGAACGAATTCCGTACGTAAAGTCTCAGATTTCCTCTTCCGCAACGCCAGGCGTCACATGGCGATGGGCTACCGGGGACGACAATCGGATCGAGGTATGCACCCGACCGTAAGGAATCAGCCGATCGACGAGCGCCTCCAGCTTCTCCATGCTGGCTACTGCGGCTTTGATCAAGTAGCTGGCTGCCCCCGTAATCCGGTGGCATTCCAGTATGTCCTGTTCTTTCTTGGCGATCTTTTCAAACTCGTGGCAAGCCACCTGCAGCTCGCTCATTTGAATAAAAACGAGAATGCCCCGCCCCACTGCTTTTAGCGAGATGCGTGCGGTATATCCTTCAATGATTTGGCGATCTTCCAACCGTCTGATTCTGTCGGCAACACTCGGCCTGCTAAGCGACAGTTGCTTTGACAAGTCACTTAGCGTCATCCGGCCATCCAACTGCAACAGTTCCAAGATGCGAATGTCCACATTGTCCAACCAATTCATCACCTCTTTCAAATTGCAGGAGATCATATCTATTATCCTTCAAAGTGGAGACGAATTACAAGCATGTTCTCCACTATGGTATGGAAATTGCCTGAATAGTAACGTACGCTATTACTACGAAGAAAGGTCTGGCGATCGGCATCATTACGTCCGGGAACGGAGCTTTTCCACCCAGACAACGGGGGCCGCAGTCAGTCTGCTCGCCGGCTTTAACATCCTCGGCACGCTGCTGTCCGGGCATATTGCCGACCGCTTCAGCAACAAGAGCATGCTGGCCATCCTGTACGTGACTCGGGCAGTGTCCATCCTGCTTTTACTGGGGACGCATCAACCGTATTTGCTGCTCACCTTTGCCGTACTGTTCGGTTTGGTTGACTTTGCCACAGTAGCTCCGACGACCCTCTTGGTCACGGCGTACTTCAAACGCTACTCCTCCATCGGGTTTGTCATCGGTCTGCTCTCATTGAGCCATCAACTGGGTTCAGCACTCGGCGCGTACATCCCCGGTCTGGTTTACAAGCTGACGGGTGAATACCAGCTTGCGTTTGCCGCCTCGATCCTGCTGCTGCTACTCGCTTCTCTCCTCAGCATCGCGCTGCCGGACCCGCGGCGTCTGCACGGGAAAGAGGCTGCGGCGGCCAATCCGTAACAAAAACCCCGCGCTCTTCGCCAATCGACGAAAGCGCGGGGTTATGTCTTGGTGGTTCTGTTAAGCAAACTGCAGCGCGATCAGACTCAATGTGCCTACGTCATAGCTGCGATGCAGCAGTGTCGTTTGTTTGGCTTCGTCACCTGCCCCCATCGCGATGAACAGCGGAACAAAGTGTTCATTTCCATGGACAGGCACAGCCCGGTCGGCATAGGGCGCTTGCGTCCGGTAGGCAAACAGGGCGGCCGTGTCCCAGGCATCCAGCCTGGCGAGCAGCCAGTCGTCAAACGCAACCGTCCAGTCTGCCGGCTTGGTCGCGTTCCACTCGATCATTCGCAAATTGTGTGACGTGCCGCCGCTGGCGATGACGAGAATGTCCTCCTGCCGCAAGCGCTCTACAGCCTTGCCGATCTGGTACTGCTGCTCGGGGCTGAGGCTGCGGTTAATGGACAGGCTGACAACCGGAATGTCAGCTTGCGGAAACATGTGCGCGAGCAGCACCCAAGAGCCGTGATCAAGTCCCCGCTCCCGGTCGACGACGGCGGGAATTCCGGCTTCCTTGAGCAGTCCGGCGAGCAGCTCAGCCGTCTCCGGAGAGCTTTTGGCCGGATATTTGATCGTATACAGCTGCTCGGGGAATCCGTAAAAATCGTAAATCGTCCCATGCTCGTCAGCCGGACACGTGTAGTGCAGCACATCTGTTTCATAGTGAGCGGAAAAAATCACGATCGCCCGCGGGCGGCCAAGCTGCTTGCCGATTTCCTGCAGGCGCCGGGTGTATTCATTATCCTGAATGGCCAGATACGGGGCTCCGTGGGACAAGAAGAGTGACGGCATCATATTTCTCATCGCCTCGCTTGATTTATATGAATAGAAAACTTTTTTCTCTATGAGAAAAATTATATCATCGGACACTGACTGCTGTCAAAGCACTTGACTGGAAACCGGACGATCATTTTGCTACTATGAAAGGAAGATTCACTATAGAAAAACGGGAGATCACACATATGGAAATCGGTTCAACCATTCGTGCCATCCGCAAAAAACGCGGCATCACCATTGCGGAGCTCTGTGCAGGAACGGGTCTATCCAAAGGCTTTATGAGCCATGTCGAAAACAATAAAACGTCTCCGTCGATCTCGACGCTTGCGAGTATCGCCAAATTTTTGCAGGTCCCGCTCCCTTACTTGCTGCTGGACAAAGAGGATCGCATGCACATCGTGAAAAAACACGAGCGGACGACGAGTGTCTACGGCAAAGAGCAGCTGAAAGTCGAGCATTTGATCGCGGAGGGCCCCCTCAGACTAAGTTTGATCGAGCTGCCCGTCGGCTATCCGAAAGAAGCGGAGACGAACGTCCACGACGGTGTCGAGTGTCACTTCGTGCAGAAGGGCAAAGTCCTCGTCCAGCAGGGCGAGGATACCGCTCTGCTGGAAGAAGGCGACTCTTTTGCCTGGCAGGCGTGTGTACCGCACATCGTCAAAAACGTCGGCGACGAAACTGCCGTTCTGCTGATCGCCAGCTATGCGGAAAGCCGCAAAAGCATGTTCTAGCATATTGACCTTCACCTTGCGTGAAGCCGTACACTTCCTCTATCTCGACAGATAGAGGAGGTTTTTTTATGACAAGACGGTTGATTAAAGGAGCTACGATTCTGACGATGCGTGACGGTGATGCGCCGTTCGTCGGTGATATCGTAATCGAGGGGGCAGCGATCAAGAGCATTGGCGGGGACCTGTCGCAAGAGGCGGTAGACGAAGTGATTCACGCTGCCGGCATGGTTGCCATGCCCGGGTTGATCAATGGCCACAACCACACCCCGATGTCGCTGCTGCGGGGATTTTCCGACGATCTGAAGCTGATGGACTGGCTGGAGAAAAAGATGCTGCCTGCCGAAGACCGGATGAATGAAGAAGATATTTACTGGGGAGCGCAGTTGGCCATGGCGGAAATGATCCGGTCGGGTACGACCGCCTTTGCCGATATGTACATCCACATGAATGAAATCGCCCAAGCTGTTGTCGATACCGGGATGCGCGCTTCGCTGACGCGGGGGTTGGTCTTCTTCGCCGACGATGGCGGCAAGCGGATGAGCGAGGCAATCGACCTGATCGATCGGTGGACTGGCGCCGGCGATGGCCGGATCACGACTATGTTTGGGCCGCACGCTCCCTTTACGTGTCCGCCCGAGCCGCTGACAGAGGTCATCGCGCTTGCCCGCCAGCGCCAGGTGCCGATTCACATCCATCTGGCAGAGACAAAAGAGGAGATCGTGAAAATCAGGGAAAACTACCAGCAGACGCCGACCGAATACCTGTACCACCTCGGTTTGTTCGAGCACAATCACGTCCTGCTCGCGCACAGTGTTCATCTGACCCGCAAGGACATCGGTTATTTGCGCGGGATGCGCGGCGGGGTCGCCCACAACCCGCTGAGCAATTTGAAGCTGGGCTGCGGCATCGCTCCGGTCGTTGACCTGAACAGTCAGGGCATTACCGTCGGGCTGGGAACGGATGGAGCGGGCAGCGCCACGACGCTGGACATGTTTGCCGAAATCAAGGCGGCGAGCTGGCTGCAAAAGCTGGATTACGGCGATCCCACGCAGCTCCCGGCAAAAACGGCGCTGCAGATGGCCACGATCGAGAGCGCGAAATTACTCGGCATCGCAGATCAGGTCGGAACGCTGGAAGCAGGCAAGCGTGCTGACATCATCCTGATCGACCTGCAAAAGCCGCATCTGCAGCCGATCCACAACATTTATTCGCTGCTTGCTTACAGCGCGACAGGGGCTGACGTCGACACGACGATCGTGAATGGCCAGGTGCTGATGCGCAACCGGCAGCTGGTGACGATTGATGAGGATGAGCTGTTCAGACAGGTCGGCAAGCGGGTTCCGCGGATTGTCGAGGGCATCTAGGTGGAATGGTGTTAATGCTAATACATAATGTCCATCAATTGATGGGATAAGTTGTCCT